>NZ_JBHUUV010000006.1:0-302406 GCF_042670885.1 Streptomyces sp. NPDC057136
GCCGTTCAACCCGGCTGGGCGCCCCTTCGGCGTATCTGGAATGCGTGCCGCTACGCGGACTTCTCGTGCCGGCCGCCGTCGTTCTTGCCGATCGTGCGCGGCTCGCGCGGGACCAGCGTCGGGTTGACGTTGTTGCGGACGACGTCCGGTGTGATGACGACGCGGGCGACGTCCTTGCGGGACGGCACCTCGTACATCACGGACTGGAGGACTTCCTCCATGATGGCGCGCAGACCGCGCGCGCCCGTCTGGCGCAGGATCGCCTGGTCGGCGATGGCCTCCAGTGCCTCGCGCTCGAACTCCAGCTCCACACCGTCGAGTTCGAACAGCTTCTGGTACTGCTTCACCAGCGCGTTGCGCGGCTCGACCAGGATCTGGAGCAGTGCCTCGCGGTCCAGGTTGTGGACCGAGGTCAGCACGGGGAGGCGGCCGATGAACTCGGGGATCATCCCGAACTTCACCAGGTCCTCCGGCATGACCTCCTGGAACTGGTCGCTCGCCTGGATCTCCAGCTTGGACCGGATCGTCGCGCCGAAGCCGATGCCCTTGGCGCCGGCCCGCGACTCGATGATCTTCTCCAGACCGGAGAAGGCACCGCCCACGATGAACAGCACGTTCGTCGTGTCGATCTGGATGAACTCCTGGTGCGGGTGCTTCCGGCCGCCCTGCGGCGGTACGGAGGCGGTGGTGCCCTCCAGGATCTTCAGCAGGGCCTGCTGGACGCCCTCGCCCGAGACATCGCGGGTGATCGACGGGTTTTCGCTCTTACGGGCGACCTTGTCGATCTCGTCGATGTAGATGATCCCCGTCTCGGCCTTCTTGACGTCGTAGTCAGCGGCCTGGATCAGCTTCAGCAGGATGTTCTCGACGTCCTCGCCGACATAGCCGGCCTCCGTCAGCGCCGTCGCGTCTGCGATGGCGAACGGGACGTTGAGCATGCGGGCCAGCGTCTGCGCCAGCAGCGTCTTGCCCGAGCCCGTGGGGCCCAGCAGCAAAATGTTGGACTTGGCGAGCTCGATCGCGTCGTCGCGGCTGGCCCCGCTGCTGTTCTCGCCCGCCTGGACCCGCTTGTAGTGGTTGTACACAGCGACCGAGAGGGCCTTCTTCGCGGGCTCCTGCCCTACGACGTACCCCTCGAGGAACTCGTAGATCTCGCGCGGTTTGGGAAGCTCCTCCCACCGCACCTCGGAGGTCTCCGCGAGCTCCTCCTCGATGATCTCGTTGCAGAGATCGATGCACTCATCGCAGATGTACACACCGGGTCCCGCGATGAGCTTCTTCACCTGCTTCTGGCTCTTTCCGCAGAACGAGCACTTGAGCAAGTCGCCGCCATCACCGATGCGTGCCACGAGGTGCTTCCCCTTCGCCTGGGAGACGCCTGGTTCAGCGGCTCCTGGTGCCTCTATCCGACGGTACCTTGCCTGACCCCCCGTACGGGCCCCCCTTGGCACGGTTCACATGGCCGAGACCGTGCAAACGGAATGTGCCAAGGGGAAAGACCGGCTCAGACGGAAGCGCCTGCGGTGGTCTTACGGGTGGAGACGATCTGGTCCACCAGACCGTACGCGAGGGCGTCCTCCGCGGTAAGGATCTTGTCGCGCTCGATGTCCTCGCTGATCTTCTCCAGCGGGGTGGTGGAGTGCCTGGCCAGCATCTCCTCGAGCTGGGTGCGCATCCGGAGGATCTCGTTGGCCGCGATCTCCAGGTCGGAGAGCTGCTCACGGCCGGTCTGCGAGGACGGCTGGTGGATCAGCACACGGGCGTGGGGGAGCGCCATGCGCTTGCCCGGCGTGCCCGCCGCCAGCAGGACGGCGGCGGCGGAGGCCGCCTGGCCCATGCAGACCGTCTGGATGTCCGGCTTCACGAACTGCATCGTGTCGTAGATCGCGGTGAGCGCGGTGAACGAGCCGCCGGGGCTGTTGATGTAGATCGAGATGTCGCGGTCCGGGTCCATCGACTCCAGGCACAGGAGCTGCGCCATGACGTCGTTGGCCGAGGCGTCGTCGATCTGGACGCCGAGGAAGATCACGCGCTCCTCGAAGAGCTTCGCGTACGGGTCGTACTCACGCACACCCTGCGAGGTGCGCTCCACGAAGCGCGGGATGACGTAGCGGTTGTCCACCTGCGGGCCGGTGTAGAGGCCGCTCGCGGAGGCGCCGGGGAAGTTGTTCATGTGGGTCTTCACCATCCTGGTGGCGTTCTGTGGGCTGGGTTCTCGGCGTACGAGAGGTGCGGAAGGTGGTGCCGGTCCGGTGGAAGCCGGATCAGGCGCCGGTACCGCCGCCGCCCGGGATGCCCGACGCGACCGTGATGATCTCGTCGATGAGGCCGTACTCCTTGGCCTCTTCCGCCGTGTACCAACGGTCACGGTCGCCGTCGCGGATGATCGTTTCCACGGTCTGGCCGGAGTGCTGGGCGGTGATCTCCGCCATCCGCCGCTTCGTCCGGAGCAGGTACTGGGCCTGGATCTTGATGTCCGAGGCGGTACCGCCGATGCCGGCCGAACCCTGGTGCATGAGGATGTCGGTGTTCGGGAGCGCGAAGCGCTTGCCGGCCGCACCACCGGTCAGCAGGAACTGGCCCATCGAGGCCGCCATGCCCATACCGATGGTGACGACGTCGTTCGGGATGTACTGCATGGTGTCGTAGACCGCCATACCTGCGGTCACCGAGCCACCGGGGCTGTTGATGTAGAGGTAGATGTCCTTGTCCGGATCGGCGGCAAGGAGCAGCAGCTGTGCGGTGATCTTGTTGGCGATGTCATCGTCGACCTGCTGACCGAGGAAGATGATGCGCTCACCGAGCAGTCGGCTGTAGACCTGGTCGCCGAGGCCACCACCGAGGGACGGCTCTCCGGCGGCGTAGGGCATCAGATTCGTCACGTATCCACCTGCTCGTCTCTGACGGCTCCGGCCGTCTCAGCGTCTTCGTACCGGGTGGGCGGGGACTCCTCCACCCTTCCTTCATGGACCCTAACGCGCAGGTAGGACAACGCCATCCCGGTTCCTCAACTGTTCGCTGGGAGCGCAAGGTAAGCAGTCCGCACAAGGTTCCGACAGTCGCACGCCGATACGACGACGGGCCCCGGACGCACACGCGTCCGGGGCCCGTCGAACGGATCGTTACGAGGCTCAGGCCTCGGGCTTCTCCTCGGCAACAGCCTCGGTGTCACCCTCGGCGGCCTCGACGGCCTCCGTGGTCTCTTCCTCGTCGTCCTCGAGGTCGACGATCTCACCGTTGGTGTCGACGACCTTGGCGGCCTCGACGACAACGGCGAGCGCCTTGCCGCGGGCGACCTCGCCGACGAGCATCGGCACCTGGCCACCCTCGACGACGGCCTGGGCGAACTGGTCGGGGCTCATGCCGGAGGAAGCAGCGCGCCGCATGAGGTGCTCGGTGAGCTCCTCCTGGTTGACGTTCAGCTTCTCCTTGTTGACGAGCTCGTCGAGGATGAACTGGGTCTTGATGCCCTTGATCGCCTGCTCGGCGGTCTCGGCCTCGAACTCCTCGAGCGTCTTGCCCTGGATCTCCAGGTACTTCTCGAGGTCGATGCCCATCTGGCCGAGCTGGTGGTGCTCGAGGTTGTGCTTGCGGGTCTGGACCTCGTCCGCGAGAAGCTTCTCGGGGATCGGGACCTCGGCCAGCTTCAGCAGCTCGTCGAGGACGCGCTCCTGGGCCTGGGTGGCCTGGTCGTACTGCTTGGTGTTCTCGAGGCGCTTGCGGCTGTCCGCCTTCAGCTCGTCGAGCGTGTCGAACTCGCTCGCCATCTGGGCGAACTCGTCGTCCAGCTCGGGAAGCTCACGGGCGGCGACGGTGGTGACCTTGACGGTGACCTCCGCATCCTTGCCCTCGGCGGAGCCGCCCTTCAGCTGAGAGGTGAAGGTGGCCTCGCCACCGGCCTCCAGGCCGGTCACGGCCTCGTCGATGCCTTCGAGGAGCTCGCCGGAACCGATGGTGTACGAGACACCGGCGGCCACGCCGTCCTCAAGGACCTCTCCCTCGACCTTGGCCTCCAGGTCGATCGTGACGACGTCGCCTTCGGCGGCGGCACGCTCGACCGGGTTGGTGGAGGCGAAGCGCTCGCGGAGCTGCTCCACGGCCTTCTCGACGTCCTCGTCGGTGACCTCGAGGGCGTCCACGGTGACCTCGATGCCGGAGTAGTCCGGAATCACGATCTCGGGGCGCACGTCAACCTCGGCAGTGAAGGACAGCAGCTCGCCGTCCTTCAGCTCGGTGATGTCGACCTCGGGCTGGCCCAGAACGTTGAGCTCACCCTCGTTGACAGCCTCGGTGTAGAACTTCGGGAGGGCGTCGTTGACGGCCTCCTCCAGCACAGCACCACGGCCGAACCGCTGGTCGATGACCCGGTTGGGGATCTTGCCCTTACGGAAGCCCTTCACCGTGACCTGCTGGTTGATCTTCTTGTACGCCGCGTCGAGGCTGTCCTTGAGCTCCTCGAAGGGCACCTCAATGCTGAGCCGAACCCGGGTCGGGTTCAGGGTCTCCACGGCGCTCTTCACGGTTCGGTCTCCTTGGGGGCTGACTTCTTGGGGTTCTGCTGGACCGCCGGGGGCGGCTTCGCGGATCGGGCCCGGTTCATGGGACACACGGGCACGCAATTTGCATAGTAACGGCAAGGGGGAGGACTACCCCAATGCGATCTTGCCTGTGGTCGGGGTGGCCGGATTCGAACCGACGACCTTCCGCTCCCAAAGCGGACGCGCTACCAAGCTGCGCCACACCCCGTCGGTGCGACACGTAGGGTACATGCCGTCGGGCGGTGCAGCGCACGCTTTGCACCAGGCGCCTCACAGGGCGTGTCCGGCAGCGGGTGCCGGGCAGCCGGCCGGCCGGTCCCGCAACGGGTGTGCGGAGCACACCGCGGACCCGCTACGATGCTGTTCGTGCCGAGGTCCACGGACCTGCGGTGCGGTGCATGCGGGCGTAGCTCAATGGTAGAGCCCTAGTCTTCCAAACTAGCTACGCGGGTTCGATTCCCGTCGCCCGCTCCACGCCTGGGCCCGGTTCGGCAGTCACTGCCGAACCGGGCCCTTTGCGTTTTCAGCCTGTGCAGGTCTGTACAGAGCAGAGCCGTACAGGTCAGAAGCTGATCTGGTTGATGGTGTCCGCGAGCGAGTTCATGAACCTGTTGATCGACGGCGCCATGCCGGTCGATGCCAGGAAGAAGCCGAAGAGCACTGCGACGATCGCGGGCCCGGCCTTGATGGACCCACCGCGGATCAGCACCACCAGGATGATCGCCAACAGAAGCACCACAGACAGTGAAATGGCCACGACTGATCACACCCTTGGTCGGTCCGCCTTGCCGGCCCGGCAGCGTGCGCTCCAGCACGCCCCGTCGCGTCCATCGTGCCACCAACTCCCGTGCAGTTGCTGCCAGGTGACGAATCGACCTGTCCGAATCGCGCCATACTCGCGCCCGCGCACACCCCGGGGCGGACGACTCCGGGCGGGCGCCCCGACAGCCCCGGCCGTGCGGCGTACGGGCTGCGGGCCGAGCTGTGAGGCAGCTGTGAAGTAACTGTGCGCCGGGTAAGGGGAATTTAAATGAATGTGACCGTTTCCATATCCCCACACTTCGTTCACAGCCCATTCCCTGGGGCCAGTGGGATGAAATTCACATCCCCCAACCACCCTCCGCTATGCACCATTTAAGGGGGATTAAATGGTGCATAGCGGGCGGATGTCGGTGGTTTCGCTTCCGAATGAGCGGGAACACGCGATATCCGTCGAGGGTTTTACGAATTGCAATCGGCGGGTCTAGGGTGCCTTAGATGTTCCAAGCTCCGAGCGTATTTCAGAGGGCCCCACTCCCCCCTGCGACCCGGGAGTCGGAGCCCAGACACGAGCAGACCCTGACGGCCCCCGGCACTCCCCCCACCACCGTGCCGACCGGTCCCGCCGCCTCCACACCGGCCAAAAAGCGTGATGCCTACTTCGACAACGTGAAGTTCCTCGCGATCGTGCTCGTCGCGGTCGCGCACGCCTGGGAACCGGTGATGGACGGCAGCCGGGCCGCCCGGGCGCTGTACATGGTCGTGTACGCGTTCCACATGCCCGCGTTCATCCTCATCTCGGGCTACTTCTCGCGCTCGTTCGAGATGACCCCGGGCAAGGTGAAGCGCCTGCTCACCAGTGTCGCCGTGCCCTACGTGCTGTTCGAGACCGCGTATTCGCTGTTCAAGCGGTACGCCGGCGGGGATCCCGAGCAGGAGATCAGCCTGCTCGACCCGTGGTACCTCACCTGGTTCCTGATCGCGCTGTGCGTCTGGCGGGTCACCACTCCGGTGTGGAAGGCCCTGCGCCACCCGATGCCAGTGGCACTCGGGATCGCTGTGCTCGCCTCGGTGACACCGGCGATCGGCGACGACCTCGATCTCCAGCGCGTGCTGCAGTTCCTGCCCTTCTTCGTGCTCGGCCTGGTCCTGAAGCCCGAGCACTTCCAGCTGGTGCGGCGGCGCGAAGTCAGGCTGCTGAGCCTGCCGTTGCTCGCCGGGACCCTGCTGTTCGCCTACTGGGCCGCGCCGCGGATGCAGCTCGGCTGGTTCTACCGCAGCAACAGTGCGCAGGAGATGGGCGCGCCCTGGTGGTCCGGGGCCGTGATGTCGCTTGCGATGTTCGGCTGCGCGCTGGTCCTGACCGCCGTATTCCTGGCCTGGGTGCCGCGTCGGCACATGTGGTTCACGGTGCTGGGCGCCGGGACGATCTGCGGCTATCTGCTGCACGGCTTCCTGGTGAAGGGCGCCGGGTTCGCCGGGGTGTTCGACCGGTTCGAGTGGCTGGGTTCGCCCGGCGGGCTCGTGTTCGTCTCGCTGGCCGCGGCGGCCGCGGTGACCCTGTTCTGCACTCCGCCGGTCCGTCGCGTCCTGCGGTTCGCCACGGAGCCGGACATGAACTGGGCGTTCCGGCGGGACGCCACCAAGCTCTGAGTCAGCGCGACGACGGGTTGGCTTGAACCCGTCGTTCGGTGGGCTATTCGCCCTCCGTGAGCCCCAAAAGCCTTCGTACCTGCGCATATTTCGCGGTCAGACGGGTACGCGTGGCCAGTTCCAGCACCGCGAGCCGCGCCGGATCGGCGTTGTGGGCGAGATCCGACTCCTTGACGAGCAGGGCGCCGGGGGTCGCGAGAATCCGCGCGGTGTACGAGGAGAGGTCCTCGCCGTCCCGTTTGGTGACGGCGAGGACCATGTCTTTGACGGGCTGCGGCAGGGCCGCCCCGTCCAGCCACTGCCGGGTGAGCGCGTCGTCCTCGACGGCGTCGTGCAGCCAGGCCGCGGCGATCTGTTCATCGCTCCCGCCCCGCTTCCGTACGCCATCGGCGACCGCCGCCAGATGTTCCGCGTAGGGGCGTCCCGCCTTGTCGGTCTGGTCCGCATGGGCCTCGCGGGCGATCGCCTCTACTTCGGCCAGGGTCAGTCGGGGAGTCGTCACGGTGCCGACTCTATGGGCGGGCACGCGGGTACGGCAGGGCGCGGCAGGGGTCCGAACCGGGTCGAAGAGTTGCAGCGTCAATCGTTCGGTAAACTAATTACTGACGATTCCTTGACGCTCTCTTGACCGACCGACCGGAGGATCAGGCCCATCGGACACGCAGACACCCTCATCGCCATGGGCGGCGCCTTCCTCGCCGCCGCAGTCCTCGCCCGCGTCGGCGGCCGGATCGGGCTGCCGACCATCCCCCTGTTCATCCTCGCCGGGATTCTGCTCGGCCCCCACACCCCCGGCATCGTCCTCGTCGCCGACCCGCACGACCTGGAGATGCTCTCCGCGCTAGGTCTGGTGCTGCTGCTCTTCTATCTGGGGCTCGAGTTCCACCTCGACGACCTCAAGAAGGGCGGGCGCAAGATGGCGCTCGCCGGGGGCGCGTATCTCGCCCTGAATGTCGGTGCCGGGCTCGGCTTCGGCTTCGCGCTGGGCTGGGGGACCTCGGAGGCGCTGGTGCTCGCCGGTGTCCTCGGCATCTCGTCGTCGGCCATCGTCACGAAGGTCCTGGTCGACCTGGGACGCATCGGCAATCCGGAGACCAAGCCGATCCTCGGCATCATCGTCGTCGAGGACGTCTTCCTCGCCCTCTACCTCGCCGCGCTCCAGCCGATCCTGTCCGGTGCGGACAGCCTCGCCGCGGCGGTCCTGGACGGGGGCAAGGCGTTCGGCTTCCTGCTGCTGCTCGCGCTGGTCGCACGCTTCGGTACCAAGGTCGTCTCCCGGCTGATCGACACCAAGGACGACGAACTCCTCGTCATCTCTTTTCTCGGCGCCGCGGTCTTCGTCGCCGGTGTCTCGGAGTGGTTCGGTGTCGCCGACGCGATCGGTGCCTTCATGGTCGGTCTGATGCTCGGGAGCACGGCCTCGGGTGCGCGCATCCTCAAGCTGGTCCACCCACTGCGGGACGCCTTCGGTGCGATCTTCTTCTTCGCCTTCGGCCTCTCGATCAACCCGGGCGACCTGCCGAGCGTGGTGTGGCCGGTGCTGGCAGCGGTCGCGGTGACCATGGCGATGAACTTGTTCGCGGGACTGGCCGCCGCCAAGGTGTATGCCTTCGGGCCGAAGGCCACGGCGAACATCTCCACGACGTTGCTGGCGCGCGGTGAGTTCGCCCTGATCCTCGCCACGATGGCGGCGGGCGCGGGGCTGGACGAACGGCTTTCCCCGTTCATCGCCGGATATGTGCTCGTACTTGCGGTTCTCGCACCGCTGGCCGCCGGGCGCTCGCACGTACTGGCCAGGATTCTGCCCGGCGGACGTGAGAAGGAGTACGGGGCCCTGCCCGGTTGACGGGTGGGGGTGTTTCGACCGCTTACATACGGTTCAGGTGCGGTTCAGGTGCGGCGGGACAGCAGGAGCAGCGCGCGGTCGTCGTTGACGTCCTTCGCGCATGCCTCGATCAGATGCCAGGCGGCGCCCTCGAAACCCGTGGCGACATAACGGTCGGCCTCGCCCGTCAGCCGGTCGATGCCCTCGGCGATGTCCCGGTCCGAGGTCTCCACGAGGCCGTCGGTGAAGAGCATCAGGACGTCGCCGGGTGCGAGGTGGCCCTTGACCGCGTCGAACTGCGCCCCGTCGTAGACCCCGAGCAGGGGGCCCTCCGCCGCCATCTCCTCCCACAGGCCGCTGCCCGAGTGGAGTTGGAGGGCCGGCGGGTGGCCCGCGGAGAGGAGCTCGTAGTCGCCCGACTCCAGGTCCAGGACCAGATGGATCGACGTGGCAAAGCCCTCGTCCCAATCCTGGCGCAGCAGATAGCCGTTGGCGGCGGGCAGGAAGCCGTGCGGGGGCAGCGAGCCGAGGAGGCCGCCGAAGGCGCCGGACAGCAGCAGGGCGCGGGAGCCCGCGTCCATGCCCTTGCCGGAGACATCGGTGAGCACGGCTTCCAGGGTGCGGCCGCCGTTGGTGCGGGCCGCGACGACGAAGTCGCCGGAGAAGGACTGGCCACCCGCGGGCCGCAGGGCCATCTCGCGGTGCCAGCCCTGGGGCAGCCTCGGCAGGGCGCTCTGGACGCGGATGCGTTCGCGCAGGTCGAAGAGCATGGTGCCGCCGCGGCGCCACGGGACGCCGACGCGTGCCCTGAACTGGGCGAGGACCAGGCCGAAGAAGCCGCAGGCCGCGACCACCAGCACAGTGCCGGGGGTGACGCGGGCCGGCTCCTCGCCGTACGGGCCGAGCGCGATGGATTCGACGATCAGCGCGGCGGCGGCGGTCGCGTACAGGCCGAGCAGACTGGCCGGTCGCAGCAGCAGACCGCCCGCGACGATCGGGAGGACGAGGGCGGCGGGGGCGGACCACACCGGGTTGAGGAGGGTGGTGCAGGTGATGGCCGGAATGGTGAGCAGCAGACCGACGAGGGCGATCCAGTCGGAGCCGTCACCGCGGAAGTAGTCCACGCCGGACTTGCGCAGGGCGATGCGGGCCCGGTGCGCCGATCTTCGCCACCGGGCCGCGTACGAGTCTGGTCCTCCGCGACGTGCCATTGCGGGGACCCTATCCACCCGGACGGCTTCGGTGCAGGGGGACCCCGGTGACAATGTGTTCGAAATCGGGTCGCTCGACCGGCGTACCCCTGGTAGTGATGGCATATGACGACACAACTTCGCGTGCTGCGGCCTTCCGAATGGAACGACTGGTTCGGGAGTCTGGAGCGGGCCTTCGGCGCGGTGCCGACCTCACCGGAGGCCCGTGAGCTCTGGGCCGCGCTGACCGAGCACGAGCGGTCCCTCGGGGTCTGGGACGGCGCGGAGTGCGTAGGTACGGCAGGGGCGTTCAGCTTCCGGGTGACCGTGCCGGGCGGTGCTGCCGTGCCCGCCGCCGGGGTGACGATGGTGAGCGTGGCCGCGACGCACAGGAGGCGTGGGCTGCTGACGTCGATGATGCGGCGCCAGCTGGACGATGTGCTGGCCCTTGGTGAGCCGCTGGCCGTCCTGACGGCTTCGGAGCCCGCGATCTACGGGCGCTTCGGCTACGGGGTGGCCAGCCGGGAGATGGGTCTTGAGATCGACACCGCGCGGGTGCGGCTCCAGGCGCCTGCCGGGTCCGGCGAGGTCCGGCTGCGGTTCGCGAATCCGGTGGAGGCGCTCGATGCCTGCGAGGCGGTCTACGGGCAGTTGGCCGCGGGCCGGCCGGGGACGCCGGTGCGCAGGCCGGGGTGGGAGCGGAACGCGGTGCTCGATCCCGAGCAGGTCCGGCACGGCGGTTCTCCGTTGCAGTGCGTGCTCGCGGAGCGGGACGGGGAGGTCGTCGGGTATGCGACGTTCCACATCAGGCCCGAGTGGGACCGGTCCGGGCCCAAGGGCACGATCGCGGTACGTGATCTGGGGGCGCTGGACCCTGCCTCGTACGCGGCGTTGTGGCAGTTCCTGTTCGACATCGACCTGACGTCCACAGTCGCGTGCGACAACCGGCCGACGGACGACGCGCTGCTGCACCTCGTCTCGGACGTACGGCGCTGCGGTGTCCGGCTGCGGGACGGGCTGTACGTACGCCTGGTGGACGTGGGGGCGGCGCTGGAGGCGCGCACGTACCGGACGCCTGTGGATGTGGTGCTGGAGGTGGAGGACGCCTTCTGCCCGTGGAACACGGGGCGTTGGCGGCTCCAGGCCGACGCGAAGGGCGGCGCGAGCTGTCGGCGGACCGAGGACGAGGCGGATCTGGCGCTTTCGGTACGGGAGTTGGGGTCCGCGTACCTGGGGGGCGTGTCGCTCGTCCCGCTGGCGGCGGCGGGGCGGGTGCGGGAGCTTCGGTCGGGGGCGGTGGGTGAGGCGGCGTCGGCGTTCTCCTCGGACGTCGAGCCGTGGCTGCCGCACGGGTTCTAGGGCGGTGCGCGTTGCCCGGGGGCGCCCGGAATCGTTTGTCCTCAAACGCCGGACGGGCTGGATGTTGGCGATTGAGGACACAGTGCGGCCGGAGGTCGCGCACCACGGTCAGTGGTGCTGGCAGGTGGGGCACCAGAAGAGGTTGCGGGCGGCCAGGTCCGCCGTGCGGATCTCCGTCGTGCAGATGTGGCACGGCTGGTGCGTGCGGCGGTAGACGTAGACCTCGCCGCCGTGGTCGTCGACGCGCGGGGCGCGACCCATGGCCTCGGGCAGGTGCTCGGGGCGGACCGTGTCGATGCGGTTGTTGCGGACGCCCTCGCGCATCAGCAGCGCGAGGTCGGCCCAGATCGCGTCCCACTCGGTGCGCGTGAGGTTCCTGCCGGGGCGGTACGGGTCGATGCCGTGCCGGAACAGGACCTCGGCCCGGTAGACGTTGCCGACGCCCGCGACGACTTTCTGGTCCATCAGGAGCGCCGCGACCGTGACGCGGCTGCTGGAGATGCGCCGCCAGGCCCGCTCGCCGTCCTCGTCCGTCCGCAGCGGGTCCGGGCCGAGGCGGTCGTGTATCGCCTGCTTCTCGGCCGGGGTGATCAGGGCGCAGGTGGTGGGGCCGCGCAGATCCGCGTGGTGGCCCGCGTTCACCAGGCGCAGCCGGACCGTGTCCGTGGGCGGCGGGGCCGGGGTCGTACCGAAACCGAGCTTGCCGAAGAGGCCCAGGTGGATGTGGACCCAGCCGAGGTCCCCGAAGCCGAGGAAGAGGTGCTTGCCGTGGGCGTCCACGCCCGTGAAGGTGCGGCCGTCGAGCAGGGCGGCGCTGCCGGAGAACTTGCCCTGCGGGCTGCTGACCCGTACCGGGGCGCCCGCGAACCGCTCGCGGTGGTCCGCGGCGAGGCGGTGGATCGTGTGTCCCTCGGGCACGACGGCTCCCGTACGAGTGCGGAGTGTGGAGTGCTGCGGTGACATGACCGTGCCGCCGGGGGAAGCCCGGCGGCACGGATGGGTCGGGTGCCGGCTTGTTCAGCCCTGCTGCGGGTGGTGCGCCGGGATCGGGGGGAGCTCGCCGGTCGCCTCGTACGCCGCGAGCATCTCGATGCGCCGGGTGTGACGCTCCTCACCCGAGTACGGGGTGCTGAGGAAGATCTCGACGAACTTGGTGGACTCCTCCACCGAGTGCATCCGGCCACCGATGGCGACCACGTTGGCGTCGTTGTGCTCGCGGCCGAGCGCGGCGGTCTGCTCGCTCCAGGCGAGCGCGGCGCGGACGCCCTTGACCTTGTTCGCGGCGATCTGCTCGCCGTTGCCGGAACCGCCGATGACGATGCCCAGGCTGTCCGGGTCCGCTGCCGTCTTCTCGGCGGCGCGGAGGCAGAACGGCGGGTAGTCGTCCTGGGCGTCATAGATGTGGGGACCACAGTCGACGGCCTCGTGGCCATGGGCCGTCAGCCACTCGACGAGGTGGTTCTTGAGTTCGTAGCCGGCATGGTCGGAGCCGAGGTACACGCGCATGTTCTGAGTGTGGCACGAACATCACGGGGTATCCGTCAGCGGGGTCGGGGCGGCCTGGGCCGCTTCCGGGGTCCGTGTGCGCAACGCCACACGGACAACGATCCGGTGAACGAAACGGAATAGGGGGTTCCCATTCCGGCAACTCTCGGGCTTGAATGCGTGACTTGCCGCCGCATCACCCCCCACCCCCACACCGCGGCAACGCCCACAAGGCGATCCGAACACGTAAGGACTCGATCCATGACGTCGCAGACGACTCTGGTGGAGCCGGGCGAGAAGCCGGGCACGCCGGACCAGCCTGGCTCCCCCGACGGGCTTCAGGCCGGACTCAAGAACCGTCATCTCTCGATGATCGCGATCGGCGGTGTCATCGGCGCCGGCCTCTTCGTGGGTTCGAGTGCCGGTATCGCCGCCGCGGGGCCTGCCATCCTCCTGTCGTACGCGCTGGTCGGCCTCATGGTCGTCTTCGTCATGCGGATGCTGGGCGAGATGGCCGTCGCCCGCCCGAGCTCCGGCTCCTTCTCGGCCTATGCCGACCGGGCCCTGGGCCGCTGGGCCGGTTTCTCGATCGGCTGGCTGTACTGGTTCTTCTGGGTCGTGGTGCTCGCCGTTGAGGCGACCGCCGGTGCGAAGATCCTGGAGGGCTGGATTCCCGGCGTACCGCAGTGGGCCTGGGCGCTCATCGTGATGGTGGTGCTGACGGCGACGAACCTGGTCTCGGTCGGCTCGTACGGCGAGTTCGAGTTCTGGTTCGCCGGGATCAAGGTCGTGGCGATCGGCGCCTTCGTCGTCATCGGCTTCCTCGCCGTCTTCGGCTTCCTGCCGGGATCGGACAACCCCGGTTCGGGAATCGCTCATCTCACGGACAGCGGCGGGTTCTTCCCCGAAGGTCCCGGGGCCATCCTCACCGGTGTGCTGATGGTCGTCTTCTCCTTCATGGGCAGCGAGATCGTCACCCTGGCGGCCGGTGAGTCCGAGGACCCGCAGCGCGCCGTCTCCAAGGCCACCAACAGCGTGATCTGGCGTATCGCCATCTTCTACCTCGGCTCGATCTTCGTCGTCCTGACGCTGCTGCCGTGGAACGACCCGTCGATCGTCAAGGACGGCTCGTACGTCGCCGCGCTCAACTCCATCGGCATCCCGCATGCCGGCCAGGTCATGGACGTCATCGTGCTGACCGCGGTGCTTTCCTGCCTCAACTCGGGCCTCTACACGGCCTCGCGGATGGGGTTCTCGCTCGGACAGCGCGGTGACGCGCCGAAGGCGTTCGCCAAGGTGAACAAGCGTGGGGTGCCGACGGCGGCCATCCTGTCCTCGGTGGTCTTCGGCTTCGTCGCCGTGTTCTTCAACTACCAGTGGCCCGACACCGTCTTCGCGTTCCTGCTGAACTCCTCCGGTGCGATCGCGCTGTTCGTCTGGCTCGTCATCTGCTTCACCCAGCTGCGGATGCGCGGCATCATCCTGCGCGAGACGCCGGAGAAGCTGGTCGTACGGATGTGGCTCTTCCCGTATCTGACCTGGGCGACGATCGCGATGATCTCGTTCGTGCTGGTCTACATGCTGACCGATGACGCCGGGCGCGAGCAGGTCATCCTCTCGCTGCTGGTCGCGGCGCTGGTGGTGGCGATCTCGCTGGTACGTGAGTTCCGCGGCCGGAAGGCGGGCGCCGGGCAGGGTGTCGAGGACACCCTGAACGTCGAGGACACCCTGAACTCCGGGAAGCAGTAGTCGATACCTGACAGACGATGTCGGGTATTCCCGAGAGGCTCTCCTTCGCAAGCACTCAGCGAGCGAACGGAGAGCCTTTCCATGTCTGCCACCACCTTCCGCCCCGGTGACGACGGCTACGCGAGCGGGACGGCCGGTTTCCAGACCGGCTTCGCGCTCGCACCCGAGCGCGTCGTGGGCGCCACGGACGACGGCGATGTGCGGGCCGCCGTGGCGTACGCCGCCGCGCGCGGGCTGTCCGTGGGCGTCGAGGCGACCGGGCACGGCCGGCCCGGGACGGCCGACGGCGGGGTGCTGATCAGTACGCGCCGGATGGACTCCGTCCACGTCGATCCGGAGCGGCGCACCGCGCGCATCGGGGCGGGTGCGACCTGGGGGCAGGTGATCGAGGCCGCCGCCCCGCACGGCCTCGCCCCGCTCAACGGTTCGTCACCGGGCGTCGGCGCCGTCTCGTACACCCTGGGCGGTGGACTGGGCGTACTGGCCAGGGAGTTCGGGTACGCGGCCGACCATGTCCGCTCCCTCGACCTGGTGACCGCCG
This sequence comes from Streptomyces sp. NPDC057136, assembly GCF_042670885.1. Lineage (NCBI taxonomy): Bacteria > Bacillati > Actinomycetota > Actinomycetes > Kitasatosporales > Streptomycetaceae > Streptomyces > Streptomyces sp. NPDC057136. Next base: position 15,100 of record NZ_JBHUUV010000006.1, read on the forward strand.
ACGGCGTCCTGCGCCATGTCGCCGCGGACAGCGAGCCCGAGCTCTTCTGGGCACTGCGGGGCGGCGGCCACCGCCTCGGTGTCGTCACGGCGCTGGAGACCGGTCTGGTGGCCGTGCAGCGGCTGTACGGGGGTTCGATCGCCTTCGACGGCGGGAGCGGCGACACCGCCGCCGACGTACTGCGCCGCTATCTGGAATGGACGCGGACCGTGCCGGACGCGCTGACGTCCTCGCTCTCCGCGCTGACACTCCCCGACATCCCGCAGGTGCCGGGGCCGATGCGCGGCCGGTACGTCGTCTCGGTGCGGGTCGCGTACACGGGGAGCGCGGCGGAGGGCGAGCGGCTGGTCGCGCCGCTGCGGGAGGTGGCGCCCGCCCTCGCGGATTCGCTGCGGGAGATGCCGTACACCGACAGCCACACGATCCACAGCGATCCACCGTTCCCGCACGCCTATTACGGGGACAGTGCCGTGCTCGGCGAGCTGGGCGCGGAGGTGGCCGTACGGATGCTGGAGCTGACGGGGCCGAAGGCACCGATGATGACGGTTGTCCAGCTCAACCACCTCGGCGGGGCGCTGGCCCGGCAGCCCGCCGTTCCGAACGCGGTGCCGTACCGGGACGCCGGGTTCCTCCTGCGGCTGCTGTCGCCGCTGGACGGGACGGACGTGGCGGCGGTACGGGCGCTGTACGCGGAGGTGGCGGGCGTCCTGGAGGGTACGGCCCTGGGGCGTTTGCTGAACTTCTCGTTCGGCGGCGGGGACCGTACCGAGGGATTCCACGGACCCCGGACGCGCGAGAGGCTCGCCGGTCTGGTGTCGCGTCACGACCCGGCGAGCCTCTTCGGTGGGGCGTACGGCGTCAGCCGCGACGCCCGATGAGCTTCCAGGAGGCCGGCAGCGCGCCCATGGCCAGGGCCGCCTTCAGGGCGTCTCCGATCAGGAAGGGCGTCAGACCCGCCGCGACGGCCGCGCTCATCGACATCCCGGTGGAGAGCGCCAGGTAGGGCACGCCGACCGCGTAGATGATGAGGGAGCCGACCACCATCGTGCCCGCGGTGCGCAGCACGGAACGGTCGCCGCCGCGGCGGGCCAGGCCGCCGACCACGGTGGCGGCGAGCAGCATGCCCAGGACGTAGCCGAAGGACGGCATCGCGGCACCGGAGGAAGCCTCGGCGAACCACGGCACCCCGGCCACACCCGCGACGGCGTACAGCGCGAGCGCGAGGAAGGCGCGACGGGCGCCGAGCGCGGTGCCGACGAGCAGCGCGGCGAAGGTCTGGCCGGTGACGGGGACCGGGTAGAGCGGGATCGCGATCTGCGCCGCGAGACCGGTGAGGGCGGCGCCGCCCATGACCAGGGCCGTGTCGACGGCGTAGCGGTGCCGGGCCACGGGCAGCAGGTCGGCGAGGACCGCTCCGGAGCGGATGGGGGTGGCGGCGAGACTCATCGGGACTCCGCGGGTGAGGGCAGCAGGACAGGTGACTCCGGCCGACGTTAGCCCACGAGTTAACGCTCGATCACCATCAGCCGCCCACAAAGCGGGGGTTGGGGAATTGGTTGGGTTCACACAAAGCGCGGAACACAATCACACCTGGGCGTGATGCTCGTCACTGAGGTGGGGGCGGGGTGGGGCCCCTCACCGGGCCGGGGCGCACGGCGTGAGACTGTAGGTTCCCCATAAATGATCCGAGAGTGACCCGCACCCCATGCACGACTCACCTCCCCCCACGCAGTCCGAGCCGTTGTCCCACGGTCTGAAGCAGCGCCATCTGACGATGCTCGGACTGGGCGGGGTGATCGGCGCCGGTCTGTTCGTCGGCTCCGGCGCCGGGATCGCGGTCGCGGGTCCCGCCATCGTCCTCTCGTATCTGATCGCGGGCGCGCTCGCGATGCTGGTGATGCGGATGCTCGGCGAGATGTCCTCGGCGATGCCGGCCTCCGGCTCCTTCTCCGTCCACGCGGAGCGGGCGCTGGGCCGCTGGGCCGGTTTCAGCGCGGGCTGGCTCTACTGGTTCCTGCTGGTGGTCGTGCTCGCCGTGGAGGCGACGGCCGCCGCGCAGATCGCCCATGGCTGGGTGCCCGGTGTGGAGCCGTGGGCCTGGGTGCTGGTCTTCATGGTGGTGTTCACCGCGGCCAATCTGACGGCGGTGAAGAACTTCGGCGAGTTCGAGTTCTGGTTCGCCGCACTGAAGGTCACCGCGATCGTCGTCTTCCTGGTGCTCGGGCTGCTGGCGATCTTCGGAGTGCTTCCCGACACAGATCCGGTCGGGCTGACCAACCTCACCGGGCAGGGCGGCTTCCTGCCGAACGGCTGGGACGGGGTGGTCTCCGGCGTACTGACAGTGGTGTTCGCCTTCGGCGGCCTGGAGGTCGTCACCATCGCGGCGGCCGAGACCGACGATCCGGCGCGGGCGGTGGGGCGGGCGGTGCGCAGCGCGGTGGTGCGCATCCTCTTCTTCTACGTCGGTTCGATGCTGGTGATCGTGACCGTGCTGCCGTGGACCGCGCAACAGGCGGGGCTCAGCCCGTACGTGAAGGTCCTGGACGCGGTCGGGGTGCCGTCCGCCGGGCAGATCATGAACATCGTGGTCTTCGTGGCGCTGCTCTCCGCGCTCAACGCCAATCTCTACGGCTCGTCCCGGATGATCTTCTCGCTGGCCGAGCGCGGTGAGGCGCCGCGCGCGCTGCTGAAGGTGTCCGGCGGCGGAGGGGACGGCGGCAGCGGGCAGGGCAGCGAAGGCCGGGACGGGGGCGTGCCTCGGCGGGCGGTGCTGGCCTCGGTGGCCTTCGGTTTCATCTCCGTACTGCTGAATCTGAAGTGGCCCGAATCGGTCTTCCTCTACATGCTCAACTCGGTCGGTGCGGTGCTGCTGTTCGTCTGGGGCCTGATCGCGGCGTCCCAGTTGCGGCTGCGCGGCCGGATCGAACGCGAGGCGCCCGAGGCGCTGACCCTGAAGATGTGGTGCTTCCCGTATCTGACCTGGCTGACGCTGGCCGGACTGCTCGGTGTGCTGGTGCTGATGCTGACCGATGACACGGCACGCCCTCAGGTGCTGTGGTCGGCCGGGGCGACAGGACTGGTGCTGCTGGTCGCGGTGGGACGGGAGTTCAGGGGCCGTCGGGGCAGCGCCTCATCAGAGGTATCGCCTCATAAGTAGTCGAGTGCGCACCTTGTGTGAGCCTCGTGACCGTATAGCGGACAGGCGTTCCCTGTCGCCGGGCGCGTGCACAGACTGTGGGCTTCCCCTGTCTCGGCTACTGAACAGAGCTTGTCCATGCCCCGGACCTCCGCGCCCCCCACTGCCGGACCGAACTCCCCCGGCACCGTCACGGTCGACTCCGCCCTCACCCACGGACTCAAGCAGCGCCATCTGTCGATGATCGCCCTCGGCGGTGTCATCGGCGCCGGACTGTTCGTCGGCTCCGGCGCCGGTATCGCGGCGGCCGGTCCCTCGATCGTCATCGCCTACGGCATTTCCGGACTGCTCGTCATGTTCGTGATGCGCATGCTCGGCGAGATGTCGGCGGCGAACCCGGCGTCCGGTTCCTTCTCCGTGCACGCCGAGCGTGCGATCGGCCCCTGGGCGGGCTTCACCGCCGGGTGGGCGTTCTGGGTACTGCTCTGCGTCGCGGTGGGTCTTGAGGGCATCGGCGCGGCGAAGATCGTCACCGGCTGGCTGCCCGGGACTCCGGAGTGGGCCTGGGTCGCGCTGTTCATGGTGATGTTCCTCGGTACGAACCTGGCCGCCGTGAAGAACTTCGGCGAGTTCGAGTTCTGGTTCGCCTCGCTCAAGGTCGTCGCCATCACGCTCTTCCTGGTGCTCGGCGTTCTGGCGATCCTCGGCGTCCTGCCGGGCACGGACGCGCCCGGCACGTCCAACCTCTCGGGGGACGGCGGCTTCCTGCCCCACGGCTCCAACGGATTCATCATCGGGCTGCTCGCCTCCGTCTTCGCATACGGCGGTCTGGAGACCGTCACCATCGCGGCGGCCGAGTCGGAGAACCCGGTGCAGGGTGTCGCGAAGGCCGTGCGGACGGCCATGTGGCGGATCGCGCTGTTCTACGTCGGCTCGATGGCGGTCATCGTGACCCTCGTCCCGTGGGACGACCCGAAGGTCGCCGAAGTCGGCCCGTTCTACGCGGCCCTGGACCACCTCGGCATCAGCGGCGCCGCGGAGATCATGAACGTGGTCATCCTGGTCGCGCTGCTCTCCGCGATGAACGCCAACATCTACGGCGCTTCGCGCATGGCCTGCTCGCTGGTGTCCCGCGGCCAGGGGCCGGCGCGGCTCGGCAAGGTCACATCCGGCGTACCGCGCACGGCGGTTCTCGTCTCCTCCGTCTTCGGTTTCCTGTGCGTGCTGCTCAGCTACTGGCGGCCCGACGACGTCTTCCCCTGGCTGCTCAACATGATCGGGGCGGTGATCCTGGTGGTGTGGATCTTCATCGCGGTCTCGCAGCTGCTCCTGCGCGGGCGGATGGAGCGGGAGGCTCCGGAGAAGCTGGTCGTGCGGATGTGGCTGTTCCCGGTGGGGACGATTGTGGCGCTGGCCGCCATGGCCGGGATCTTCCTGCTGATGCTGCGGCAGCCGGAGACGCGGGATCAGTTGCTTGCGACGGGTCTGCTGACCGTGGTGCTGGCCGGGATCGGGCTGGTGCGGCAGCGGAGGGGCGCCGGAGCCGTCCGGTAGCCGCTCTTGTCCTCAATCGCCGGACGGGCTTGAGTCGGTGCGGACCGGGCTTGGGGTGCACGGGACGTTCAGTGACAGCAGGGCGGCGCCCTTGCCGTCCTCGCCCTCCAGGTTCAGTTCGGTCACCGCTGCGTTGCGTAGTTGGGGCAAGACCCGGCGGTAGGTGCCCAGGGGGATGGCGAGCAGTTCGCACAGCACCAGGCGGAGCAGGGTGTTGTGCGCGACCACCAGGACCCGTTGCCCCGGGTGGCCGTCCGCGATGCGGCGCAGTGCTGCCGTTCCCCTGGCCGCCGCCGCCCGGGGGTCCTCCGCACCGGGGAACGGGTTGGCCACCGGGTCGGCCCGGTAGGCCTCTGCGCGTTCCGGGTTCTCGGCGGCGAATTCGGCCAGGGTGCGGCCTTCCATTGTCCCGAAGTCGCATTCGCGCAGGCCGTGTTCGCGCAGCGGTACGAGGCCGAGGGCCCGGCAGGCCGGGTCGGCGGTCTCCATGGCGCGGGACATCGTCGAGGTCCAGATCGCGTCGACCGGGTTCCGGCCCGCCCACTCCCCCAGCCGCTCGGCCTGGCGTCGTCCTTCGTCGGTGAGCGCGATGTCGCTGACCCCGGCGTAGCGGTTCTCGGCGTGCCAGACCGTCTGGCCGTGGCGGGCGAGCAGCAGGGTGGCGCTCGGGCTCGTGGTCATGGGTGCTCCGTTCGCGTGCGGGCGTGCGCGGCGACCCGGGCGGGGAGCCAGCCGCGCCGTTCCAGTTCGTCCACCAGCTTGAGGTACGGCTCCGTGTGGCGGGCGGTGCGCGCCGGGTCCGGGCGCAGGACGTGCCGGATCCGGACCATCCGGGCCGCCGCTTCCTGCACGGTGGCCGTGGCCCGTGCCCCGTAAGCGGCGAGTACGGCCATGCCGAGGGCCGGTTCGCTGTGCTGCGGGATGTGGACGGGGCGGCCGAGGATGTCGGCGCGCAGCCGGTTCCAGTGGTCGCTGCGCACGGCGCCGCCGGTCAGGGTCAGCGGGCCGTGCAGGGGGGCGCCGAGCAGGTCCAGGTAGTCGAGGCAGAGCCGTTCGACCAGGCCGACGCCGGTCAGGAGTGCCGCCCAGTGCTCGGCGTCGGAAGCGGGTTCGCCGATCAGGAACCCGGTGGCGTCGGGGGCGAGGAAGGGGAAGCGTTCTCCGCGCGCGGCCAGCGGGTACGCGAGTACGGCCGTCGGCTCGTGGTCCGGGGCCAGCGTGTCCAGGCGGGCCGGGTCCGCCCCCGGGAAGGCCGCGGTCAGCGCCCCGCCGCCGACGCCCGACGCCCCGCCGGGCAGCCAGCTCCCGTCCGGGGCACGGTGGTTGTAGACCACTCCGGTACGGTCCACCAGCGGCGACGCGGTGACCCCCTTGAGGACCAGCGTCGTACCGAGCACGGAGTTCCATGAGCCGACGGCGAGCGACCCCGAGGCGAGCTGCGCCGCGCATCCGTCCGTCATCCCGGCGACCACGAGCGTCCCCGCGGGGATCCCGGTCTCCTCGGCCGCCGCCCGACCCACCTCCCCGATCCTGCGTCCGGGCCGCACCACCTCGGGGAACAGCCCGTCGGGCAGGCCCAGTTGCTCGAACCTCTGGTGCGGCCAGGCGTCCCGCTCCAGGTCGTAGCCGGTCTTCAGGGCATGGCTGGAGTCGGTGGCCAGGGGGTGCCCGGCGAGTCGCGCCACGATCAGGTCGGCCTGGTGCATGACGCGTACGCCGTCGCCCCCGGCCCCGTACTCCCGCAGCAGCCACATCACCTTGGGCAGTGCCCAGGCCGGAGGGGTCCGCGCCCTGACCGCCTCCGTCCGGGCGCGCCCGTCGTCGTACATCAGGCCGGGGGTCAGCGGCCGTCCTGTGCGGTCCGCGAGCAACACCGTGCCGGAGGTGGAGCAGATGGCGAGCGCACGGGGCGCAGGAGCGTCGCGCAGCGCCTGGCGCGTGGCCGCGCAGACGGCGGTCCACCAGTCCGGGGGCTGCTGCTCGTGGCGTACGCCGTCCCGTCTGCCGGCGAGCGGAGCCGAGCCGCTGCCGAGGATCTCCCCGCGGTCGGATGCGACGACCGCGCGGACGCTCTGTGTGCCGAGATCGATACCCATCCACATACCGGCTCCCTCTGTGAACTTCCCACTCTGCACCGAGAAATTCCGTTGCGCGAGGGATTGACGCCCAACTTGCGTTGTTCCAAGCTCTGTTAACCAATCGACAGAACGCGTTGACAACATCTCCGGCCGGCTGACCGTGGAGGTCACGGATGGACATGCACGCGCACGACCGGCGGCGGTTCCTCGCCCTCACCGCGGCTGCGGCCGCGTCCGCCGCCCCACTGCTCACCGCCTGCGGAGCGGGCTTCGGCGACGAAGAGAACAAGGGCAACGGCGGCTCCGCGGCCGACGACGTCACCGGCTCCTTCGACTGGAAGCGCGCCGAGGGCAAGACAGTCAAAGCACTGCTCAACAAGCATCCGTACACCGACGCCCTGATCGCCGATCTGAAGTCGTTCACCGAGAAGACCGGCATCAAGGTCGAGTACGACGTCTTCCCCGAGGACAACTACTTCGACAAGCTCACCGTCGACCTGTCCAGCGGCCGCGCCTCGTACGACGTCTTCATGCTGGGCGCGTACATGGTGTGGCAGTACGGTCCGCCCGGCTGGCTGGAGGACCTCGGCCCCTGGATGCGCAACTCCTCGGCGACCGGCGCCGATTGGGACCAGGCCGACTTCTTCCCGAATCTGCTCCAGGCCGACCAGTGGTCGCTGAAGGCGGGCGCCCCGCTCGGACAGGGCGGGCAGTACGCGCTGCCGTGGGGCTGGGAGACCAATGTCGTCGCGTACAACACCGAGGTGTTCAAGAAGCTCGGCCTGAAGCCCGCGGAGTCCTTCGACGAGCTGCGCGAGCTGGCCGGGACCATCACCCGTAAGGCGCCGGGCGCGGGCTTCGACGGGATGTACGGGGTCGCGGTGCGCGGTTCGCGCAGCTGGGCCACTATCCATCCCGGCTTCATGACGATGTACGCACGCAACGGGCTGAAGGACTTCACCGTCGAGGGCGGCAAGGTGAAACCTGCGATGAACTCCCCGGAGGCCATCGCGTTCACCAAGGACTGGGCCGAGATGGTCAAGAAGGGCGGGCCGCCGTCCTGGACCTCGTACACCTGGTACCAGTGCTCGAGCGACCTCGGTGCGAAGAAGGCGGGGATGCTCTTCGACGCGGACACCGCCGCCTACTTCCAGGCGGTGAAGGGGGCCTCCCCGGCCTCCGGGAAGATCGCCTTCCACCCCGGCCCGAAGGGTCCCGGCGGCTCGCTCGCCACGAACATGTGGATCTGGTCGCTGGGCATGAACGCCAGGAGCCGCAACAAGCCGGCGGCCTGGCTGTTCCTCCAGTGGGCGACCGGCAAGGAGCATCTGCTCAAGGGCGCGGTCGAGTACAACCACATCGATCCGGTACGCAGGTCCGTCAGCCAGGACGCCGCGTACCGGAACAAGATGCAGGCGATCCCGGGCTTCATCGAGACGTTCGAGACGGTGGTCGACCAGACGAAGATCCAGTTCACCCCGCAGGAGCAGTTCTTCGACGCGACGACGAGCTGGGCGTCCGCGCTACAGGAGATCTACGGCGGCAAGAACGCGTCATCCGTACTGAACTCACTGGCGGGCGATCTGGCGTCCAAGGTCGGCTGACGCATGCCCGCACGGATGGTTTCCCTGTTTGAGACCGGCCACGGGGCGGCCTCGGACGAGGAACAAAAGGAGCGGGCGGCGCGATCCGTGCCGGGGTGGCGCCGCTCGCTACGGCCGTATCTGCTGATCGTGCCCGCCCTGTTGCTGACGGGCGGCATCCTCTATCCGTTCGGCCTCGGCCTCTACTACACGGTGTTCGACTTCGCGGCGAGCAAGCCGCAGCCGGACATGGTGGGGATCGAGAACTACCGGCGGATCTTCAGCCAGTCCTCGTTCTGGGACTCGGCGTGGGTGACGGTCCTGTACGCGGTCGGCGCGGCGGCCGTCGAGACGGTGCTCGGGGTCTCGGTGGCACTGCTGCTGCACCGGGCGAGCATGGTCGGGCGGGTGCTGGAGAAGATCCTGATCCTGCCGCTGATGATCGCGCCCGTGATCGCCGCGATCATGTGGAAGCTGATGCTCCAGCCCTCGGTCGGTGTGATCAACCATCTGCTGGAGCCGTTCGGGCTCGGCGGCGTGCAGTGGACGGACACCCCGACGGGTGCGCTGCTGTCCTCGATCGCCGTCGATGTGTGGGTGTACACACCGTTCGTCGCGATCCTCGCGCTGGCGGGGCTGCGTTCGCTGCCCACCTCGCCCTTCGAGGCGGCGGCGGTGGACGGGGCGGGCTGGTGGTTCACCTTCCGGCGTCTCACGCTGCCGATGCTGTGGCCGTACGTCCTGGTCGCGGTGATCTTCCGGTTCATGGACTCGCTGAAGGTCTTCGACATCATCTACGCGCTGACGGAGGGCGGCCCGGGCGACTCGACGGTGGTGCTCCAGATCCGGGCGTATCTGGAGGCGATCCGCTTCCAGCGCTACTCGTTCGGCATCAGCTACATGATCGTGCTCTGGGCCGTGGTCTACCTGGTCACGATGGTGCTGGTGCGCTATCTGGGCCGGATCCAGAACCGGGCGGCGGAGGTGCCCAAGTGAAGCGAAAACTGCTGTCCGTGGCTGCCGACGGGGCCCTGATCCTCTATTTCGTCTTCGCGCTGTTCCCCATCGCGTGGATGGTGATCCTGTCGCTGAAGCCGACGAACGAGCTGTTCAGTACGTACTTCTCGTTCACCCCGACCTTCGACTCGTACCGCACGGTCCTCGGCGCCGGGGACGACCAGGGCGTGCCGTTCCTGCGGTTCTTCGTCAACAGTCTCGTCGTGTCGCTGGGCGCGGTCGGCCTCTCGCTGGTGATCGGGCTGCCCGCCGCGTACGCCGCGGCCCGCTGGCGGTTCCGCGGCTCGGAGAACCTGATGTTCACCCTGCTCTCGTTCCGCTTCGCCCCCGAACTCACCGTGATCATCCCGCTGTTCGTGCTCTACCAGAAGCTGGGGCTCTTCGACACGTACGTCGGCATGGTGTGGGTGCTCCAGCTGGTGACGCTGCCGCTCATCGTCTGGATCATGCGCTCGTACTTCTCCGACCTCTCCCCCGAGCTGGAACAGGCGGCTCTCCTGGACGGCTACACCCGTAAGCAGGCGTTCTTCAAGGTCGCGCTCCCCCTGGTCAAGCCGGGTATAGCGGCCGTCTCCCTGCTGGCGTTCATCTTCGCGTGGAACAACTTCGTCTTCCCGCTCATCCTGACGTCGTCGGACGCCCAGACCGTGACGGTGGGCGCCCTGTCCTTCCTCGGCGGCGACCGGCCCAAGTACAACCTGACGGCGGCCGCGGCTCTGGTGTCGGTGGTCCCGCCGCTGCTCCTAGCGCTGACCATTCAGCGGTATCTGGTGCGGGGCCTGTCGTTCGGGGCGGTGAAGTCATGACCGGTCCTGCGGCCATCACCCTGCGTTCCGTACACAAGAGGTACGGGAGGAACACCGCGCTCGACGGGCTGGAACTCGACGTGGCGGAGGGCGAGTTCTTCTGTCTGCTCGGCCCGTCCGGCGCCGGCAAGACCACCACGCTCAAGACGATCGCCGGTCTGGAGGAGCCACAGTCCGGCACGGTCGAACTGGGCGGCCGGGACATGTCGGGCATCGAGCCGTACGACCGGGGGGTGGCGATGTGTTTCGAGTCGTACGCCCTCTATCCGCATCGCACGGCATACGACAATCTGGCCTCCCCGCTCCGCTCGCCGCGCCACCGCCTCCCCGCGAACCAGGTGCACGAGCGGGTCGGGGCGACCGCCGAACTCCTGGGGATCGGCGGGCTGCTGGACCGTCCCGTGGGCCGGCTCTCCAACGGGCAGCGCCAACGGGTCGCGCTCGGCCGGGTGCTGGTACGTCCGGCACGGGCCTTCCTGCTCGACGAACCGCTGTCCCATCTGGACGCCAAACTGCGGCAGGCGATGCGCGCCGAACTGCGGGCGATCGCCTCCGTCCGGCGGACGACCACGCTCTATGTCACCCATGACTCGGTCGAGGCACTGGCGCTCGGCGACCGGATCGGGGTGATCAGGGACGGCCGCATGGTGCAGACCGGCACCCGAGAGGAGCTGTGGCACCGCCCGTACGACACCTTCGTCGCCCAGTCCTTCGGCCGGCCGCGGATCAATCTGCTGCCGGGGACGGTGACGGGCGAGGGGCACTTCCGGGCGGCGGACGGGGCGTACGAAGCGCCACTGGCCGTGCCCGCGCCGCCGGGCACGGCCGTCCAACTGGGCATACGGCCCCGGGACATCAGGCTCCACGAGGGTCCGGGCACCCGGTTCAACGGCTCCGTCTACATCACCGAAGTGCTGGGCCGGGCCACCGAGGTCACCGTCCGGATCGGCGAACAGCAGCTGTCCCTCGTCGTACCGCGCGCCGAGGCGGCAGGGCTGCGCCCCGACGATCCGGTCCGGCTCTCCGTACCACCTGAGAACCTGCTGCTGTTCGAGGCCGACCGGCCGGAGAGACCAGGACGAAGGATCAGCCCATGAGCAGCCTCCCGCAGCGCGGCCCCGCCCCCCGCCAGGCATCCATAGCCGAGTACGTCCTCGCCGAGGGTGAGGTGAGCGCGGCCGAGCTGGCCGAGCGGTTCGACGTCAGCGTGATGACCATCCACCGGGACCTCGACGAGCTGGAACGGCAGGGCATCGTCCGCAAGTTCCGCGGCGGCGTCACCGCACAGCCGTCGGGTGTCTTCGAGTCGAACGTCGCCTACCGTCTGAAGACGATGCGTGCCGAGAAGGCCGCGGTCGCCGAGCGGGCGCTGAAGCTCATCGAGCCGGGCATGGCGGTGATGCTCGACGATTCGACGTCGACGCTGGAGATCGCGCGCAGGCTGCGCTCCATCACCCCACTGACCGTCGTCACCAACTTCCTCGAAGCGATCACCCTGTTGTCGCAGGAGCGCGGCATCCACCTGATGGCCCTCGGCGGCGACTACGACCCCCTGCACTCCTCCTTCCTGGGGGTCTCGTGCGTGGAGGCCGTGCAGTCCCTTCAGGTCGATGTCTGCTTCACCTCGACGTCCGCCGTGTCGGGCGGATTCGCGTATCACCAGGAGCAGCACATCGTGTCCGTGAAGCGGGCCATGCTCGACTCGGCCGCCCGGAACGTACTGCTGCTGGACCACTCCAAACTGGGCCGCGTCGCCCTGCACCGGCTCGCGCCGCTGTCCCGGTTCGATCTGGTGCTGGTGGACGACGGGGCGTCCGCGGAGGCGCTGCGCGATCTGGACGAGCACAAGGTTCCGTACGAGGTCTGCGGGACCGGAGACGAACCCGGAGGCGGCGATGAAGGGTGACTGAACTGGCCCTGCGCGCACTGCGCAAGACGTATACGGGGCGGGGCCGTACCCCGGTCGAAGCGGTGCGCGCGATCGATATCGAGCTGCGGTCCGGTGAGTTACTGGGCCTGCTCGGCCCGTCGGGGTGCGGGAAGTCCACGACACTGCGGATGATCGCCGGCCTGGAGACCGTCACGGGCGGGGACATCCTGATCGGCGGTTCTTCGGTCGTCCCGCTCCCGGCCCAGCAGCGCAACATCGGGGTCGCGTTCGAGAACTACGCGCTCTACCCGCCGCTCACCGTCGCCGAGAACCTCGCCTTCGGGCTGTCGGCGCGACGGCGGTACGGGCGGGCCGAGATCCGGGACCGAGTTGCCGCGATGGCGCAGCGCATGGGGATCTCCGCCCTCCTGGGAGCCCGCCCGGCCGGTCTCTCCAGCGGACAGAAGCAGCGCGTGGCACTGGCCCGCGCACTGATCCGCGAGCCGGACGTCCTCCTGCTCGACGAACCGCTCTCCCATCTGGACGCCGGTCAACGGGACACCACACGCCGCGAACTCAAGCGCATCCAGCGGGACTCGGGGCACACCACCATCCTCGTCACGCACGACCAGGAGGAGGCGCTGTCGCTCGCCGACCGGATCGCGGTGATGCGGGACGGCGAGATCCAGCAGCTGGGCACACCGGAAGAGATCTACGACGCTCCGGCCAATCTGTTCGTCGCCGACTTCGTCGGGGAGCCCGCGATGAACCTCCTTCCTGGGGTCGCGCTGGGCGGGGGCGTACGGCTCTCGGACACCGTGACCATCCCCGTACCGCACCGGCCGGCCGATGGCCGCGATGTGGTGCTGGGCATCCGCCCCGAGGACCTCACCCTCGGCGGTACGGGGGTACGCGCCCGGGTCGGCGCCCACGAACCCCTCCTCGAAACGGGTATCGCCACGCTCGCGCTCGACGGGGTGAGCGGTCCGCTCGTCGTGCAGACCGGTCCCGTGGTGCGACTCGACCGGGGCGACACCGTCCGGGTCACCGCCGACCCCCAGCACATCCATGTCTTCGACGCCGAGACAGGAGACGCCCTGCGATGAGGATTCTGGCTGCCGGTGACCATTTCGTCCGTAACTCGCTGATCGTCGAGGCACTGCGCCACGCCCTCGGCCCGGATCTGAATCTCACCGAACTCACCCTCCCCTGGCCCCTCGAACCCTTCGGCAAGGTCGCCGAGGTCGATGAGGCGAGCAACGCCGAGGACGCACTGATCGGCGCCCTCGACGGCGTCGAGGTGTGCGTGACGCAGATGGGCCCGTTCACCGAGCGGGTGCTGGCCGCGGCGCCCGCTCTGCGGCTCGTCGTCGTCTGCCGGGGCGGCCCGGTCAATGTGAACGCCGAGGCGGCCCGGGCCCGCGGTGTCCGCGTCTGCTTCGCACCCGGGCGCAATGCCGCGGCCACCGCCGAATTCACCGTCGGCCTCCTCCTCGGGGCCCTGCGCCGCATCCCGGAAGCACACCACTCGCTGCACGGGACGGGCCATTGGGACGCTTCCCACTACACGTACGAGAACTGCGGTCTGGAGCTGGAGGACGCCCCGGTCGGCCTGATCGGCTACGGCGCGGTCGGCAGCCGGGTCGCCCGTGCACTCACCGCCTTCGGCGCCGAGGTCGAGGTGTACGACCCGTATGTCCGGGGCGACGTCCACGGCATGCGCGCCCCGTCCCTGGACGCGCTGCTCGCCCGCTCCCGCGTCCTCACACTCCACGCCAGGCTCACCCCGGAGACCCGGCATCTGATCGGCGCCCGCGAACTGGCCCTGCTGCCCCGTGGCGCGGTGCTGGTGAACGCGGCACGGGGAGGCCTCCTGGACACCGACGCACTCTGCGACGCCCTGGAATCGGGGCAGTTGAGGGCAGCGGCGCTCGACACCTACGAGCAGGAGCCACCCCCCGCCGAATCCCGTCTCTTCCGTGCGCCTCATCTGCTGATGACCCCGCATGTGGCGGGCGCCAGCCGCGCCGTCGCCGAGAAGGCCACCCGGATCGCGGCGGCCGAGGTAGCCCGCTACGTGCGGGGCGAACCGCCCGCCCACTCCCTCTGACCGGAGGTCACCCACCATGACCAGATACGTCGGGATCGATGTCGGCACCTCCATGGTGAAAGCGGCCGCGTTCGACGAGCGGGGCCGCACGCTCGCCGTCGAGTCGCGCCCCGTCCGGCTGGACATCCGCGACGGGTTCGTCGAGCAGGACATGGACGAGGTGTACGGGGCCGTCTGCGAGGTCCTGGCCGCACTGGGGTCCGAAGGGGTGGCGTTCACCGGGCTCACCGGCCAGGGCGACGGTGTGTGGCTGGTGGACGCGCAGGGCCGCCCGGTCCGTACAGCGATCTCCTGGATGGACGGGCGGGCCCACGAACTCGTGGACACCTGGCTGGCGTCGGGGGCCTTCGAGGACGTCTACCGGCGCACCGGGAGCGCGATGTTCCCGGGCTGCCCCGGCCCCGTACTGGCCTGGCTGGAGCGCCACGACCCTGCCTCCCTGGACCGGGCGGCCACGGCCCTGTACTGCAAGGACATGGTGTTCCAGCGCCTGACGGGGGTCCGGGCCACCGATGTGTCCGATGCGTCGATGCCGTTCCTGGACCCGGTGACCCGTACGTACTCCCCCGAGGTCGTCGCCGCACTCGGCCTGACCCACCGCTCCGCGCTCCTGCCCCCGGTCAGCGACCCGGTCGCCATCGGTGAACTCCCCTCCGGGGTACGGATCTCCAACGGCCCGTACGACCTTCCGGCCTCCGCCCTCGGCGCGGGCGTCACCCGCCCCGGCGACGGACTGTTGATCGTCGGCACCTGCCTGGCCGCGCTCGTCGCCACGGAACACCTCGATCTGACCGGCGAACCGGCCGGGCTGCACATCTCCACCGACCACCCGGGCCACTGGCTGCGCGCCATGCCCGCGATGGTCGGCACGGCCGCACTGGACTGGGTCCTGGCCACGACCGGCGTACGGCACACGGAGGTCGACGCCCTGCTCGCCGCGACCGAGCCCGGCGCGCACGGTGTCCGCGTCCTCCCCTACTTCGCGCCCTCCGGCGAACGCGCCCCGTTCGTCGAACCGCGTCTGCGCGCCGAATTCAGCGGCATTTCCCTCGAAACCACCCCGGGCGACCTGATCCGCGCCGTCTGCGAGGGCATCGGCTTCGCCGCCCGCCACTGTCTGGAGGCCGCGGGCCTCACCGGCACGCTCGCCCTGTGCGGGGGCGGCACCCGCTCCCCCGCCTGGATGCGCCTGTTCGCCGATGTGCTGGGCAGGCCGGTGCGGATCGTGGAGGGCGAGGTGGGTGCGCGCGGTGCGGTGCTCGCGGGGGCGCAGCGCTTCGGGGTGGAGCTGGACACGGCGGCGTGGACGGCCCCGACCTCGGTCGTCGTGCCGGATCCGGCACGGGCGGCCTTCTACGCGAAGGCGTACGAAGACCACCTGGTGCGCCTGGCCAACGCCCGTGCACACACCCGTACATGAAGCAGCCGGGCGCCGTACTTCGAGCCGTAACCCCCCATCGCTTTGGTGGTCCTTCCGCTCACCCCGAGGAGCTCCGCATGAACCACACCCCGAGACGACGCTCGATACTCCTGGCCACGGCCGCGGTGACGGCCGCGGCGGCGACCCCCGCCGTCGCTTCCGTCACTTCCGTCGCTTCCGAGAAGGGCCACGGCCCGCTGGTCATCGGTCATCGGGGTGCGGCCGGCTGGCGTCCCGAGCACACCGCCGCCGCGTACACCTTCGGGGTGCGGGCCGGGGCCGACTGGATCGAGCCCGACCTCGTCCCGACGAAGGACCACGTCCTGGTCGTGCGCCACGAGAACGAGATATCGGGCACCACCGATGTCGCCGCGCACCCGGAGTTCGCCGGCCGCCGCACCACGAAGACCGTCGACGGCAAGGCGGTCACCGGCTGGTTCACGGAGGACTTCACGCTCGCCGAGCTGAAGACCCTGCGGGCGGTGGAGCGGCTGCCGCTGGTCCGCAACCGCAACACGGTCTTCGACGGCCGCGAGCAGGTCATGACGTTCCAGGAGGTCATCGATCTGGCCCGCGCCCTGTCCAAGGAGCACGGCCGCCGGATCGCGGTCTTCCCGGAGACGAAGCACCCCACGTACTTCCGGTCGATCGGGCTGCCCCTGGAGCCGGAACTGATCCGTGTCATCCGCCGCAACCGGCTGAGCGCCCGCGAATGCGTCGTCCAGTCCTTCGAACCGTCCAGCCTGCACCGGGTGGCCGAGGCCCGGCTCGGGCTGCCGCTCTGGCAGGCGCTCGGCACGAGCGGCGGTCCGTACGGCCACACGCTCACGTACAAGGAGATGATGACGCCCGCCGGGCTGCGCGAGATCGCCCGTTACGCGGACTGGATCGGCCCGGACAAGTCCTCGCTCGTCCCGCCGCTCACGCTGCTGGCGGACGCGCACGCGGCGGGCCTGAAGGTCGGTGCGTACACCTTCCGTGCGGAGAACCAGTACCTGCCGGCCCCGTACCGTCGGGGCACCGCGCCGACCGAGTTCGGTGACGCGTTCGCCGAGTACGCCTTCCACTACGAGCAGGGTGTGGACGCCGTCGTGACGGACTTCCCGGACATCGCCGCGAGCGCGCGGGACGGCCTGCGGGCCTGAGCCGGGACGTGGCGGCCGCACGGAAATGGGCGTGCGGCCGTCCGGAGCCGGCTGCCATCATGAGTGCTCGTCCGCAGTACAGACCCGTCGGAAGCAGCGCGCATGAGCCTCGTACCCGCCGATCCCACGGTGCTGCACCCCATGCCGGGGCAGCCACGGGTGGTGCAGCTGAAGCCGCTCGTGACCTCGCCGCTGATCGAGGTCGGGGAGTTCTCGTACTACGACGACCCGGACGACGCGACCGGGTTCGAGACGCGCAATGTGCTGTACCACTACGGGCCGGAGAAGCTCGTCATCGGGAAGTTCTGCGCGATCGGCACCGGGGTGCGGTTCATCATGAACGGCGCCAACCACCGTATGGACGGCCCGTCCACGTTCCCGTTCCCCACGATGGGCGGCTCCTGGGCCGACCACTTCGACCTGCTGACCGGGCTGCCCGGCCGGGGCGACACCGTCGTCGGCAACGACGTGTGGTTCGGCTACCGCACGACGGTGATGCCCGGCGTACGGATCGGGCACGGCGCGATCATCGGTTCCGGCTCGGTGGTCGTCTCCGACGTACCGGACTACGGCATCGTCGGCGGCAACCCCGCCAAGCTGATCCGGACCCGGTACGAGGACGGGGACATCGCCCGCCTCCTCGCCGTCGCCTGGTGGGACTGGACCGCCGAGCACATCACGGAGCACGTACGCACGATCATGTCCGGCAGCATCGACGAACTGGAAGCGGCTGCGCCCGGCGAGCGGGGCGGCCGGTGAGCTTCGATCCCCGCAGCGGGAAGTCCACGGTGGCCGCCGCGCTGGCCGCGCGGCTGCGGAGGTCGGCGCACATCGACGTGGACGCACTCCAGGACCTGATCGTCAGCGGGAACGAGTGGCCCACTGGACCCGGGACAAGGTGCTGACCACCAACTGGGCGCCCCTGGACCATGCGCTGCGCGCGGAGCTCGGTGACTCGGGAACGTGGATCGACGCCTCGGGGCAGTCGGTGGAGGAGACGGTCGAGGCGGTTCTGTCCGCGACCGGTCCGGGGCATCTCCGGCAGGATCAGGCCACGGCGTAGTCGGCGAGTGCCGGTTCGAGCAGGCCGAAGGCGCGGGTGGTCTCGTCCCCGAGGACGGCCGCGATCTCGGGGTTGGTGCGGCCGGCGAGGGTGAGGTCCTGAATGCGCTGGAACAGCGTGCGGTGGACGGCCCCGAGCAGGGCCGCGGCCGTACGCGGGGTGATGCCGCCGACGGCGGCGCCGGTCGCCTCGGCCAGGACGGCGGCCAGCGCGTCCTCGCGCCGGTCGTGCAACCCGCGCAGGCAGGCCGAGAGGGTGGGGCTGTCGGCGATCATCCGGGAGAACTCGGGGCCCGCGAAACCGGCTACCGGATCCTGGGCGGCGACGGCGGCCTGAAAGGCGTCGCGGAGCGCGGCGATGACGGATTCACCGGTCGGCCGGGCGGCGGCGGTGCGCGCCAGGCCCGCGACGAACTCGTCCTGGTGGTCCAGTGCCAGATCCTCCTTGCGCGGGAAGTAGTTGGTGACCGTCTTCTTGGCCACGCGAGCGGCGGCGGCGATCTCCGCGATGGTCGTCCGCTCGAAGCCCTGCTCGATGAAGAGCCTGGTCGCATGGTCGGAGATCAGCTGTCGCGTCTCCCGCTTCTTGGACTCCCGCAGGCCCATCACCTCGGTGCCCGACTCGACGCTCGTTTCGATACCCATGAGGGAATCTTACATCCGTAGCACATTTACATTGACACCCAAGCCACTCCCGCCCTAAAGTTACGTCCATCGTAAGTTTGCCTCGAACGAAAGAAGTCGGCCTTGCATATCTCCACCTCCACCCTCTCGCTCACCGTCGACGACGTCGCCGCGTCCCAGGCGTTCTTCACCGCACACCTCGGTTACAAGGAAACGGCCGCAGCCGACGGGTTCGCCTCGCTCACCCGCGAGGACGCCGCGGTCGACATCGTCCTGCTGCGCCGGGGCATCGAGATCCTGCCGACCGAGCAGCGCGATCAGCACGCCTCCGGCCTGATCCTCGCCTTCACGCTCACCGGCCTCGATGCCGAGGAGAAGCGACTGCGGGCCGAGGGCGTGGCGATCACCATGCCGCTGCGGGAGGAGCCCTGGGGCGAGCGCCTCTTCCAGATCACCGACCCGAACGGCGTGATCATCCAGTTCGTCGAATGGGTCACCCCGGCCGACGCCTGACACCGGGCGGCCGGTGCAACGAGCCTGCTGCTCAACCCTGTTGCTGGGCCTCCACGAGCACGTCGCCCGCGCCCGTACGGAAATAGAGCACCGAGCGTCCGGACCGTCGGCGCCCTGCCAGGCCCGCGTCGAGCAGGACCTTCAGGTGGCGGCCCACCGAGCCCAGCGCCTGGCCGGTCAGGGCCACCAGCTGAGTCGTGCTCTTGGGGGTGTCGAGGAGGACCAGGACACCCGCCCGGCCCGCCCCGAGCAGCCGTCCGAGACTGTCGGGCACCAGGGCCCGGCCCGCATCCGACAGCACGCCCGAGCAGGGATGGACGACGGCGTACCGCCGCGCCTCCTCGTCCCAGGAGAGCCAGCCCTGCCGGTGCGTGACGGGCACGAACAGCAGCTGTACGCCGGTGAGTTCACGCGGTGGGTAGTCGCGTGCGTTGACCTGGAGCCGATTCTCCCCCAGCCAGCGCATGCCCGGCTTCATGTCCTCCAGCGCGGCGGCCCAGCCGCGCTGGCTCAGCTGCCCGGCCCGCGCCACGATGTCCGCCTCGATGATCCGGCGGCGGCGCGGCCAGTCTGGCAGCACGGCACGCTGCCAGACCCACTCCAGTACAGCGGCCGCCCTCTCCGGCAGATCCGGACGGTGCAGGAGCTCCGGGAGCGGGCCGCCCCACGACACCTCCAGATCCGCCCGGGCGGCCTCGGACGGGGTCTCGCGGACCCGCGCCAGTTCCCGCCCGAAATCGGGGTCGCCCTCGCCGGTGGGGGTGGGCGTGACGAAGTCCGCGTTCCAATGGCCGCCCAGCGCGACCCGCACGAGAAGCGCGGTGACCGGGTCCTGTGCCATGCGCTGCCGGTAGGCGGGCCGGTGTGCGTCGAACCAGGCGCGTTCGCTCGGGTTCGCGGCCGTTCCGCCCTCCAGGGCCTGAAGAGTCGCGGTGGCCTCGGCCAGCGGCGATACGACAAATCTGCTGCTCGCCAAGGTGTCCGCGTTGACCTGCCACCAGCCCATGGTTTCGCCTCCGGGCGAAACAGTAACGTCCGTGCGGAAGCGGCGCCGAGACTCCCGGCATGCTCACCTACCGGGAACTGTTCCGGGTGCCGCAGTTCGGACCTCTCTTCGCGACCGGCGCGCTGCAGGCCGCCGGTTCGACCATGAGCGGTCTGGCTCTCGCCACCCTCGTCTACGCCGCGACCGGCTCTCCCCTTTTGTCCGCGCTCTCCATGTTCGGCTCCTCGCTCGCCCAGGTGCTCGGGGCGACCGTGCTGATGTCGGCGGCCGACCGGCTGCCGCCGCGCGCCGCGCTGAGCGGGATGGCGCTCGCCTTCGGCCTCGGGACCGCCGCCCTGGCCGCCCCCGGGCTCCCGCTCCCCGCACTCTTCGCCATCATCCTGAGCCAGGGGGCTGTCGCCGCCGTGGGCGGCGGGGTGCGGTACGGCCTGCTCAACGAGATCCTGCCCAAGGACGGCTATCTGCTGGGGCGTTCCGTGCTGAACATGTGCACCGGGCTGATGCAGGTCGGCGGCTTCGCGGTCGGCGGCGTCCTGCTGACCGCGCTGTCGCCGCGCGGCACGCTGCTCGTCGCCGCCGCCCTGTATCTGGCGGGCGCCGCCGTCGCCCGCTTCGGCCTCGCCCGCCGCCCGCCGCGCGCCACCGGACGGGCGTCCGCGAAGGAGACCTGGCGGATCAACGCGGAGCTGTGGTCCGCGAGGCCCCGCCGGTACATCTACCTCGCCCTCTGGGTGCCCAACGGGCTGATCGTCGGCTGCGAGTCGCTCTTCGTGCCGTACTCCCCCGGGCACGCGGGCCTGCTCTTCGCCTTCGCGGCGCTCGGGATGCTCGTCGGGGACACCGTGGCCGGCCGGCTCCTCCCGCAACGGTGGCGTGGCCGGCTGACCACCCCGGCGCAGCTGCTCCTCGCCGTGCCCTACCTGCTCTTCGTCCTGCGGCCCGGCCTGCCCTTCGCGGTGTTCCTGGTCATGCTCGCCTCCGTCGGCTTCGCGGCGAGTCTGCTGCTCCAGGAACGGCTGATGGCCCTGACCCCGAGCACGATGACCGGGCAGGCCCTCGGTCTGCACTCGTCGGGGATGCTCACCATGCAGGGCGTCGCCGCCGCCCTCGCGGGCGCGATAGCCCAGCTGACCTCCACGGCCACGGCGATGACCGTGATGGCGGCGGCCTCCGTCGCGGTCTCGCTCGTACTCGCGCCCGGACTGCGCCAGCGGCCTGCGCCGGTGGCGGCCGAGGCCGGCCTCACATGAAAAAGGGCGGGCTCCGGACCACGTCCGGAACCCGCCCCGTACCCACACCCACGGTCAGTCGAAGATCGGGCCCTGGGTCCGGGTCCGCTTGATCTCGTAGAAGCCGGGGATCGACGCCACGAGCAGCGTGCCGTCCCACAGCTTCGCCGCGTCCTCGCCCTTCGGGGCGGGGGTCACGACCGGGCCGAAGAAGGCGATCTGCTCGCCGTCGGCGCCCGGGACCGCGATGACCGGCGTACCGACCTCCTGGCCGACCTTGTCGATGCCCTCCTTGTGGGAGGCGCGGAGCTCGGTGTCGTACGCGTCGGAGTCCGCGTACGCCGCGAGCTCGACCGGGAGGCCGACCTCTTCCAGGGCCGTCACGATGGCCGCGGGCGTGGGGCCCTCGCCCTTGTTGTGGAAACGGGTGCCGAGCGCCGTGTACAGAGGGCCGACGACCTCGTCGCCGTGCTTCTGCTGGGCGGCGACAACGACCCGGACCGGGCCCCAGGCCTTGTTCTCCAGCATGTCGCGGTACTCCTCCGGCAGCTGGTCCAGCTTGTCCTCATTGAGAACGGCCAGGCTCATCACGTGCCATCGGACCTCGACATCGCGGACCTTCTCCACCTCAAGCATCCAGCGGGAGGTCATCCACGCCCAGGGACAGAGCGGGTCGAACCAGAAGTCGACCGGAGTCCTGCCGTTCGCCGTGCTGTTGTCAGACATGTCTCTCCTCAGAAGGGCGCGACCACTGACCGCCAGAACACCACCGGGCGCCCCCTCCATTCCCGGATACGTGCGCCGGACCCGGCATGCGAGGATCAAAGCTGTTCGAACGAGACACAAAGGAGTGCCCGTGCCCGGTGAAAACCTGTCCCGCGACGAGGCCCGTGAGCGGGCCGAGCTGCTGACCGTCGACGGTTACGAGGTCGCCCTCGACCTGCGTTCCGCCGTCGGTGAGCCCGACGGGGACGAAGGTGAGGCCGGTCCGCGCACCTTCCGCTCGCAGACCACCATCCGGTTCCGCGCCACGCGTGCGGGGGCCTCGACCTTCGCCGATCTGCTGGCGCCGAGCGTGAGCGCGGTGTCCCTGAACGGGAAGCCGCTGGACCCGGCGGTCGTCTTCGACGGGGCCCGCGTCGCGCTCGACGACCTCGCCGATGGCGACAACGTCCTGGTGGTCGACGCGCAGTGCGCGTACAGCCGGACCGGCGAAGGTCTGCACCGCTTCGTCGACCCGGAGGACGGCGAGGTCTACCTGTACACGCAGTACGAGCCGGCCGATGCCCGGCGCGTCTTCGCGAACTTCGAGCAGCCCGACCTGAAGGCACCCTTCCGCTTCGAGGTGACGGCTCCCGACGGCTGGACGGTCTGGAGCAACGGCGCCGAGGAGTCCCGCGACGGCGAGGTGCGGCGCTTCGCCGGGACGAAGCCGATCTCCACGTACATCACGGCGGTCGTCGCCGGTCCGTACCACTACGAGACCGACCTCTACACCCGGGTGTTCGACGACGGCTCGACCCTGGAGATCCCGCTCGGCGCGATGTGCCGCAAGGGCCTCGCCCGTCACTTCGACGCGGACGACATCTTCCTCGTCACCAAGCAGGGCCTGGACTTCTTCCACGACAACTTCGACTACCCGTACCCGTTCGGGAAGTACGACCAGGCGTTCGTGCCCGAGTACAACATCGGCGCGATGGAGAACCCGGGCTGTGTCACGTTCCGCGAGGAGTACATCTACCGCGGCAAGGTGACATCGGCGTCGTACGAGCGCCGGGCCAACGTCATCCTGCACGAGATGGCGCACATGTGGTTCGGCGACCTGGTCACCATGCAGTGGTGGGACGACCTGTGGCTGAAGGAGTCCTTCGCCGACTTCATGGGCACGTTCTCCCAGGTGGAGGCGACCCGCTTCACCAACGGCTGGGTCACCTTCGCCAACAACCGCAAGGCGTGGGCCTACCGCGCCGACCAGCTGCCGTCCACCCACCCCGTCACGGCCGACATCCGTGACCTGGAGGACGCCAAGCTCAACTTCGACGGCATCACGTACGCCAAGGGCGCGTCGGTGCTGAAGCAGCTGGTGGCGTACGTCGGACGGGACGCGTTCCTCGAAGGCGCCCGGCGCTACTTCAAGCGGCACGCGTACGGCAACACCCAGCTGGGCGACCTGCTCTCCGCGCTCGCCGAGACGTCCGGGCGCGATATGACGGTCTGGTCGCAGGCATGGCTGCAGACGGCCGGCGTCAACGTACTCACGCCGGACGTGACGTACGACGCGGCCGGCCGGATCACGGAGCTGGCCGTCCTCCAGGACGCCGCCGCCTCCCACCCCGAGCTGCGCCCGCACCGGATCGCGGTCGGCCTCTACCGGCACGACCCCGAGGGCGCGCTGGTCCGTTACGCCCGCGCCGAGGTGGACGTCGCCGGGTCGCGCACGGTCGTCGGGGAGCTCGCCGGGGCGGAGAAGCCCGAGCTGATCCTCGTCAACGACGACGACCTCACATACTGCAAGGTCCGCTTCGACGCGGGCTCCCTCGCCACCCTGGGCGCCCACCTCGGTGACATCACCGACCCGCTGGCGCGGGCGGTCTGCTGGTCGGCCCTGTGGAACCTGACGCGGGACGCGCTGTTGCCGGCCCGCGACTTCATCTCCCTCGTGCTGGCGTTCTCCGGCCGCGAGTCGGACATCGGCGTACTCCAGATGCTGCACAACTGGACTCAGTCGGCGCTCGTGCACTACGCCGCGCCCGGCTGGCGCGAACAGGGCGGCCGGCTGCTGGCCGAGGGCGCACTGCGTGAGCTGCGCGGCGCTGAGCCGGGCAGCCAGCACCAGCTGACCTGGGCGCGGTTCTTCGCGGCCGTCGCCTCGTCGGACGCGGACTTCCAGCTCCTGACCGGGCTGCTCGACGGCTCGGCGCTCATCGACGGCCTGGACATCGACCAGGAGCTGCGCTGGGCGTTGCTGTCGCCGCTGGCCTCGCACGGGCGGGCCGACGAGTCGGTCATCGACGCCGAGCTGGCGCGCGACGACACGGCGTCGGGCAAGCGGCACCAGGTGCGGTGCCTGGCCTCGCGTCCGTCCGCGGCCGTCAAGGCGCAGGCGTGGGCTGCGGTCGTGGAGTCGGACAAGCTGTCCAACGCGCTGGCCACGGCGACGATTTCGGGCTTCGTGCAGTCGTCGCAGCGGGAGCTGCTGGCGCCGTACGCGGACGCGTACTTCTCCGCGATCGAGCGGGTGTGGGCCGAGCGGTCGATCCAGATCGGCATGGACGTGGTGTCGGGGCTGTTCCCGGGACTCCAGGACAGTCCGGCGACGCTGGCGGCGACGGACGCGTGGCTGAGCTCGCACGCGGATGCGGCGCCGGCGCTGCGGCGGCTGGTCCTGGAGGCGCGGGACGATCTGGCGCGGGCGTTGCGGGGGCAGGCGGTGTGACCCGGGTCGTCTGTGAGGGTTCCGTCCTCAAACGCCGGACGGGCTGAAGTTGTTGCCCCGGTCCCCGGTTGCCCGTTCGGGGTGGCCCGGGGCCCCTCCGGAATGTCTCCTCGGGCAACGAACGTTCGGCGGAGACGTATAGCTGCCCGGGTATCCGTTCGTCACCCTGCGGGGACCCTCCTGCACGGCCCCGGACCGGCCGGAGGGTCACTGCGGGCCGTGCCGCCTGGGCAATCCGGGGGGCGCCGGGTACGTGTCCGCGTCCCGTGCCACCGGGTCGCAGTGACCGCGATACGTGGGTGGGGCCGTGCAGGAGGGTCCCCGCAGGGGCGGGCGTAGGAGCCGGGCTCGCTTACGGACCCGGGTGCCGCGCCCGTCCCGAGGAGACACTCCGGAGGGGCCCCACCCAACCCACCACCGGCCAGGTGACGACCAGGCGGCCCCACCCAACCACCCACCAGGTCAGGCGGACGGGCCCGTACGCGCTAAGTCCGTACACGCACGCGGACGGCCGCAGGCACGATATCCGGCGGGACGGGTCTTTTCGGCAGTCGAACTCCCGTACTTTAGGGCGGCGTTGTCCTCAATTGTCGACGGGTGTGTAACAGAGGTTAGGGCCCCCTGAGTGAGCGGGAACCTCGGAGTCATGACGCAGAACACCCCTCTCTTCCCCCACCCCCACAAGGTTCGGCACCGCGTGCAGTCCGCCGCCCAATTGCGGGCACGGGGCGTGTCCGCCGCGCAGACCGCCGCACAGTGCCTGCCCGGTGGCCCCTGGCAGCAACTGCTGCCCGGCGTATACCTCTTGCACCCGGGTCCGCCCACCGGCGAGGAACGGCTGCACGGCGCCCTGCTGTACGCCGGGCGCCCACCCGTGTCGGCGCGGCGCCCGGTGCCCGCGCAGGGCGGACGCCTGTACGGGGAGGCCATGGTGACGGGCCTGGCCGCGCTCACCCTGTACGGGTTCTCCTCCGCGCCACCGATGGCCTCGCTCCACCGGATCGACGTACTGGTGCCCCGTACGCGGCGGTTGCGCTCGACCCGGTACGTACAGGTGCTGCGCGGCACCGGGCTGCCCAGGCCCGTACGGGTGGACGGGGTGCCCGCGGCCCCCGTGGAGCGGGCCCTCGCGGATGCGGTCGCCGGAATCACGGACGGCTCCGTGGCGCGCCGTCTGCTGACGGAGGCCGTCCGGGGCGTGTACTGCGAACCGGCTGCGGTGGTCCGGGAGTTGAGTGCGGCGAAGCTGTTGGGGCGAGCCCATGTGAAGGAAGCCGTCGACTCCTTGCTGGCCGAGGGCCGGGCGATCGCGGAGAGCCGGCTGTACGAGATGGTCCGTACACAGGGGCTGCCGGATCCGCTGTGGAACGTGGACCTGCGACTGCCGGGTGGCCCCCATCTGGGCGGGGTCGACGCGTACTGGCCCGACCAGGCCTTGGCCGTCGAGATCGACTGCCGTACCCCCGGAGGCAGCGGGCGCCAGGAGGAGGACGAGCAGCACTGGTCCGCGTACGCCGCCAAGCGGGACCATCTGGAGCGGCTCGGGGTCACCGTCGTCCACGTCACACCGAAGAAGCTGCGCGAGACCTTGGCACAGCAGGCGACCGTGGTGCGCACGGCGCTGATGGCGGCGAACGACCGCGAACCGGCCGCGTACGTGGTGATCCTGCCTCGATGAAGGCACCTATGGGCCCATTCGTCCCACGTGACGCTTTGACCTCACTGGCGGATCTACGCCATGTCCCATACTCGCCCCCGTCAACTCTCCACAAACCCCTGTCATTTACGACAGGGTGAGCGGTCATCGGGTACCGAATTCCGGACTCTCTCTTTCACATACAGGGATGCTGATGACCAAGGAATCCCCCAGTTTCATACCCGGGACGAGACGCGCGGCCCGAATCGCCGCCGCCGCCGGTCTGGTGGCCGCGCTGGCCGCCTCCGGCGCCGCCCCGGTCTTCGCCGCCGACGACCCCGCCACCGCACCGGTCAAGCCCTCTGCCGCCAGCGCCAACGGCGACAAGCTCGGCAGCGCCGACGCCGACGTGCTGGCGCAGGCCGAGGCCAAGGGCGAGAAGAACATCACGCTGATGGTCGCCACCGCCCCCGGTGCGACCGAGCAGGTCGCCCAGCAGCTGGACGCCGTCAAGGGGTCCGTGCTCGGGCAGACGTACGACAAGCTCGGCTACGTCCGTGCGACCGTGCCGACCGCCACCGCCGAGGCCACGCTCAAGGCGGCGCAGAAGCTGTCGTCGGTGTACGGCATCGATCTCAAGCAGGAGATCAAGCTCGACGACCCGACTCCGGCGGGCGACCGGGCGGCCGGTGCGTCGACCCAGGCCACGGGCTCCTACCCGGCGCCCGGCAAGCAGACCCCGGCGAAAAACCCGTACAACCCGTCCTTCGAGACGGGCGCGGTCGACTTCGTCGAGCAGCACCCGAAGGCCGACGGCCGCGGTATCACCATCGGTGTCCTGGACTCCGGTGTCGACCTCGGTCACCCCGCGCTGCAGAAGACCACCACCGGCGAGCGCAAGATCGTCGACTGGGTGACGGCCACCGACCCGGTGAGCGACGGCGACGGTACGTGGCTGCGGATGACGGCCTCCGTGGCCGGTCCCACCTTCACCATCGGCGGACGCACGTACTCGGCGCCCGAGGGCGCGTACAAGATCCAGCTCTTCTCCGAGGCCGCCACCCGCGGTGGCGACATGGCGGGAGACCTGAACCGGGACGGCGACACCACCGATGTGTGGGCGGTCCTCTACGACGCGGTCGCCGGCACCGCGCGCGTCGACCTGAACAACGACGCCGACTTCACCAACGACGCCGTCATGAAGCCGTACAAGGACGGCCACCAGGTCGGCTACTTCGGTACGGACAACCCGGCGACCGAGGTCGTCGAGCGGATTCCGTTCGTCGTCGAGACCCGCAAGGACGTCGTCTACAACGCGGCCGGCGCCAAGGCCGACTTCGTCAGCATCGGTGTCATCGAGTCCGAGCACGGCACGCACGTCGCGGGCATCACCGCGGCCAACGGCCTGTTCGGCGGCAAGATGAACGGCGCGGCGCCCGGCGCCAAGGTCGTCTCCTCGCGTGCCTGCACCTGGTCCGGCGGCTGCACCAACATCGCGCTGACCGAGGGCATGATCGACCTCGTCGTGAACCGCGGTGTGGACATCGTCAACATGTCGATCGGTGGCCTGCCGCCGCTGAACGACGGCAACAACGCCCGCGCCGAGCTCTACAAGCGGCTCATCGACACCTACGGCGTGCAACTGGTCATCTCGGCCGGCAACGAGGGTCCCGGTGTGAACACCATCGGTGACCCCGGTCTCGCCGACCACGTCATCTCGGTGGGTGCGGCGATCTCCAAGGAGACGTGGGCCGCCAACTACGGCTCGAACGTCACCAAGACGTACAACATGCTGCCCTTCTCCTCGCGCGGTCCGCGTGAGGACGGCGGCTTCGCGCCGATCCTGACGGCCCCGGGTGCGTCCATCAACACCACCCAGACCTGGCTGCCCGGCGGCCCGGTCAAGGAGGCGGGCTACCGCCTGCCGGCCGGTTACTCCATGCTGCAGGGCACCTCGATGTCCTCGCCGCAGGCCGCCGGTGCCGCCGCGCTGCTGCTCTCGGCCGCGAAGCAGAAGAACATCGAGCTGCCCCCGGCCGACCTGCGCACCGCGCTGACCAGCACCGCCACCCACATCAAGGGTGTGCCCGCGCACGCCCAGGGTGCCGGTCTGATGAACATCGTCGGTGCCTGGAACTCCATCAAGGCGGGCGCCACGGCGCACGAGTACTCGGTGAAGGCCCCGGTCGACACCGCGATCGACTTCGCGCTGAAGACCCCGGGCTTCGGTACCGGTCTGTACGACCGTGAGGGCGGCCTGAAGGCCGGCCAGAGCAAGACGTACGACGTCACGGTCACCCGCACCACGGGCCCCGACCGCAATGTCGCGCACTCGCTGTCCTGGAAGAACAACGACGGCACCTTCTCGCTGGCCGGTTCGAGCACCGTCTCGCTGCCGCTCGCCAAGCCGGTGACCGTCAAGGTCAAGGCGCGCCCCGGCAGCGCCGGTGTGCACAGCGCGATCCTCAAGGTGAACGACTCGAAGACCGTCGGCGTGGACCACCAGATCCTCGCCACCGTCGTCGTCGCCAAGCAGCTGGTGGCGCCGGGTTACGCGTACACGGCGTCCGGCTCGGTGCAGCGCAACGACCACAAGTCGTACTTCGTGAACGTGCCGGAGGGCGCGGAGACCCTTGAGGTCGCCCTCAGCGCGCTCCGTTCGGGCAGCCAGACGCGGTTCATCTCCATCCACCCCTACGGGGTCGGGGTGGAGGACAGCTCCACGATCTTCTGCTACCCGAACTACGAAAGCCCGACCAACACCTGCCGCCCGGACGTGCGTTCCTACAAGGACCCGCAGCCCGGCGTCTGGGAGATCGAGGTCGAGTCGCGGCGTACGTCGTCGCTGCTGGACAACCCGTACAAGCTGGATGTCTCGCTGCTCGGCGCCTCGTTCGACCCGGCGGTGCAGACCATCGCCGAGGCGAAGGTCGGCACCCCGGCCGCGGTGAACTGGACGGTCACGAACAACGCGGGTGACCTGGAGGGCACGCTCAAGGGCGGCTCGCTGGGTTCGGCCAAGGTCGAGCGTCCGTCGATCTCCAAGGGGCAGAAGTACGAGACCACGGTCACCATCGGTGAGGGCGTCGAGAAGCTCGACTTCGCCATCGGTGGCACCTCGGACACCAACGCCGACATCGACCTGTACGTCTACAACGGTGACACGGAGGTCGGTTCGTCCACCTCTGCCGGTTCCGAGGAGTCGGTCAGCCTGGTGAAGCCTGCCGCCGGTACGTACACCGTCGTCGTCGACGGCTACGCAGTTCCGGCAGGGACCACCGAGTACGACTACCGCGACGTGTACTACGCGCCGTCGCTCGGCGCGATCACGGTCGACGAGTCGAAGACGGTGACCCTGGCCAACGGCGCCTCGGCCCAGCTCGGCGCCGAGGTCCTGGTCGCCGGAACGGTCCCCGAGGGACGTCAGTTCTTCGGTGAGGTCCAGCTGGTGAACGCCCGCGGCACCGCGGCGGGCACCGGCAGCGTCGTGATCGAGAAGGTCACGCCGTAACGGCCTGCGGTATCTGAGCAGCGGGGCGGGCGCCCTTCCGGGAGCTCCCGCCCCGCTGTGCGTCATCCGGGGTCCGTGCATTCCAGGGTGCGCGAGGCGGGTAGCGCGGCCGACATCCACTGCCAGGCGGTGGCCCGGTCCTCACCGGTGAAGGACTCGACGCCCTCACCGGGGAAGCTCGAGACGATCACGGCCATGGGCCTGCCGGGCCGGAAGTAGTCCGCCTCCGCGCTCGGGACCACGAACGCGGTCTCCCGCGGTCCCCGGTCGGGTTTGAGGTACCGGTCGACCGTCAGCACGACCCGTACGAGGCCGCCGACCCGTTCCGTCCGGCTGACCGTGCCGTCCGCGACGACCCGGGCGCAGGCCATCAGCCCTTCCTCGGTCAGTTTGGCGTCGCCGTGCTCCCCGGACGGCTGGGCGACCGACCAGAGGATTCCCGTCCCGGCCAGGCAGGCGGCGATCACCACCGACGCCGCGAGCGCCAGCGGTCCCTTCCGGGTCCACCGGGAGCGGGCGGGCGATTGGACCCCCGGCAGCGCTTCCGGTGCGGCCAGCCGGTCCCCGATGAGGTGCAGCTGCTCGCCCAGCACCGTCATGTCACGCGCCGCGGCGGCATACCGGGCCGCGGCGGCCGCGTCATCGTCTTCGTCGGGCGCCGGCTGCCCCAGCAGTACGGCCATCAGCTCGTCCGGTTCGTCCGTGTTCACCGTCACACCACCTCGTCCGCGTGAATCCGCGCCAGCCGCTCGCGCATCGCTCCGGCCGCCGTGTGCAGGCGGCTCTTCACCGTGCCCTCGGGAATGCCCAGCTCAGCCGCGATCTGCGGTACGGAGAGATCGGCGTAGAAGCGCAGCACCAGGGCCTGGCGCTGGGCCGCGGGCAGCTCGTCCAGCCCCTCCGCGACGGTGAGGGCGAGCAGCCGCGCCTCCTGGCCGCCCTCGGTCCCGGAATCCGCCGGGCTCAGCGCGGCGAGCCGGGCGCCGATCCGCTCCTGCCTGTTACGGCCCCGGTGCCAGTCGGCGGCCAGGTTGGAGGCGACCACGGCCGCCCAGGCGCCGATCTCGCGGGGTGCCTCCCGGCCGCTCGCCGAGCGCTCCAGGAGGCGCAGCCGTACCTGCTGCACCCCGTCCTGGAGATCGGAATACGGCACTCCGCCCAGTGAAAGAACCGCCCGTACCCGGTTCACCTGTGCCGGGCCGAGGGGATCTTCCCCCGCGCCGGCCGCCTTCCTTCCCAGCAAGGACTGCCTCCCCCTGAATGTGTTTCCCCTGTGACGCGCAAGGACGGCGGAACGTTCACCCGGACGGCGTTCGCCGTCCGAGGAACGGACAATGGATTGGACAAGGCGGGCAGGGACATACGCATCATGGAGCGGCAAGCGGGTCGCACACACGTACAGAGGAGTCTTCGTGAAGGTCGGAATCGTCGGCGCCACCGGTCAGGTCGGCACAGTCATGCGCAGCATCCTGGCCGAGCGGAAGTTCCCCGTCGCCGAGCTGCGGCTCTTCGCCTCCGCCCGCTCCGCGGGCTCCACCATCGCGTGGGAGGGCAGGGACATCACCGTCGAGGACGCCTCCACGGCCGACTACACGGGCCTGGACATCGTGCTGTTCTCGGCGGGTGGCGCGACGTCGCGGGCGCTCGCCGAGAAGGTCGCCTCGCAGGGCGCCGTCGTGATCGACAACTCCTCCGCCTTCCGGATGGACCCCGAGGTGCCGCTCGTCGTCTCCGAGGTCAACCCGCACGCGGCGAAGGTCCGCCCCAAGGGCATCATCGCCAACCCGAACTGCACCACGATGGCGGCCATGCCCGTGCTGCGCCCGCTGCACACCGAGGCCGGTCTTGAGACGCTGACGGTCGCCTCGTACCAGGCGGTGTCGGGCTCCGGTGTCGCCGGTGTCGCCGAGCTGCACGGCCAGGCGCTGAAGGTCGTCGCCGAGGCCGACAAGCTGGCCCATGACGGCGAGTCCGTCGACTTCCCCGCGCCCACCATCTACAAGCGCCCGATCGCGTTCAACGTGGTGCCGCTGGCCGGTTCGATCGTGGACGACGGTTCGTTCGAGACGGACGAGGAGCAGAAGCTCCGTAACGAGTCCCGCAAGATCCTGGAGATCCCGGAGCTCAAGGTGTCCGGCACCTGTGTCCGCGTTCCGGTCTTCTCGGGCCACTCGCTCCAGATCAACGCCCGGTTCGCCCGTCCGGTCAGCGTCGCGCGCGCCTACGAGCTGCTGAAGGACGCCGAAGGCGTCGAGCTCTCCGAGATCCCGACCCCGCTCCAGGCGGCCGGCAAGGACGCCTCGTACGTGGGCCGCATCCGGGTCGACGAGACGGTCGAGCACGGTCTGGCGCTGTTCGTCTCCAACGACAACCTCCGCAAGGGCGCGGCGCTCAACGCCGTGCAGATCGCGGAGCTGGTGGCGGCGGAGCTGCAGGGCTGAGCCGGCTCTGTTTTTGTCCTCAATCGCCGGACGGGCTTGATAGGCAATATTTAGCCCGTCCGGCGATTGAGGAGCGGGGTCCGGGGCAGAGCCCCGGCGGTCAGTCCCGCCGTACCTCGAACTGGAAGCACCCGTACTCCACGGCCCTGACATGCACCAGGGCCACCTCGGGATGGGCGAACGCCTCCGCGAACGCCGAGTCGAAGCCGCGCTCCTCGTCGGCAGGGATCTCCAGCAGCCGCCCGCCGACGATCCGGCCCTCCGCGCTGTAACGCCGCAGGACCCGCAGCGCACCGGCCCGCGAGAACGGATACCCCTCCCGCTCCGCCGCTGGTCCCTCGCACTCCTCGGCGTGGATGAAGACCGGCCCCTGCTCGTCGTACGCCCCGGGCTTCGCCCAGTTCGCGGTCGCCCAGCGGCGCAGCGGCGCGTACGAGACAAGTGCGATGCGCTCCCCCGGCTCCGCGCCCCGCAGGCAGCAGCGGAGCGGACCGCCCCCTTCCGTGGCCGTGTACGGGACGCACGGGCGGCCCGCGTCGTCGGTCTCCCTGAGTTCCTTGAGTGCGGTCGGTTCAATGGGACGTGCCTCGTAGCCGGTCATGGTTCGAGGGTCGCGCCGCCTTCCCCGGGAGTCCGGCGGAAAACGGACATCGCGCTGTGTGCATGTCCCATGGAAGGATGACCAAAAACTCGCATATCAAGGAGATGACCCCGTGCCTGGCACGAATCTGACCCGCGAAGAGGCACAGGAGCGGGCGCGCCTGCTGACCGTGGACGCGTACGAGATCGATCTCGACCTCTCCGGAGCGCAGGAGGGTGGCACCTACCGGTCCGTCACCACCGTGCGCTTCGACTCCGCCGAAGACGGTGCGGAGACCTTCATCGACCTGGTCGCCCCGGCCGTACACGAGGTCGAACTGAACGGCAAGGCGCAGGATGTCGCCGCCGTCTTCCGTGACTCGCGCATCGCGCTGAAGCACCTGCGCGCGGGCACCAACGAGCTGAAGGTCGTCGCCGACTGCGCGTACACCAACACCGGTGAGGGGCTTCACCGCTTCGTCGACCCGGTCGACGAGCAGGCGTACCTCTACACCCAGTTCGAGGTCCCGGACGCCCGCCGGGTGTTCGCGAGCTTCGAGCAGCCCGACCTGAAGGCGACCTTCCGCTTCAGTGTGAAGGCCCCGGCCGGCTGGACCGTGATCTCCAACTCGCCGACGCCGGAGCCCAAGGACGACCTCTGGGTCTTCGAGCCGACGCCCCGCATCTCGACGTACATCACGGCCCTGATCGCCGGTCCGTACCACGCGGTGCACAGCAGTTACGAGAAGGACGGCCAGTCCGTTCCGCTCGGTATCTACTGCCGCCCCTCGCTCGCCGAGTACCTCGACGCGGACGAGATCTTCGCGGTCACGCGGCAGGGCTTCGACTGGTTCCAGGAGAAGTTCGACTACGCGTACCCCTTCGCCAAGTACGACCAGCTCTTCGTCCCGGAGTTCAACGCGGGCGCGATGGAGAACGCGGGCGCGGTCACGATCCGCGACCAGTACGTGTTCCGTTCGAAGGTGACGGACGCGGCGTACGAGGTCCGTGCGGAGACCATCCTGCACGAGCTGGCCCACATGTGGTTCGGCGACCTCGTCACCATGGAGTGGTGGAACGACCTGTGGCTGAACGAGTCGTTCGCCACGTACACCTCGATCGCCTGCCAGGCGTACGCCGAGGGCTCCAAGTGGCCGCACTCCTGGACCACGTTCGCCAACTCCATGAAGACGTGGGCGTACCGCCAGGACCAGCTGCCGTCCACGCACCCGATCATGGCGGACATCAGCGACCTCGACGACGTCCTCGTCAACTTCGACGGGATCACGTACGCGAAGGGCGCATCGGTCCTGAAGCAGCTCGTGGCATACGTCGGCATGGACGCGTTCTTCCAGGGCGTCCAGGCGTACTTCAAGGCGCACGCCTACGGGAACACCCGCCTGTCGGACCTGCTGGGCGCGCTGGAGAAGACCTCCGGCCGTGACCTGAAGACCTGGTCGAAGCTGTGGCTGGAGACCGCGGGGATCAACATCCTGCGCCCGGAGATCGAGACGGACGAGAACGGTCACGTCACGTCCTTCACGGTCCTCCAGGAGGCCCCGGCGCTCCCCGCGGGCGCGAAGGGCGAGCCCACGCTGCGTCCGCACCGGATCGCGGTCGGCTGCTACGACCTCGACGAGGCCGGCAAGCTGGTCCGTACGAGCCGGATCGAGTTGGACGTCGACGGCGAGCGCACGGCTGTGCCGTTCCCGGCGAACACTGCCCGCCCGGCGGTCATCCTCCTCAACGACGACGACCTCTCGTACGCGAAGGTCCGCCTCGACGAGGAGTCGCTGCGGGTCGTCACCGCTCACCTCGGCGACTTCGCCGAGTCCCTGCCGCGTGCCCTGAGCTGGGCCTCGGCCTGGGACATGACCCGCGACGGCGAGCTGGCGACGCGCGACTACCTCTCCCTCGTCCTGTCGGGCATCGGCAAGGAGTCGGACATCGGCGTCGTCCAGTCGCTGCACCGTCAGGTGAAGCTGGCCCTGGACCTGTACGCGGCGCCGGAGGCCCGTGAGGCGGCTCTGACGCAGTGGACGGACGCCACGCTGGCCCATCTGCGTGCGGCGGAGCCGGGCAGCGACCACCAGCTGGCCTGGGCCCGCGCCTTCG
Source organism: Streptomyces sp. NPDC057136 (assembly GCF_042670885.1). Classification (NCBI taxonomy): domain Bacteria; kingdom Bacillati; phylum Actinomycetota; class Actinomycetes; order Kitasatosporales; family Streptomycetaceae; genus Streptomyces; species Streptomyces sp. NPDC057136. The sequence continues at coordinate 49,971 of NZ_JBHUUV010000006.1, forward strand.
CGACGACGGCCCGCACCCCGCTCCAGCTGGACCTGCTCCAGGCCCTGCTGGACGGCACGGAGACGATCGAGGGCCTGGCCGTCGACACCGAGCTGCGCTGGGCATTCGTGGAGCGGCTGGCCGCGACCGGACTGCTCGACGAGGAGGAGATCGCCGCCGAGTACGAGCGCGACAAGACGGCGGCCGGCGAGCGCCACGCGGCGTCCGCGCGTGCGGCGCAGCCGAGGGCGGAGGCGAAGGCCGCGGCCTGGGCCTCGGTCGTCGAGTCCGACAAGCTGCCGAACTCCCTCCAGGAGGCGGTCATCAGCGGCTTCGTCCAGACGGACCAGCGCGAGCTGCTGGCCCCTTACACGGAGAAGTTCTTCGGGGCGGTCAAGGACGTCTGGGACTCGCGGAGCCACGAGATGGCCCAGCAGATCGCGGTCGGCCTGTACCCGTCGCTCCAGGTCTCGCACGCCACGCTGGACGCGACGGACGCCTGGCTCGCGTCGGCGGAGCCGAACGCGGCCCTGCGCCGGCTGATGTCGGAGTCCCGCGCGGGCGTCGAGCGTGCGCTGAAGGCCCAGGCGGCCGACGCGGCGGCGGCGACTGCCTGACGGCTTGACTGAACAGTGAGGGGGCGCCACCGACGGTGGCGCCCCCTCATCACGTCCGTGGCCGCTTACTCCGTCACGTCCTGCGGATACCAGCGCAGCTCCACCGTGTTGCCGTCCGGATCCTGTACGTATACCGACAGCGCCTCGCCCCGGGCGCCGAATCGCCCGGCGGGGCCCTCCAGCACGGTCAACGTGCCCGAGTCGATGACCTGCTGCCAGTCCAGCGGCTCGACGACCAGACAGATGTGGTCCACGTTGGAAGCACCGCGGGGGCTGTCGAGCAGATCGATGATGGTCGTCGGACTGACCCGCACCGACGGGAACGGGACCTTCCCGGCCCGCCACTCCTCCACCCGGACCGGCTCCAGACCGAGCGGCCCGCAGTAGAACTCCAGGGCCCGCTCGACGTCCTGCACATTGAGCACCAGGTGATCGAAGGCCTTGACTCGCAGCATGGGGCACCTTTCAGGGGTTCGCATGTCGACTCGCGTCGCTTCCTTGCATCCCCCAACGTCCGTACTCCCCAGGGATACTCCCAGCGGATTGGAAACCGCCCGTCGGGCGGGCGCCGTTGCGCAGCCGTCCGACGGGCGGGAGTTGTGGTGAGCGGAGCGTCAGGCGCCCGACTCCTCGTAGCGGCGGGTCAGTTCGGCCGTGCCCGTTTCCGTCAGGGAGCCGTGCAGGCGCATGCGGGCCACTCCGCCGTCGGGGAACGTGTCGAGGCGGACATGGGTGACCACGGCCTGGGCGCGCAGGACGAAGCGGTGCGGGGTGTCGGGCTGGAGCTTCGTGCGGGGGATGATCTCGAACCATTCGCCCGTCTCGCCGTTGCGGCCCTGGAGTGCGATCCAGCCGGCCGCGTTGCCCTTGAGGTAGGCGGTGTCGATCTCGACCGCGCGTACCGCGCCCTGGGCGGGCAGGCGGAAGCGGACCCAGTCGTTCGTGTCGCGGACCCGGCGGCGGCGGTTCTCCCAGCCGTCGTCCATCTTGCGGGAGGTGCCGGGCAGGATGATCTGCGCCGGTGAGGAGTAGAAGCGGTCCGAGGCGTCCTCGTACGTGCCGCCGTTCAGGATCGAGATCAGGTCGATCGTGCCGAGGGCCGCGAGCCAGGCCGGGTCGGGGACGACGTCGCCGTGGACGCGGAGGCGGGCGATGCCTCCGTCGGGGTGCTGGCAGAGGCGGATGTGGGTGTAGCGGCGTCCGCCGGTGATCTCGAAGGCGTTGGCGGCGTGGCCGCGCACGGGAGTCGGCGGGACGATCTCCTCCCACTTCACGTCGTCGGCGAGGAGGTCGGCCGGGCTGGGCGAGCCTTCGACGGCCGTCGCCTGGACCGAGACGCGCTGCGGGTAGTTGCCGCGGAAGTGGGCGGTGTCCACGATGAGGCCGCGGATGACGCCGGGAGCGCCGAGCCGGACGATGGCCCAGTCGTGCTCCCCGGGGGCCGGGAAGGGGTGGGCGGCGTCGGCACCGCGTCGGCGGCGGGTCTCCCAGCCGTCCATGATCTTGCCCTTGTGGCCGAAGCGCTCGGGGTCGAAGACGGCGCGCTCACGGATGAGCAGATTCTCGCGCTCGGCGAAGAACTCGTCGTTGGCGGCGATCACGCCCGCGCCGAGGCGGCGGTCCGCGAGGTCGACGAGCTCGGTGAAGGGGAGGTCGGTGGCGGTGCGGTAGTCGGCGTAGGGGTCGCCGCCGCCGTAGGGGGCCGCGTCATTGGCGTGGGGGTCGTTGTCCTGGAATGTGGTCTCGCTCGCGTCGAAGGTCATGCGATGACTGTCGTACAGACCGACCCATCAGGTCCATCGAAAGTTTTTGTAGAGTCTGTTCAGTTCTACTGAATGGTTGAGTGGCGGGACTCGGCCACTGCCCTCAGAGCCCCCAGGACTCGGGCCACCGCCGGGCCGCGTTCCGCGCCCTGCCGTACCGCCGCCACCACGTGGCGGCGCGGCTGGTCCGCGTCCAGGACCCGCATCACCACGCCGTCGCTGCGTTCCCTCGACGCCATCCGGGGGATCAGCGCGATCCCCAAGCCCGCCTCGACCATGGCGAGGATCGCGGTCCAGCCGGAGGCGCTGTGGGCCTGCTCGGGTACGAAGCCCGCCGCCTCGCACACGGCCGTCGTGATCTCCGACCAGGGGCCCGAACCGCCGAAGATCCAGGGTTCGGAGGACAGGTCCGCGAGGCGCAGACCGGGGGTCTCGGCGAGCCGGTGACCGGCGGGCAGGGCCACGTCCAGGGGGTCGGCGAGGAGCGGGACGAGGGCGAAGCGGGGGTCGCGGGCCGTGGGCGCGTGGGCCGCGAGGGACAGGGCCAGGTCCACGTCGCCGGACGAGAGGAGTTCGTACGCCTCCGCCGCCTCCGCCTCCCGTACGCGTACCTCCGGGCCAGGCCGGTCCTCGGAGCGGAGAAGCCGGATCGCAGGTACGACCAGGGCGGGTACGGCCGTCGAGAAGGCGCCGACCCGCACCTCGCCCGCCTCGCCGCGCAGATAGCCGGTCAGTTCGGCGTCGGCGCGCTCCAACTGGGCGAAGACCACCTCGGCGTGACGCAGGACGAGGTGGGCGGCGTCGGTGAGACGGACGCGTCTGCCCTGGGCTTCGAGAAGGGGTACGCCGAGCTGTCTGGCCAGGTTGGTGAGCTGCTGGGAGACCGCCGACGGGGTCATCAGCAGCGCCTCGGCTGTTGCGGTCACGGTGCCCCGGTCGCGCAGAGTGCGCAGGATGCGGAGCTTCTTGACGTCCCACTCGGTCATGGGCGCAACCTACCCGGGGTCACGGAGCGGGCCCGGACATGCAGGTGCACCGCGCGGCACCGGGTGCCGGCGGTGCACTCGGGAAGAGCTTCTAGACCGTCTTCTTGGACTTGTCGAGGACCATGACCAGGCCCGCGATCACCACGAAGAGGGCGATGGGTGCCACGACATACAGCCCGATCGTATCCATCGCGCTCAGACCCGGGCCCGGGTCGTCACCGTCGTCGCGGGTGAGAGCGAGCGCGGGCGACGACATGAGCAGCATCATCAGCGTCGTACCGGCCGCGACGGCGCCGGCGCGCATAGCGTTCTTCTTGTCCACGGTGCAAACGTAGCGAACGGCTAGGGGCGGCGCGCGCCCGGGGGTGCCGTACGGGACCCGGGATGCTCCGGGCGGGGGCTCAGCACCTCCATCAGGCGGTGCAGCCGGGGCGACGAGGCGAGCTCCTCCAGGGTGACCGGGTGGCCCTCCGCGTCGGCAATGGGCAGGCGCCAGTTGGGGTACTGGTCCCAGGTGCCCGGCAGATTCTGCGGGCGGCGGTCGCCCACCGTGTCGGGGAGCCAGACGCCGGTCATCCGGGCGGGGGTGAGCAGCAGGAAGCGGTGCACGGCCCGGATCGCGGCCTCCTCGTCGCCCTCGCCCTCGGGCAGGAGACAGAGCCGGGCGAGGTAGGCCAGCCACTCGGCGGTCTCGGTGGCGTCCTCGGCCAGCTCCTGCTCCAGCGGGCGGGTGAGCAGCCCCAGGCGGTGGCGCAGCCACACGTGGTCACCCGTCAGCCGGGCGGCTGTGGAGGGCAGGTCGTGGGTGGTGGCCGTGGCCACGCAGTCCTGGCGCCACCGCTCGGGGGGCAGGGGCTCGCCCGTGCCGTCCCAGTCGCGCTCGAACCAGAGCACGGAGGTGCCGAGCACACCGCGCCGGGCGAGCGCCTCGCGGACGCCGGGCTCGACGGTGCCGAGGTCCTCCCCTATGACGACGGCACCGGCCCGGTGCGCCTCCAGGACGAGGACGGCGAGCATCGCCTCGGCGTCCTGGCCCACGTACGTGCCCTCGGTGGGCGGACGCCCCTCGGGCACCCACCAGAGCCGGAACAGCCCCATCACGTGGTCGATGCGCAGGGCGCCCGCGTGGGCGAGGAGGCCGCGCAGGAGGCCGCGGTACGGGGCGTAGCCCGAGGCGGCGAGCGCGTCGGGGCGCCACGGCGGCAGCCCCCAGTCCTGGCCGCGCGCGTTGAAGGCGTCCGGGGGTGCGCCGACCGACATCCCGCGCGCGAAGGCGTCCTGCTGGGACCAGGTGTCGGCACCGGCCGGGTGCACGCCCACGGCAAGGTCGTGGACGATCCCGACGGCCATCCCGGCGTCCCGTGCGGCCTGCTGGGCGGCGTCGAGCTGAGTGGCGGTCAGCCAGGCGAGCCAGCAGTGGAAGTCGACCCGGTCCAGCAGTTCGGCGCGGGCTCTGGCGGTGTGCGGGGAGCGCGGGTCGCGCAGCCCCTCGGGCCAGGAGTGCCAGTCGGAACCGTGCACCTCGGCCAGGGCGCACCACAGGGCGTGGTCCTCCAGGGCCTGCCCCTGCCCGGCCAGGAAGTCGCAGTAGGCGGCCCGGCGGCCGGGGGTCAGCGGCACCTCGTGGATGAGTTCCAGAGCCTGCCGTTTGAGTTCCCAGACGGCGTCCCGGTCGATCAGGGCGCCCTTGTTGAGCACGGCTTCGGAGAGCGCGGCGGCGTCCTGGCGGAGGTCGTCCAGGGCCGCACGGTCCCGGACGTGCCCGTACTCGGGCACCGACTCGATGTGCAGATGGACGGGGTCCGGGAAGCGGCGCGAGGAGGGGCGGTACGGGGAGGGGTCGGTTGGCCTGCCGGGTACGCTGGCGTGGAGCGGGTTGACCTGGACGAACCCCGAGCCGAGGCTCCGGCCGGACCAGGCGGCGAGGTCGGCCAGGTCGCCGAGGTCGCCCATGCCCCAGGACCGGGCGGAGAGCAGGGAGTACAGCTGTACGAGGAAGCCGTGGACGCGGGCGGGCGGCTGCGGGACGCGGGCCGGGGCGACGACAAGTGTGACGGCGGCGTGCCGGTTGTCGGGGGTGCGCGCGGCCAGCCGGTGGACCCCCAAGGGCGGCTCGCTCCACCAGCCGGGTGCCTGACCGGCGGGCTCAACGGCGGCTCCCGAGGCAGGGGCTTCCGAGGCCGTCGGGTTCGCGACCTGGGTCAGGCGCTCCGGGGGCGTGGCGGTCGCCCCCGGGGCGGGCTCCGGCTCGATCGTCAGCGTCGTGTCAGGTGGCAGCGCCGTCAGGGCGGCCGGCAGGGGCTCCCCCGACCAGACCACCACCGTCGGTGGAAGCAGGCGTGAAACCGCCGCCGATTCCGCGGCGTCCAGCGCCTTCCGTACCGCCGCGGGAGTGCCGGCGTCGACGCCCAGCGCGGCGAGCACGGCCGTGACCGTGTCGTCGGGGACGGACACCGTGACATCCGCGGACGGGGAGTAGGAGGTGGCGACACCGTGCAGTGCGGCGAGCCGGGACAAGCCCATTCAGACTCCTGGGGACTCCATGCCCCCTGCGGTGCCGGGGGCGGTCGGCTCGCTGGTCAGAGGGGCGACGGCGGCGAGCGGTGGCTCGCTCGTGAGAGGGGTGGCATCGGCGAGCGGCGGCTCGCTGGTCAGCGGTGCGGCGTCGGCGAACGCGGCCTCACCGCTCAGGTGGGAGACGTCGGCGAGCGGCAGCTCGCTGATCATCGGCGGCGCGAGGTCGGTCAGGGGCGGTTCGGTGGTCGGTGCGGCAGGACCCGCGGGGCTCGGTACCTGTTTGGAGAGGGCGGAGAGCAGAAGCTGCGCGGCAGCGGGCATGGTGGCCTCCTGGCCGTTGGGAACAGGACATCGCCAGACCTACCCAGCCGGTGCGACCGCAGACGTGGACGTGACATAGGCGTTATGACAACGAGCCCAACGTGCCGTAGGTCACATTCCGTTCCCCCGTACGGCAGTCATAGCCCGTTTCCGGCCACCCGGCGCCGCTTCCGGACCCCCTCGCGGGCCCGTACAGGCGATTCCCGGCAGGGCGACGGGCATATCTGGCGCAACGGTCACGCGCATTGACACCCTCGCGCGCGAGTGGTGGGCTCGGAGCCCACCGGCGGGACGAGAGGGGCGCGACGTGCAGTTCGGGCGCAGGAAGCATGTGACGGCCGTCGCCGTCGCGGTGATCGGCGGACTGCTCGGTTCCGTCGCCCCGGCCGCGATGGCGGCCCCCGTCGTACCCGGACCCGGTACCGCCGTGCCCGACCGCGTCGACGACTCGCAGCTGCCCTCCGTCTGGCCGCGTCCGCAGACCATCAAGGCGTCCGGTCAGGCCGTGCCCCTCGGTACCGAGGTCACCGTCGTCGCCGACGCGGGCGCCGATCCGTACGCCGTGGACGCCCTGCGGACCGTACTGCGCGACGCGGGCGTCACCACCCTGCACGACGCGCTGCCGGGGCGTGGCCCCGTCGTCCGGATCGGCGGTCCCGGTGCCCTGGACGCCCTGCGGGTCATGCGGGCGCCCGAGCGCGCGGACCTGCCGGCCGGCGGTTACCGCATCGCGGTCGGCCAGGTCGCAGGACGCTCCACCGTCGCCCTGGACGGGGTCGGCGACGACGGCCTCTTCCATGCCGTCCAGACGCTGCGCCAGTTGATCCGCGACGGCGCCGTCGCGGGCGCCGTGGTGCGCGACTGGCCGGGCACGGCCGTCCGCGGGATGGCCGAGGGGTTCTACGGGCAGCCGTGGACCCGCGAGGAGCGGCTCGCGCAGATCGGCTTCATGGGGCGCACCAAGCAGAACCGCTATCTGTACGCGGCGGGCGACGATCCCTACCGTCAGGCCCGCTGGCGCGAGCCGTACCCCGCCGAACGCCGCGCGGACTTCCGCGCGCTGGCGGAGAAGGCGCGCGCCGAGCATGTGACGCTCGGCTGGGCCGTCTCCCCCGGCCAGGCGATGTGCATGACGTCGGACGGTGACATCAAGGCGCTGACCCGGAAGATCGACGCGATGTGGGCGCTGGGCGTACGGGTCTTCCAGCTCCAGTTCCAGGACGTCAGCTACAGCGAATGGCACTGCGACGACGACTCGGACACCTTCGGCAACGGCCCGAAGGCCGCCGCCAGGGCTCAGGCGCGAGTCGCGAGCGCCGTCGACCGGCATCTGGCGGAGCGCCACCCGGACGCGGAGCCGCTGTCCGTGATGCCGACGGAGTACTACCAGGACGGTTCGACGGACTACCGCAAGGCGCTCGCCGCCGAGCTCGACGACCGGGTGCAGGTGGCGTGGACCGGGGTCGGGGTCGTACCGAAGACCATCACCGGGCGGGAGCTGGCCGGAGCTCGGGCCACCTTCCGTCATCCGCTGGTCACCATGGACAACTACCCGGTCAACGACTACGCACAGGACCGGATCTTCCTCGGCCCGTACACCGGCCGGGACCCGGCGGTCGCGAGCGGTTCGGCCGCGCTGATCGCCAACGCGATGGAGCAGGCGTCCGCGTCCCGTATCCCCCTGTTCACCGCCGCCGACTTCGCCTGGAACCCGAAGGGCTACCGGCCGCAGGAGTCCTGGCAGGCGGCGATCGACGACCTGGCGGGCGGCGACGCCCGTACCCGGGCCGCACTGCGCGCTCTCGCGGGCAACAGCGCGGCCTCCGTACTCGGCGGCGCCGAGTCCGCCTATCTGCGTCCCCTGCTCACCGCGTTCTGGGCGTCCCGGTCCGCGAGCGGCACCGTGCGCGACGACGCGGCGCGCGAGCTGCGGGCGGCGTTCACCGTGATGCGGGAGACCCCGGCGCGGCTGACCACCCCGGCTGAAGGGCGGCTGGACGACGAAGTCCGTCCATGGACCGAGCAGCTGGCCCGGTACGGCAGAGCGGGTGAGCTCGCGATCGATCTGCTCCAGGCGCAGGCGAGCGGAGACGGGGCGGGCGCCTGGCAGGCGCAGCTGGCCCTGGAGGGCCTGCGCGAGGAGATCGCGGACGGCGGGGCGACCGTCGGCAAGGGCGTGCTGGGACCGTTCCTGGACCGGGTCCGCAAGGAGTCCGACTGCTGGAACGGCGCCGACCGCGACTCGGGCACCGTCAGCAAGGACGCGAGCAGCTACACGATTCAGCTGGACCGGCCCCGCCCCGTGGACGCCGTGACCGTGATGACGGAGCCGGGCAGCGGCTCCGCCGGCGCGGTCCTCCAGGCCCATGTGCCGGGCGTGGGCTGGCGCGGCCTCGGCCCGCTCTCGGCAGCGGGCTGGACCCAGACGGCGACGAAAAGCCTGCGGGCGGACGCGGTCCGGGTCGTCCTGCCCGCCGTGACCCCGACCTTCACCGGCACCGCGCCCCCGTTCCTCCCGGGCCGTGGCACCGGTACGGCGGGCCCGAAGGTGCGGGCGGTCGTGCCGTGGTTCGGTGACGAGCCGGCGGCCCGCCTGGATCTCGTACGCGGCGAGACGGACGCGGTGATCGGCGGCAGCCCGCAGCGGGTCGAGGCACGGCTGGCCGGGCGGCGCCCCGCCGAGGTGCGGGGCGCGCTGACCGCCGAGGCGCCCAAGGGCATCACGGTGAAGGTGCCGAAGCAGACGACGGTTCCGCGTGGGTCCCGTACCGAGGTCCCCGTGGACATCACGGTCCCGGCGGACACCCCGGCCGGTGAGTACGAGGTGCCGTTCAGTTTCGGCGGCGAGCGCAGCACGCTGACGGTGCGGGCCTTCCCCCGTACCGCGGGCGCCGATCTGGCACGTACGGGCACGGCGTCCTCGTCCGGCGACGAGACCCCGGACTTCCCCGCGGCGGCCGCTTCGGACGGCGACCCCGCCACCCGCTGGTCCTCCCCCGTGGAGGACGGCGCCTGGTGGCAGACGGAGCTGTCCGAGCCGGTGCGGCTGGGCCAGGTGGTGCTGCGCTGGCAGGACGCGTACGCCTCGCGCTACCGCGTCCAGGTCTCCGCGGACGGCCGCACCTGGCGTACGGCGGCGACGGTCCGCGAGGGCAGGGGCGGGCGCGAAACGGTCCGGATGGACGCGAAGGACACCCGGTTCATCCGGATACAGGGCGACGGCCGGGCCACGGAGTTCGGCTACTCGCTGTGGTCGGTCGAGGCGTACGCGGTGGAGGCCGAGTAGCGCGGCCGCCCGGTGGCCGTTCTGTCCTCGAGCGCCGGACGGGCTCAAGGACAGAACGTACGGCTCAGGCCGAGATACCGTCGATCCGGGCCAGCACGTCGTCCGCGCCGAACGGCTGCAGATACGGAAGCCAGCGCGGGTCCCGGTGCCCCGTCCCGATGATCCGCCAGGCCAGACCGCTGGGCGGGGCGGGCGGGTGACGGAGCCGCCAGCCGAGCTCGGGCAGATGGCGGTCGGCCTTGACGTGGTTGCAGCGGCGGCAGGCCGCCACCACGTTGTCCCAGGCGTGCTGTCCGCCGCGGCTGCGCGGAATGACGTGGTCGACGCTGGTGGCCGCGGCGCCGCAGTACATGCAGCGCCCGCCGTCCCGGGCGAAGAGCGCCCGCCGGGTCAGTGGAACGGGCCCCCGGTAGGGGACCCGTACGAACCGCTTGAGGCGGATGACGCTGGGCGCCGGTACAGCACGGGTGGCACTGTGCATGAAGGCGCCGGACTCCTCGAGGCAGATGGCTTTGCTGTCGAGGACGAGGACGAGCGCGCGGTGGAGCGGTACGACGCCGAGCGGCTCGTACGACGCGTTGAGAACCAGGACGTGCGGCACGGTGGATGCCTCCTTGTACGCCGGCGGCGCGTGGCTCGCGCCGGGACGATCCGATCTCAGTCTCTCCTTATGCCTGGTCGAAACGCCACCACGTGCTGGTAACGGGCCGGAGGGATTTTCCCTCACCTCCCGCCCGCTCACGGCCGTGACACCCGGGAACAGGCGCTTCACCACGGCGGCCGCCCGCCCTGTGCGATCGGCCACACCTGCTGTATCCCCGGGTGAGACGTGTCTCTCCCTCGAACACGGCAACGATCCACTCCCATGGCTTCGTTACTGTTGTTGGTCACCCGTCGCCGCTCCTGGAGGTCCCCACCGTGTACTTGTCCGCCCTCCTGGCCGCAGCACCTTCGCCGGAACCGGTCGGTTCGCTGGGGGAAGCCGCCGAGCAGGCAGGCAACGCCGCGGGCTGGGTCGAGGAGAACTGGTCCACCTGGCTGAACACCGGCCTGCGCATCCTGCTCATCGCGGCGATCGCGATCGTTCTGCGCTATGTGATCCGCCGCGCCCTGACCAACCTCATCGAGCGGATGAACCGCAGCGCCCAGGCCGTGGAGGGCACCGCCCTCGGCGGTCTGCTGGTCAACGCCGAGCGGCGCCGCCAGCGCTCGGAGGCAATCGGTTCCGTACTCCGCTCGGTGACGTCGTTCCTGATTCTCGGTACGGCGGGCCTGATGATCCTGGGCGCGTTCCAGATCAATCTGGCCCCCCTGCTGGCCTCCGCCGGTGTGGCCGGGGTCGCGTTGGGCTTCGGTGCGCGCAACCTGGTCACCGACTTCCTCTCCGGCGTCTTCATGATCCTTGAGGACCAGTACGGCGTCGGGGACACGGTCGACGCGGGCGTCGCCTCGGGCGAGGTCATCGAGGTGGGCCTGCGGGTGACGAAGCTGCGCGGTGACAACGGTGAGATCTGGTACGTCCGCAACGGTGAGGTGAAGCGGATCGGCAACCTCAGCCAGGGCTGGTCGACGGCCGGTGTCGATGTGACGGTGCGCCCCACGGAGGACCTGGACCTGGTCCGCAAGGCGATCACCGCGGCGGCGCAGACCATGGCCAAGGAGGACCCGTGGACCGAGCGCCTCTGGGGCCCGGTGGAGGTCCTGGGCCTGGACGCGGTGCTGCTCGACTCGATGACGGTCCGGGTGACGGCGAAGACGATGCCGGGCAAGGCGCTGGGCGTGGAGCGCGAGCTGCGCTGGCGGATCAAGCAGGCCCTGGACGACGCTGGCATCCGGATGGTCGGGACCTTGCCGCTCCAGGCGGGCGGGGAGTCGTCGCCGGATCCGACGGCAGGCGTGGCCGCCCCGTCGGCGTACGCCTCGGCGACCTCGCCGCAGTCGCTGGCCGCGACACCGATAGCGCAGCCGAACCTGACCAAGTAGCAGAAGGACTGCCGCCGGACCCGGTCGAGCGGCAGAAAGTACACCGAAGGGGCGTTCCGCGCGTGCGGTGCGCCCCTTCGGCGTACGGGGTGTTCCAGGTAACGCTTTGATAGCCGCAGGGGTGCGGCCCATTGACGGTCCGGTGACCTGCGCCATACCTTCCTCTCACGAATAGGAAAGTTTCCTAACAGAGGGCAGGTGGACCACCATGGCGGGAACCACGCCGGGGACCCCGGGCACACCTCGGGTCCTGCGCGCCATGAACGACCGGGCCGCCCTCGATCTGCTCCTGGAGCACGGCCCTCTCTCCCGAACCAGGATCGGGAAGCTGACGGGCCTCTCCAAGCCCACCGCCTCCCAGCTGCTGGCCCGCCTGGAGGCCGCGGGACTCGTCATGGCCACCGGCACCAGCGAGGGCCGCCCCGGTCCCAACGCCCAGCTGTACGCCGTGAACGCCCGCGCCGCCCATGTGGCCGGCCTCGATGTGACCGCCGGCCGGATCGTCGCCGCGGTCGCCGATGTGACCGGCGAGACGGTCGGAGAGTTCGAGCTCCGCACGCCCGGCCGGCGCACCGAGGGTGTCGTCCGGCAGGTGGCCGACGCCCTGGACGGCGCGGTCAAGGACGCCGGGCTGACACGCGCCGATGTGCACCGCGTCGTCATCGGCACACCGGGCGCCTTCGATCCGAGTACGGGCCGGCTGCGGTACGCCTCGCACCTGCCCGGCTGGCACTCCCCCACCCTGCTGGAGGAGCTGGCCGCGTTCCTGCCGATGCCGGTCGAGTACGAGAACGACGTGAACCTGGTCGCGGTGGCCGAGCAGCGGCTCGGCGCTGCCCGCGGGCACGAGGACTTCGTCCTGCTGTGGAACGAGGAGGGCCTCGGCGCCGCCCTGGTGATCAACGGCCGGCTGCACCGCGGCTGGACCGGCGGCGCGGGCGAGGTCGGCTTCCTGCCGGTGCCCGGGACACCCCTCGTACGCCAGGTCGTGAAGGTCAACAGCGGCGGCTTCCAGGAGCTGGCGGGCGCCCAGGCGCTGCCGAGAATGGCCACGGCCCTCGGCATCGACACCCCGCATCAGCCGTACGCGGAGGTCGCGGCCGGGCTGCTGGCGCGGGCGGTCGAGGCGTACGAGAGCGACGACGCGCTCACCGAGCTGCTGCGGCAGTACGCCCAGCGGCTCGCCACCGGTCTCGCCTCGGTCACCGCCGTACTCGACCCGGAACTGATCGTGCTCTCCGGTGGGCTCGTCTCATCGGGCGGCGATCTGCTGCGTTCGCTGATCCAGTCCGAGCTCGCGGAGCTCGCCGCGTCCCGGCCCCGTCTCGTCCTCGGTGAGATCGGCCGGCATCCCGTCCTGCGGGGCGCCCTGGAACGGGCCCTCGCGGACACCCGCGACGAGGTCTTCGACACCTCTCGCTGAGCTGCTTTCCCCAGTCTTCCCTCTCCCCATCACCTTCCCCCTGTCCCTGGGAGTCCCGTCATGCGCAGAAGCCGACTGACCACCACCGCCGCTGTCGCCGTCGCCGCGATATCGGTCCTCGCCACCGCCTGTACCGGCCAGGCCGAGCCGGGTGCCACCGACGACCCGAACGCGAAGACGACGATCAACTTCTGGCACGGCTGGAGCGCGCCCGCCGAGGTCAAGGCGGTCACGGACAACGTCGACCGGTTCGAGAAAGCCCACCCGAACATCAAGGTCAATGTCGTCGGCAATATCAATGACGACAAGCTCAACCAGTCGCTGCGCGCGGGCGGTTCGAAGGGCCCCGACGTGGTGTCGTCGTTCACCACGTCCAATGTCGGCAAGTTCTGCTCGTCAGGCGCCTTCGCCGATCTGAAGCCCTTCATCGAGAAGTCGAAGCTGGACCTGGAGAAGACCTTCCCGAAGGTGCTGCTGGACTACACCCAGTTCGAGGGCAAGCGCTGCGCGCTGCCGCTGCTCGCCGACGCGTACGGCCTCTACTACAACAAGGACGCCTTCGAGAAGGCCGGCATCACCGAGCCGCCGGAGACGATGTCCGAGCTGGCCTCGGTCGCCAAGAAGCTCACGGTCGAGAAGGGCGACAGCTACGAGCAGCTCGGCTTCATGCCGACCTTCCACGGCTACGAGACCACCACCGAGCACTACCTCGGTGGCTGGGGCCCGGCCTACTTCGATCAGAACGGCAAGTCCACCATCGCGAAGGACCCGGCCGTCGCCAATATGTTCACCACCCAGAAGAAGCTGATCGACGACCTCGGCGGCTTCGAGAAGCTGGAGAAGTACCGCGCCACCTTCGGTGACGAGTGGGGCGCCAAGCACCCCTTCCAGACCGGTCAGGTCGCGATGCAGCTGGACGGCGAGTGGCGGCTCGGCATGGCCACCGACGCCAAGGTGCCGTTCGAGATCGGCGTCGCGCCGATGCCTGTCGCCGACGACCAGGCCGACAGCTACGGCAAGGGATTCCTGGCCGGCACGATCCTGGGCATCGCTCCGGGCAGCACGAAGCAGAATGCCGCTTGGGAGCTGGTCAAGTTCATGACCACCGACACCAAGGCCGTCGTCGACTTCGCCAACGAAATCCGCAATGTGCCGTCCACGTTCGAGGCTCTGAAGTCCCCGGACCTCAAGTTCGACCCGCGCTTCAAGACCTTCATGGACATCGCGCAGCACCCGAAGTCCAACACCTTTGCGGGTGCGGTGAACGGTGCGACATATCTGAACACCATCCAGGACTTCGGCTACCAGTACGAGAAGGGTGCGGTAGCGGACCTCAAGGCCGGCCTGGAGAAGACCGCCGCGCAGATCGACACCGACATCGCGAAGGCCAAGTAGCCCCCGATGACCACGCACACTCTCCGCTCGAAGCGCAGGCGTTCGGCGCTGCGCACGGCGGCCTTCATGTCGCCCTGGATGATCGGGTTCACGGTCTTCTTCGCGTACCCGATGGTCTCGACCATCTACTTCTCGTTCACGGACTACGACGGCTTCGCGGCCCCGTCCTTCAACGGACTGACCAACTGGTCGTACGTCTTCAACGACTACCCGATGTTCTGGCCCTCGCTGCGCAACACGCTCTGGCTGGTACTCGTCATGGTCACCTGCCGGGTCGTGTTCGGTATCGGCGTCGGCATGCTGATCACCAAGATCAAAACGGCCACGGGGGTCTTCCGCACCCTGTTCTACCTGCCGTATCTGGCACCGCCGGTCGCCGCGACCCTCGCGTTCGTCTTCCTCCTCAACCCGGGGACGGGGCCGGTCAACGCGATCCTCGGCGAGCTGGGGCTGCCGACGCCCGGCTGGTTCAACGACGCCGCCTGGTCGAAGCCGGCGCTCACCATGCTCGCGGTGTGGGGCATCGGCGATCTGATGGTCATCTTCATGGCCGCGCTGCTCGACGTGCCCAAGGAGCAGTACGAGGCCGCCGAACTGGACGGCGCTTCCGCCTGGCAGCGGTTCCGCTTCGTCACGCTGCCGAACATCTCGCCGATCGTGCTGTTCGCCGTGGTCACCGGGGTGATCCAGGCGATGCAGTACTACACACAGCCCCTGGTCGCGGGGAAGGTCGCCTCCGGCGTCATCGGCGGCTCCGGGCAGCAGTTCGAGCCCGGCTATCCCGACAAGTCGACACTGACCCTGCCCCAGCTCGTCTACAACCTCGGCTTCCAGCGCTTCGACTACGGCTCCGCCTGTGTCGTCGCCCTCGTCCTGTTCGCCCTGGCCATGGCGTTCACCGCGCTTCTGATGCGGGGCCGCAACAACCTGATCCAGGCCGGTGACTGAGCCATGACCACCCAACTCCTCGACAAGCCCGCCACCGCGGCGGCACCCGACGCACGCACCCCCGCCGAGCGCACCGCACGCCGCAAGGCGCTGCTGCACTGGATCGCCGTCCACTCGCTGGGGATCGCCGCCGCGCTCTTCTTCGTGCTGCCGTTCGTCTTCGTCCTGCTGACCTCACTGATGAGCGACCAGCAGGCGCTGACCCGGGATCTCACTCCGAACACCTGGGAGTGGGACAACTACCGCAAGGTCTTCAACACCCCGGGATTCCTGACCTGGTGGCGCAACACCCTGCTGTACGCGGGTCTGGGCACGGTCCTGACCGTGCTGTCGTCCGTGCCCGTGGCGTACGCGCTGGCCAAGTTCCGCTTCCGCGGGCGCAAGCTGTCGCTGATGCTCGTCATCTCGATGATGATGCTGCCGCCCCAGGTCGTCATCATCCCGATGTACCTGTTCTGGGCGAAGCAGATGGACCTGTCCGGCACGCTCTGGCCACTGATCATCCCGATGGCGTTCGGTGACGCGTTCTCCATCTTCCTGCTGCGGCAGTTCCTGCTGACCATTCCGAACGAGTACCTGGACGCGGCGAAGGTCGACGGCTGCGGCGAATTCCGCACCCTGATCCGGGTGGTGATCCCGATGGCCAAGCCCGGGATCGCCGCGATCGCCCTGTTCCAGTTCTTCGCCGCCTGGAACGACTACTTCGGACCGCAGATCTACGCCTCCGAGAACCCGGCCGCCTGGACCCTCAGTTACGGCCTGGAGTCCTTCAAGGGCGCGCACCACACCGACTGGAATCTGACCATGGCCGCGACCGTCCTGGTCATGGCCCCCGTGATCCTCGTCTTCTTCTTTGCCCAGAAGGCATTCGTCGAGGGCGTCACACTGACCGGAGTAAAGGGCTGACATGAAGCTCGCAGTAGTGGGTGGCGGGTCCACCTATACCCCTGAACTGATCGACGGATTCGCCCGGTTGCGGGACACCCTGCCGGTCGAGGAGCTGGTGCTCATCGACCCGGCGGCCGACCGCCTCGAACTCATCGGCGGCCTGGCCCGGCGGATCTTCGCCAAGCAGGGCCACCCGGGGAAGATCACCACCACATCCGATCTGGACGCCGGTGTCGCGGACGCCGACGCTGTCCTGCTCCAGCTCCGGGTCGGCGGGCAGGCCGCCCGCAACCAGGACGAGACCTGGCCGCTGGAGTGCGGCTGCGTCGGCCAGGAGACCACCGGGGCCGGCGGCCTCGCCAAGGCGCTGCGCACCGTACCGGTCGTCCTGGACATCGCCGAGCGGGTCCGCCGCACCAACCCGAACGCCTGGATCATCGACTTCACCAATCCGGTCGGCATCGTCACCCGGGCCCTGCTCCAGGCCGGGCACAAGGCCGTCGGCCTGTGCAACGTGGCGATCGGCTTCCAGCGGAGGTTCGCCCGGCTGCTCGACGTGACGCCGGGCGAGGTACATCTCGACCACGTCGGACTGAACCACCTGACCTGGGAACTCGGGGTGCGCCTCGGCGGCCCGGACGGCGAGAACATGCTGCCGAAGCTGCTCGCCGAGCACGGTGGCGCCATCGCCGAGGATCTGCGCATGCCCCGGGAGCTGGTCGACCGGCTCGGCGTCGTCCCCTCGTACTACCTGCGGTACTTCTACGCGCACGACGAGGTCGTACGGGAGCTCGGCACGAAGCCGTCCCGGGCGGCCGAGGTCGCCGCGATGGAGAAGGAACTCCTCGCGCTGTACGGGGACCCGGCACTGGACGAGAAGCCCGCGCTGCTCGGCAAGCGCGGCGGCGCCTTCTACTCGGAGGCGGCCGTGGACCTGGCGGCCTCCCTCCTCGGCGGGGGCGGCTCGTCGGTGCAGGTGGTCAACACGTACAACAAGGGCACGCTGCCGTTCCTGCCGGACGACGCCGTGATCGAGGTGCAGGCCCGTGTCGACGGCACGGGGGCGACTCCGCTCGCCGTTCCCCGTCTCGACCCGCTGTACGCCGGTCTGATCGCCCAGGTGACGGCGTACGAGGATCTCGCCCTGGACGCCGCGCTGCGCGGCGGCCGGGACCGGGTGTTCAAGGCGCTGCTCTCGCACCCGCTGATCGGCCAGTACGAGTACGCCGAAGGTCTCACCGACCGGCTGATCGCCCACAACCGGGAGCACCTCGCGTGGGCGTGAACGTCTCGGTCGTCGCCATCGACGCGGGAAACAGCAAGACCGATGTCGCTCTGATCGGGGCGGACGGCACGGTCCTGTCCACGGCGCGCGGCGGTGGCTTCCAGCCGCCTGCCGTGGGCATCGATGCGGCACTGGACGTGCTGGGCGCGATCCTGCACCGGGCGCTGGCGGCGTGCGGCGGGAGCATCGACCCTCTCGGTCATGTGTCCGCGTGTCTGGCCAACGCCGATCTCCCGGTCGAGGAAGCCGAGCTGACGGAGGCTCTGCTCGCCCGGGAGTGGGCGCGCACGGTGGAGGTGCGCAACGACACCTTCGCGATACTGCGTGCCGGGGTGGACGAGCCGCGGGGTGTGGCCGTCGTCTGCGGTGCGGGGATCAACTGTGTGGGCATGGTGCCGGACGGGCGCACCGCCCGTTTCCCCGCGATCGGCCGGATCTCCGGTGACTGGGGCGGCGGCGCGGGGCTCGCCGAGGAAGCCCTGTGGTTCGCCGCGCGGGCCGAGGACAGCCGCGGTGAACCGACCGAGCTGGTCCGCACGCTGCCGGGGCACTTCGGTCTCGGCTCGATGTACGAACTGATCGAGGCGCTGCACCGGGGGCGGATCCCGCACACCGCGCGGCACGAGCTGACACCGGTCCTGTTCGCCACGAGCGCGGCCGGCGACCCGGTGGCACGCTCCGTGGTGGACCGGCTGGCGGACGAGGTCGTCGCCATGGCCTCGGTGGCGCTGACCCGCCTGGACCTGCTCGACGAGGAGGCGCCCGTACTGCTGGGCGGCAGCGTGCTGACCGCGGGACACCCGCGGCTCGACGAGCGGATCGCGGAACTCCTCGCGTCCCGCGCCCCGAAGGCCGCGATCCGGGTGGTCGCTCAGCCGCCCGTCCTCGGGGCGGGGCTGCTGGGCCTGGACCACACGGGCGCGGCGCCCGAGGTGCACGCCAGGCTGCGTGCGCAGTACGTCTGACGCCGGCCGGGTATGCCCCGGTAGCCCTCAAACGCCGGACGGGCTTGATATTTACGCCCGTCCGGCGTGAGGTGCCCCATGGGTACGGGAACCGATCACTCGTCCCGTACGTGTTCATTGTGGGGAGGCCGATCCGCTTCGGGACGGACGTTTCGGCGCAGGATCCGGGCGTTCCTGGTGTGGATGTCGGTCCCTCGGCCATACTGCTGGCCGGGTACCAGTCCCCCGCTCGGCCGGGGGGCCGTGCCGCAGTCAGTGACCGAGGGGGAGGTCAAGTGACATACCCGCCGAATGGGGGCTCGCTGCGGGAGCGTGCGCCCGTGCAACCGCCCACGTCCATGCCCGCGCAGCGCCAGGGCGCCTGGTCCGGACCGACGGAGCGGCTGCGTGCCGTGGCGACGACCGAACCCGGCCGGCTGCAGATCATCGGGGCCGTACTGGCCCTGCTGGTAGTGACGTTCGGGGCCGTGACGGCTCTGGAGATCTCCGCCAGGTCCGCCGCCGCCGACGATGTGGTGACGCGCAGCCAGCCGCTGAGCGCGGACGCGGCGAGCATCTACCGCTCGCTGGCCGACGCGGACACCATGGCGGCCAGCGGTTTCCTCGCGGGCGCGCAGGAACCCAGAGATGTGCACGAGCAGTACGAGAAGGACATCGGGGAAGCCTCCCGGCTGCTCGTGAGAGCGGCCGCCAGCACGGACGCCTCGACCTCGTCCGGCCAGGAGATCACCACCCTGGCCGAGATGCTTCCCGTGTACACCGGTCTGATCGAGCGGGCCCGGGCCAACAACCGCCAGGGACTGCCGCTCGGCGGCGCCTATCTCCGGTACGCGAACCAGAAGATGACGTACGAGCTGCTGCCCGCGGCCGAGCGGCTGTACAAGGCGGAGACGGGCCGGCTCGCCGAGGACTCGGGCGATGCCCGGCAGTGGCCGTATCTCTCGCTCGGCGCCGGACTCGTGGTGCTGGCCGCACTGGTGTGGATGCAGCGGCGCAACTACCGCAGGACGAACCGGGTCCTCAACCACGGGCTGCTCGCGGCGACCGCCGCGTCCACCGTGGTGCTGCTGTGGCTGGCCGTGGGACACACGGTGGCTCGGGCCGAACTGCGTGCGGCGATGGTTCACGGGCAGGAGTCACTCGATGTCCTCAACAACGCACGGATCAACTCGCTGAAGGCGCGCGCCAACGAGAACCTCACCTTGGTGGCCCGTGGCGCGGTGCTGACGGCGGACGGCCGGAACGACAAGTACGAGACCGACTACACCACGGGCATGAAGGCTCTCGGTGCACAGCTGAAGAGCGCCGAGAAGCTCGCCGACGACTCCCGGGGGAGCAGGCCGGTGGCCGATGCCGTCAGCAGTGTGTCCGAGTGGCAGGGCCGCCACCGCAAGGCCCGTACGACCGACGACCAGGGCGACTACGACGGTGCGCTGAAGCAGATCATCGGCCCGAAGGACTCCACGGGTGAGTCCTTCGAGCAGGTGGACACGGCGCTGCGCAAGGCGCTCGCCCATGAGCAGGGCGAGTTCACCGACGCCGCGAAGGACGGGCGCGGGGCGCTGGGCGGGCTTCCCATCGGGGCCGCCGCGCTCGGTGTGCTGGGCGCGGCCGCCGCCGTCGTCGGGGTCAACCGCAGGCTCTCGGAGTACCGGTGAGAGGGGGAGCGATGGCCAGGGGACGAGACCGGTCCGCGCGCAGCAGGCTGCGCGGCTGGGGCGGTGTGACGGGCATGGCGGCAGCGTGCGCGATCACCGCCTCGCTCACGCTGCTGCCGCTGTCCCACAACGGGGGCGACTCCTTCGGCACGAAGACCGTGGGCCAGGGCGCGACCTCGGCGGTGCAGGCGCGCGCCGACGAGTGCACGGACCCGGAGGCGAGTCTTCAGCCCTCGGGCGCCGACGGGCCGAGCATCGAGAAGATCAAGGAGCGCGGCAAGCTGATCGCCGGTGTCGACCAGAACAGCTTCCGGTGGGGCTACCGCAATCCGGAGACCCGCGAGCTCGAAGGCTTCGACATCGATCTGGTGCGGGCCATCGCGCAGAACATCCTGGGCGACCGGGACGCGGTGATCTTCCGTGCGATACCCACCAACCAGCGCATCGCGGCGCTGGAGAACGACCGGGTGGACGTCGTCGTGCGGACGATGACCATCAACTGCAAGCGGCTGGAGCAGGTCTCGTTCTCGACGGCCTACTTCCAGGCCGGACAGCAGGTGCTGGCCCCGAAGGATTCACCGATCACGGGGTACGACAAGTCGCTGGACGGGAAGCGGGTCTGTTCGGCCGAGGGCTCCACGGCCTTCGAGGCGCTGGAGAACCAGTCGTTCGGTGCGGTGTTCAAGGACGAGGGCGACGGCACCGAGCAGGACAAGGACCAGCTGACCGTGCCCAACCAGCTGGACTGTCTGGTCCGGCTCCAGCTCGGCGAGGTCGACGCGATCGTCACGGACAACGCACTGGCGGCCAGTCAGGCGGCCCAGGACCCGGCCGTCGTCCTCAAGGGCGACAAGCCGTTCACCACGGAGTACTACGGCGTGGCGGCGAAGAAGGGCGCGGACGATCTGGTGGCCCGCGTCAATCAGGTGCTGGTCGACTACCGCAAAGGCGGGGCGGACAGCCCCTGGATGGTTTCCTATCGCGAGTGGCTGGCCACCGGCCTGCCCGGGATAGAGGCGCCGCCGGCGCCCAAGTACCTGAGCAACTGAATCCTCCGGCCCACGGGCCGGACGGCAAGAGCGGAGAGGTGATCGATGGGCGTGGCGGGTTCCTTCCCCGGCTTCGCGGGGAGGCCCCCCGGCCCGGTCCTGGACCGGGACGAGGCGGACCGTGCGCTGGGCCGGCTCGGCGCGGAGCACGAGGCCATCGAGACCTCGCTCCTCGCCCTGCAGGACCATGCGGGCCGCCGGCTCCTGGAGGGCGCCGAGCTGACGGGCGTCACCAAGGACCGCTGGGCCGCCACGGAGCAGTCGATCACGCTGCTGTGGGGGTACTTCGACGCCTACGCGGGTGCGCTCACCGAGGCCCGCGCGGTGCGGGCCCGCAGGCGCTACCCCAACCGGGACGACCTGCTGGCCCTGACCGAGCTGCTGCGCGGCCAGGGCGTCACCGTGGCCAACACGGCGGCCGGGCACGCCCCTGCGGTCACCGGTCCCGCCGTGCTCTCCGAGCGGTTCTCGCTGGAGGAGCTGGTCGCCCGGATGAACGAGCTGTACGCAGGGGCGCTGGACATGGTCGTCGCCTCCGACTCCGTATGGTCCGCGCTGCCCGCCCGGATAGATCTGCTCGCCGCCGAACTGCGCCGTACCGCCTCGCTGGCGCACTCCGTCGGGGTGCGTCCGGGTGAGCATCCGGCCGGTGACGACCTGGAGTCGATCACCGAGGAGCTGACGACGCTCCGGGTGCAGGTGATCTCCGACCCACTGGCGTTCTGGCTGCCGGGCCCCGGCAGCGCGGCGCCCGGCGGCGGCCGGCCGGACACCACGCGTTACGACCGGGCCGCCCGCGCCCTGGAGGACGTACGACGGGAGATCGAGGCGGTACTCGCGGTCCGGCAGGACGCGGAACAGCGTCTGGTCCACCTGCGTGACGTGCTCTCGCGCGCCGACCGCACGCTCGCCGAGGCCCGGTCGGCGCGCGGCGAGGTACTGGCGAAGATCGCCGCATCGGAGGTGCCCGCGGTCAGCGGCCCGCCGACCGCGCTGCAGGAACGGCTGGCCGCCGCGTCCGACTACCGCAGACATGCCCAGTGGCACCGGCTCTCCCCGCTCCTGGAGGCTCTGGAGCGCGAGGCCGAGGACGAACTGCTGCGGGCCCGTGAGTCGTTGACCTCCGTGACGGCGCCGCTCGCGGTCCGCGCGGAACTGCGGGGCAGGCTGGACGCGTACAAGGCGAAGGTGTCCCGGCACGGCCTGGCGGAGGACCCGCTGCTCATCGAGCGGTACGACGCGGCCCGCCGGATGCTGTGGAGCGCGCCGTGCGATCTGCGGGTCGCCGAGCAGGCGGTGCTGCGCTTCCAGCAGGCAGCGGCGGAACTGCTGACCCCGCAGCGGTCGTCAGGCCCGGAGGACCGGCCGGGCGGACGGGGCCGCGCATGAGCACGCATACGGCCGGAATGAGGAGACTTACGGCCGGAAAGAGAAGAACGGGGCCGCCGCGGCGGCGGGGCGAACAGGGGGAGACACCATGAGTACGCAGTGCCAGCGCCCCGCGTGCGAGGGCAATTACGAGGACATGGGCGGCGGTGAGTTGTACTGCGACACCTGCGGTCTGGCTCCGGTCGTGTCGCCAGTGGGGTCTCCCCTGTTCGAGCGCAGCCGAGAACTCGGGGAAGGGATGGTCAGTTCACCGCCGACCGGGATCGCGGGCGGCGGCAGGGGTGGCAGCCGGGGCAGCAACAGCAGTTCGCAGCGGTCGAGTTCGCGTGCCTCGTCGAGGTCGTCGTCGCGCTCTTCCACGTCACGGCGCTCGGTCTCCGGGCGGCTGTCCCGCTCGCTGTCGGGCAGCGCGACGGCCCGTTCGGTGTCGGTGCGCTCCTCGGGCTCGTCGACCGGCGCGTCCGGCCGGGGCCGGCTGGGCGCGGGTCTGGTGCTCGTCCCCGACGTGCCGCGGCCCGATCCGCGGACCGCTGTCATGGAGAACCCCGAGGTCCCGGAGCGCAAGCGGTTCTGTTCGCGCTCCGACTGCGGGGCGCCGGTGGGCCGGGCCCGCGGCGAGCGGCCGGGACGCACCGAGGGCTTCTGCACCAAGTGCGGCCACCCGTACTCCTTCGTACCGAAGCTGCGCGGTGGCGACATCGTGCACGGGCAGTACGAGGTCGCGGGGTGCCTGGCGCACGGCGGGCTCGGCTGGGTCTATCTCGCGGTGGACCGTGCCGTCTCCGACCGGTGGGTGGTCCTCAAGGGCCTGCTGGACACCGGTGACCAGGACGCCATGGCAGCGGCCATCTCCGAGCGGCGCTTCCTCGCGGAGATCGAGCACTCCAACATCGTCCGCATCTACAACTTCGTCGAGCACCTCGACCAGCGGACCGGCTCGCTCGACGGCTACATCGTCATGGAGTACGTGGGCGGCAAGGCGCTCAAGGAGATCGCCAACGAGCGCCGCACACCGGCCGGGAAGCGGGACCCGCTGCCGGTCGAGCAGGCGTGCGCGTACGGCATCGAGGCGTTGGAGGCGCTGGGTCATCTGCACAGCCGCAACCTCCTGTACTGCGACTTCAAGGTCGACAACGCGATCCAGACCGAGGACCAGCTCAAGCTGATCGACATGGGCGCGGTGCGCAGGATGGACGACGAGGAGTCGGCCATCTACGGCACGGTGGGCTACCAGGCGCCGGAGGTCGCGGAGGTCGGCCCGTCCGTCGCCTCCGACCTGTACACGGTCGCGCGGACGCTCGCGGTGCTCACGTTCGACTTCCAGGGCTACACGAACGTGTTCGTGGACTCACTGCCCGACCCGGACAACATCGAGGTGTTCCGGAGGTACGAATCGTTCTACCGGCTCCTCGTGCGGGCCACCGACCCGGACCCGGCGCGGCGGTTCGCCTCGGCGACGGAGATGGCCGAGCAGCTGACCGGGGTGCTGCGTGAGGTGGTGGCCCTTCAGACGGGGCGGCCCCGCCCGGCGCTCTCGACCCTGTTCGGTACGGAACTG
Organism: Streptomyces sp. NPDC057136; assembly: GCF_042670885.1. Taxonomy (NCBI): domain Bacteria; kingdom Bacillati; phylum Actinomycetota; class Actinomycetes; order Kitasatosporales; family Streptomycetaceae; genus Streptomyces; species Streptomyces sp. NPDC057136. The sequence continues at coordinate 73,981 of NZ_JBHUUV010000006.1, forward strand.
CGGGTGACGGACACGGAGTTGTTCGCCGAGCTGACGGGCGATGTGTCGCTGCTCGGTGGCCGGGACACGACGGCCGGTGCCGGTCGTCCCGGTGGCCGGCGGAAGCGGGGGGCGGCTGCCGCGGCGGCTGCACCGGCCGCTCCGGGTGCGGTGGCGGGTGTGCCTCCGGTGGGGGCCGTCGGCGGTCCGCCCGCCGGAGCCCCGGCCGCGTACGGCGCTCCGGGTGCCGCTCCGCTGTCGGCGCCCGCCACGCATGTCCGTGGCGGCGGCGGCACGGGCGGTGCCGGCACGGCGCTCGCCCACGCGCCGACGCACACCGCGATTCCGGCTCCTCGCGCCGCGGCCCCCGGGCCTGGCACGCTCCCCGGGGCGTCCACGGGCGGCGGGCCCCGGCTCGCGGGGTTCGACTCGCGGGCGACCTCGCTCGCGCTGCCGGTCCCCCGGGTCGACGCGAACGACCCGAACGCCGGTTTCCTCGCCGGAGTGATGGCTTCCGCGCCCACCGAACTGATCGCCGCGCTCCAGGCCGTACCCGCGGCCTCACTGGAGACGCGGCTGCGTGAGCTGCGCGCCCGGCTGGAGATGAGTGATCTCGACGCGGGCGCACGGGCCCTGTCCGATCTGGAGGTCCTGCACCCGGACGACTGGCGGGTCGTCTGGTACCGCGGCGTCACCTCGCTGGTGACCGGGGACAACGAGAACGCGGCACTGTCCTTCGACGCGGTCTACGACGCGTTCCCCGGTGAGCCGGCCCCCAAGCTGGCCCTGGGTATCTGCGCCGAGGTGCTGGGCCAGCTGGACAACGCCGCCGAGTACTACCGGCTGGTGTGGACGACCGATCCGAGCTTCGTGAGCGCGGCGTTCGGACTGGCCCGGGTGCAGATCGCCGCCGGGGACCGGGTCGGGGCCGTACGGACGCTGGAGTCCGTCCCGGAGGCATCGATCCACTACACGGCGGCCCGGGTGGCCGCGGTACGGGCACGGCTGCGTGAACGCGCCCCGCAGGAGCCGCTGCTCGACGACCTGTCGGCGGCCGCGGCCCAGGTGACGGGTCTGGCGGGCTTCGGTCTGGACGCGGTGCGGCGTGAGCAGTTGTCGACCGAAGTTCTGGGTACCGCGCTCGACTGGGTACTCTCCGGTAGTCCGGCGGCACCCTCACCGGCCCCGTCGCAGCACACACCTTCGGGCCCGAGGACGCTGCTGGGCAGCGAACTGGACGAGCGGGGCCTCAGATTCGGTCTGGAGCGCTCGTACCGGATACTCGCCCGGCTCGCACAGCGTGGCGACGAGCGGATCGAACTGGTGGAGCGGGCCAACCGTTTCCGCCCCCGGACGTGGGTGTGAAGATGTCACAGATCCACCAGCAGACCTCCTTGTCCAACTGCCCCGGCTGCGAGGAACCGCTGGAGACGGGCGACCTGTTCTGCGGGGCGTGCGGGTACGACCTGTCGGCCGTGCCCTCGCCGCCGGACGACCGGCCGACGATCGCGATCGCCGTACCGGCACCGGGCGGGAGCGAGCCGGGCTCCGACCCGGGCTCCGGTTCGGCTGCGGGTGCGGCCTCCGGTTCGGCTGCGGGTGCGGCCTCCGGTTCGGCTGCGGGTTCGGTCGAATGGCCGGCTGCCTCCGAGGTCGACAGTTCCGACCTGCCCGCCCCCCTTCACCGTGCGACCGATCTGCCGGGCACGGACTCGGGCGGCTCGGCGCTGCCCGCCACGGTGCCCCCCGTACGCCACGACGAGCCGGGCGGGGCATCCCGCTCGGACGACTTCGAACTGGCCGCTCCCGTCGCGCCCGATCCGCGTACCGCCGAGCACACCGCCGCCCCCGCGGCCGGCGGCAAGCTCTGTGTGGCCTGCCGTTCGGGCCATGTGGACACCGACGGATACTGCGAGAACTGCGGTCACGCCCAGCCGCGCGAACGCGATCACATGGAGCAGGAGCTCGGTTCGGTGGCCGCGGTCAGTGACCGGGGTCTGCGCCACCACCGCAACGAGGACGCGTTCGCCGTGTCGTCCACCGCCCTGCCGGACGGTTCCCCGGCCGTCGTCGCGATCGTCTGCGACGGCGTCTCGTCGGCGAGCCGCCCCGACGAGGCATCGGCCGCCGCCGCGAGCACCGCCAACGAGACACTGCTGGAGTCCCTGCCGCGCGGTACACACCCGCAGCAGGCCATGCACGAGGCGATCATCGCCGCGTCCGAGGCGGTCAACGCGCTGGCCGAGGAGCCGGGCGCGGCGATGCAGCACGATCAGCACCGCCATCAGAACGCCCCGGCGTGCACCCTGGTCGGCGCGATCATGGCCGGTGGCCTGCTGGTCATCGGCTGGGTCGGCGACAGCCGGGTCTACTGGGTGCCGGACGACCGCGCCATCGCCCCAGCCCGGCTCACCGAGGACGACTCGTGGGCGGCGCAGATGGTGTCGGCGGGCCTGATGAACGAGGCGGAGGCGTACGCGGACGAGCGCGCCCACGCCATCACGGGCTGGCTGGGCGCCGACGCCTACGAACTGGAGCCGCACACCGCCTCGTTCAAGCCGGACCGTCCCGGCCTGGTCGTGGTGTGCACGGACGGCCTGTGGAACTACGCGGAATCCGCGGTGGAGATGGCCGCCGCCGTGCCCGTGGACGCGCACGAACGGCCTTTGCACGGCGCTCAGGTGCTGGTGGGTCACGCACTCGACGGCGGGGGGCACGACAACGTAACAGTGGCTCTGCTGCCGTTCGTCGTGACGCCCCAGGGGGCAGCACCCCCGTGGAACACCGCCTGAATTCCGCTCGTCCCGTCCCGTACGGTCCCGTCCCGTACGGTCCGTCCCGTACGACCTGATCCGACCTACGTGGAGCCTCAAGGAGCCGATCAGATGGCCAACTTCTCCAAGTCGAACGTGCCGCAGTTCTCCGTCGAGGTGTACCAGAACGAATATCTGCCCGAGGGCGGCCGTGAGGTCAACGGCATCGTCACCGTCACCTCGACGGGCGGGGGCACCACCGGCGGAGTGCCGCTGACCGGGGCGTCCCCGACGCCCTCGCACGTCCCCGCACAGGCGGCGAACGCCGCCGTGGTGATCATGGTCGACTGTTCGGGTTCGATGGACTACCCGCCGACGAAGATGCGCAACGCGCGTGACGCGACGGCGGCCGCCGTCGACACTCTGCGCGACGGCACACAGTTCGCGGTCGTCGCGGGTACGCATGTGGCCAACGACATCTATCCGGGCGGCGGCCGGCTCGCCACCGCCGACCCGCAGACCAAGGCCCAGGCCAAGGACGCCCTGCGCAGGCTGAGCGCGGGCGGCGGTACGGCGATCGGCACCTGGCTCCGGCTGACGGACCGGCTGCTCGGCGCCGCCGATGTGGACATCCGGCACGGCATCCTGCTGACGGACGGCCGCAACGAGCACGAGTCGCCGGAGGATCTGCGGGCGGCACTCGACTCCTGCGCCGGCCGTTTCACCTGTGACGCCCGCGGTGTGGGCACCGACTGGGAGGTGAAAGAGGTCACAGCGATCGCCTCCGCGCTGCTCGGTACGGCCGACATCGTCGCCGACCCGGCCGGGCTGGCCGCCGACTTCACGCAGATGATGGAGAACGCGATGGGCAAGGAGGTCGCGGACGTGGCGCTGCGGCTCTGGACGCCCGTCGGGGTCGAGATCAAGTTCGTCAAGCAGGTGGCGCCAACCGTCGCCGATCTCACCGGCCGCCGCACCGAGGCGAGTCCGCGCGCCGGGGACTATCCGACCGGCTCGTGGGGCGACGAGTCCCGCGACTACCACGTGTGCGTGCAGGTCCCGGAGGCCGGAATCGGCCAGGAGATGCTGGCGGCCCGGGTCTCGCTGATCCTTCCCGATCCCTCGGGCGGCGCTCCGCAGACCCTTTCGCAGGGTCTCGTACGAGCGGTCTGGACGGACGACATGGTGGCGTCCACGTCGATCAACCCGCAGGTCGCGCACTACACGGGTCAGGCGGAACTGGCACAAGTCATCCAGCAGGGGCTCGATGCACGCAAGTCGGGAGACTTCGACGGCGCGACCGCGAAGCTCGGCCGTGCGGTGCAGCTGGCGTCGGCCTCCGGTAACGAGGACACTGCGAAACTGCTTTCGAAGGTGGTCGACGTCGTCGATGCGGCGACCGGTACTGTGCGACTGAAGGCAAAGGTCGCGGAGGCGGACGAGATGACCCTCGAAACGCGCTCCACCAAGACCGTTCGCGTCAAGAAGTAGCGACGCGGCAACCATTACCGAACGAGCATGACGGCCTCCGGGCCGGACGAGGAGAGGGGGAAGCGCCGACATGCCGACCTGCCCGAACGGACACCAGTCGGGTTCCGAGGACTGGTGCGAGGTCTGCGGACACCGCATGGCCGGGGCGGGCGCGCCTGCGGGCGCAGTTCCCCCGCCGCCTCCCCCGCCGCCCGCGCCCGGCTACGGCTACCCGCAGGGCCCCGGCCCCGGGGACCCGACCGCTCGCGCCGAGCTCTGCCCGCAGTGCCGCACCCCGCGTGAGGCGATGGCGCCCTACTGCGAGGAGTGCCGCTGGAACTTCCTCACGAACACGGCGACCTCGTACACCCCGCTCGCCCCGCAGCAGGGCGCTCCGGGCGGACCCGGCGCCCCGGTGCCCGGTCTCAACCTGCCGCCCGGCTTCCAGGCCCAGCAGGGACCGCCGCCGCCGCCGCAGCAGCAGCAGCAGCGGGACCCGTTCGAGTACCAGAGTTCGCGGCCCTCCCAGATGAACCGGCCGGCGGAGCCGCTCTCGTCCGAGCAGGGCGGCCACCCCGGTCCCCCGCCTCCGCCGTCGTTCCAGCAGGGACCGCCGCCCCCGCCGTCCTTCCAGCAGCAGGCGCCGCCGCCCTTCCAGCAGCCGCCGCAGCAGCAGCAGGCGCCGCAGGGGTTCCAGCAGCAGTCCGCACCGCCCGCCCCTGCGCAGCCCCAGGCTCCGCAGACCGGTGGCGACGACTGGCTGCTGCCGCCGCCCTCGCAGGGCCTGGCGCCGCAGCAGCCCGCTCCTCAGCCGCCTGCCCCGCAGCCGCCGCAGGGCTTCCAGCAGCCGATGCAGCAGCCGTTCCCGGGCCAGGGCCAAGGGCCCGGTCAGGGACAGGGTCAGGGTCCCGGTCAGGGGCACGGACCCGGCCAGGGGCACGCCCCCGACCACGGGCAGAACCAGAACCGGAGTCAGCAGTCCACCACCTGGACGGCCGTCATCGCCCCGGACCGCGAGTACTTCCTCGCGATGATGCAGCGCAGCGGCCCCGACGCGACCGGGCTCAACCTGCCCGCGTACTCCCCGGAGCAGCACCTTCCGCTGACCGGTAACCAGATCACCATCGGGCGCCGCAGGCAGAGCACCGGCGAGTCCCCCGACATCGATCTTTCCGTGCCGCCGGAGGACCCGGGCGTCTCGCACCAGCACGCGGTGCTGGTGCAGCAGCCCGACGGCAGCTGGGCCGTGGTCGACCAGAACTCCACCAACGGCACCACGCTCAACACCGCCGAGGACCCGATCCAGCCCTACGTCCCCGTCCCGCTCCAGGACGGCGACCAGGTGCATGTCGGAGCCTGGACGACCATCACGCTCCGTCGCGGCTGAGGTCGTAGGGGGTGGGCCAGGCGTACGGGCCCTCGGGGTCGTCGAGCCAGGCCCACTGCCGGTCCTCCCCGACCGTGATGCCGTACCTCTCCCTCCGGGGGCGCCCCTCGCGCTCCCAGAGGGAGAGTGCCTCGTGCGGATCGAGGGCGCCCGCGGTCAGGGTCAGCAGGAAGCGGAACAGCTCGTTCGCGACGATGCGCCCCGGCAGACCGCCGAGGCGCTGGAGCTGAGCGGGCAGGGGCAACGCCCCGCGCAGCGGCACGAAGTACGCGGGCGTGTCCAGGAACCGCCCCTCCGCACACAGTCCGTGTGCCGTCTCCCGTACGTCGAGCGCGACCAGTCCGGTGGCGAGCGGGGCGAGGATGCGTGCGCCCGGCCGGCACTGCGCGAGCCAGGCCCGCGGTACGCACGGCAGCGCGCAGGTCGCGATGATCCGGTCGTACGGGCCCCGTTCGGGGCAGCCGCGCGCGCCGTCGCCCGTGACCAACGCCGGGCGGTAGCCGGCCGCCGCCAGATGACGGCGGGCCGACTCCGTGATCTCCGGGTCCAGCTCGACCGTGGTCACCGCCGGGTCACCGAGCCGGTGCGAGAGCAGAGCCGCGTTGTAGCCGGTGCCCGCGCCGATCTCCAGCACCGTGTGCCCGTCGCGGACCTCCAGCGCCGCCAGCATCCGGGCCATCAGTGACGGCCTGCTGCTCGACGAGACGAGTACGCCGTCCTTGATACGCGTGGCCAGCGGCTCGTCCTCGTACGCCCCGCGCAGCCAGCGCGCACGCCGGTCGGCATCGGGGTCCTCGCACCACAGCCGTTCCTCCCGGCCGACCGGACCCACGAAGTAACAGGGCACGAACAGATGGCGAGGTACGTCCTCGAAAGCGGCCCGCCAGGCGGGGTCCCGCAGGCCGCCGTCCGCCAGGACGGCGTGCACCATGGCCCACCGCGCCTCGGCGCCGTGGGCCGCGTAATGGTCCGGATGTCCGCCCATGTCTCCACTTTCCCGCTGCGGGGCCCGTGTGGCCAGGAGGCGGGGTCCTAGGACCCCGGTCCTCGGCCGGTGCGTCTGCGACCATGGAGGGGTGACAGAGAATCCGCGCGACACGCTTCAGGAGCAGACCTTCTACGAGCAGGTCGGCGGCGAGGAGACCTTCCGGCGCCTGGTGCACCGCTTCTACCAGGGGGTCGCCGGGGACCCGATGCTGCGTCCGATGTACCCGGAGGAGGATCTGGGCCCCGCCGAGGAACGGTTCACGCTGTTCCTCATGCAGTACTGGGGTGGTCCCCGGACGTACAGCGACGACCGCGGTCATCCGCGGCTGCGGATGCGGCACGCCCCGTTCCGCGTCGACCGCGCCGCGCACGACGCCTGGCTCCGCCACATGCGGGTCGCCCTCGACGAGCTCGGGCTGTCCGCCGAACACGAGCAGCAGCTGTGGGACTACCTGACCTACGCTGCCGCTTCGATGGTGAACACGGACGGCTGACCATCCGGAATCCGGTGCTCCGCGGCCGGATATCGGTCACGATCCCATCAAGGTGCACCCGTAAGCGGTTTCCATAACCCGGTGCTCTCTGAAAGCATCCCTGCAAGCGTCGGGGGGCGTGCATACACAGGGGACTGGGGGGTCAGGTGACGGGGTTCGTCTTTCTGCGGGTGAGGGCGCACCGGCTCCTGCTCGCCGCCGCCGTACTGGCGGTGCTGCTGACCACCTCCGTACTGGCCGCGCTCACCGCGTTCTCCGGCTCCGTCGGCGATGCCGCTCTGCGGCACTCGCTCACGCATCGCTCGGCCGCCTCCGCCTCGCTCGTCATATCCGCCCAGGTGGACCGCGAGCAGCGCGAGGAGGCCGACGCCGCGGCGCGCAAGGCGGCCCGCGACTCCTTCGCCGGGCTGCCCGTGAGCGTACGGAAGCTGGAGCACTCCGGGCCGTACGCCCTGCCGCGCAGCCTCCAGGACCCGGCTGCCCGGCGCGGCGACCCCGATCTGACCCAGTTCGCGTCACTGGACCACAGCCGGGTCCAGCTCACCGCCGGCCGCATGCCCGACGGTGAAAGCGGGAAGGCCGGCGGGCCCGTGCAGGTCGCGCTGCCCGGTACCGCCGCCGAGATCCTGAAGGTGAAGCCGGGCACCCGGCTCACCCTCACCGACCGGCTGGGCGACAAGCCGCTGGAAGTCCTGATCACCGGTCTGTACGAGGCCGCCGACCAGGCCGATCCGTACTGGCAGCTGGACCCGCTCGCCGGACGCGGAATCCGCAAGGTCGTCTTCACCACCTACGGTCCGCTGCTCACCGATCCCGCCGTGCTCGGCTCCGGCCGGATCAGCTCGGGCGAGATGTCCTGGCTGGCCGGCGCGGACTTCCGTACGGTCACGACCGGCCGGATGGACGCGCTGCACCGGGCGTCGAACAGCGGCCCGAAGGCGCTGCTCGCCACCGAGGCGTTCAAGGACGGCGCCTCCGTGCGGACTTCGCTGCCCACGGTGCTCGAGCAGATCGAGAAGGCGCTGCTGGTCTCCCGCTCGACGCTGATGATCGTCGCCGTTCAGCTGGTGCTGCTCGCCGCCTATGCCCTGCTGCTGGTGGCCCGGCTGCTGAGCAGCGAGCGCGGTGGTGAGACGGAACTGCTGCGGGCCCGTGGCGGCTCGCGGGGCCGGATCATCTCGTTCGCCGCGATCGAGGCCCTGATGCTCGCGGTGCCCGCAGCCGTCGTCGCGCCGCTGCTCGCCGGGCCGTTGACCCGGTTGCTCGCCGAACGCAGTGAACTCTCGCGGATCGGGGTGCGGCTGGGCGACACCGCGTCCGGCACCGTATGGCTGGTCGCCGCGGGTGTCGCGCTGGCCTGTGCGCTCGCCGTGGTGGCGCCCGCGCTGTCCTCGGGCGGCACCGGGCGCGGCCGTGCGGCCGCGCTTCCCGCGCCCGTGCGGGCGGGCGCCGACGTGGGCCTGCTGCTGATCGCCGCGGTGGCGTACTGGCAGCTCGACCGGCAGACCGGGGCCTCCGGCAGTGGCGCCCTGAGCGGGGACCAGGAGGGCGAGCTCGGTATCGATCCGCTGCTCGTCGCCGCCCCCGCGCTGGCCCTGCTCGCGGGCACGGTCCTGACACTGCGGCTGCTACCGCCCGCGGCCAAGCTCGCCGAACGCCGCGCCGCGAGCGGCAGGGGGCTGCCCACGGCGCTGGCCGGCTGGCAGTTCAGCCGCCGGCCGCTGCGCGGTGCGGGCCCGGTGCTGCTGCTGGTGCTGTCCGTCGCGATGGGCATGCTGGCGATCGGTCAGAGCGCGTCCTGGGACCGTTCGCAGGGCGACCAGGCCGACTTCGGCTCCGGCGCCTCCGTGCGGATGACGGGGGTGCTGAACCCCGATCCGGCGAAGGCGGACACGTACAGCACGCTGTCCGGAGTGCGCGAGGCCGCGCCCGCGTACCGCACGAGCACGGAGCTGTCGGGCGAACGCACGGCCCAGATCCTCGCGTTGGACACCGCACACGCCGACGAGCACCTGATGCTGCGTGACGATCTGGCCGATGAGTCCCCGGCGAAGCTCCTGCACTCGCTGGCTCCGCCACGGACCGACCGGCCGGGGCTGGTGCTGCCGAAGGGCGGCACACAGCTGAAGTTCGACCTGCGGATCACCGAAACGGCTGCCAGGAAGGGCGCGTCCCCGTCCGGCCGTACGCCGCAGGTCGGTGTTCTGCTGGAGGACCGCTTCGGTCTGCCGTACCGGGCCCTCGTCGGCCCGGTGCCGGCCGACGGCACGCCGCACACCGTGTCCGTCCCGGTCTCCGCCGCGGCTGGACTGGCCGTGACCGGCTTCGAACTGGACGACAAACCGCCCATCGGCGATTCCGAGGAGCACCGACTGACGGTGACTGCCCTGCGGACCGTGGCCGGCACCGGCGGCGAGCAGCCGGTGCCCGTCCCTGACGGCTTCCGGTGGCAGGCGGCTCTGACGACCGGCGCCCCGGGTGAGGACCAGCCGGCCCACGAACTGAAGCCGACGGCACCCGCCGGGACCGCGCTGTCCCTCGCCTACAACACCGGCTTCATGTCCGCGGCGGACGCGGCTTTCCTTCCGCCGACGAACAGCGTCCGTATCGCCGCCGTCCGCCCGAAGGCCCCGGCGCTGAACGCCGTCGCCACGGACGCGTTCCTGAAGGCGTCGGGCGCGAAGAAGGGCCAGAGCATCGATGTGCCGCTGGGCGGTGAGCAGATGCGCGTGAAGATCGTGGACGTGGTCAGGCAACTGCCCACGACCGGCCCGGCCGCCGCCGCTGCCGGTTCGTCGAGTGCGAGCGGGGACGGTGGGGCGCTGCTGCTCGATCTCAAGGCCCTCGCCCAGGTGTTCGCGCAGGAGTCGGCCTCGCTCCTCAGTCCCACCGAGTGGTGGCTGAGCACCGGCCCCGGTGACGCGGAGAAGGTCGCCGCCCAGTTGCGCGCCCGGCCCGACACCGACCCGGCACAGGTCCATGTGCGCGACGAGGTGGCCGCGGACCTGGTCGGCGATCCGCTGGGCGCCGGTCCGCAGTCCGCACTGCTGGCCGTCGCCGTGGTCGCCGCCGCGCTGGCCGCGGTCGGCTTCGCGGTGAGCGCCGTCGGCTCCCAGCGCGAACGGTCCGCCGAATTCGCCGTGCTGCGGGCGCTGGGCGCTCCGCGCCGCCAGCTGGCCCGCATGATCGCCGCCGAACAGGGCGTGCTGATCGCCATCGGGCTGCTGGCCGGGCTGGCGCTCGGCGCGGTCCTGACCAGAGCCGTGGTGCCGCTCATCGTGCTGACCGGGCAGGCCGCCCAGCCCGTACCTGCCGTACTGGTGCAGTTGCCGGTCTGGCAGGTCGCCGGCCTGCTGGCCGGCGTCGCCGCGATTCCGCTGCTGATCGTCGCGGCGATCGCACTGCGCCGGGCCGACCCGGCGGTATCGCTGCGCCACCAGGGGGACAACTGACATGAGCGCCGACAAGAACGTCACCTCCGGCCGCGCCCCCCGTGGCCCGGCCGCCTGCGCCCCCTGGGTCCGTACCCGGCTGCGTACCGCTCCCGGCGCCTCGGCCGCGCTCGCCGTGCTCGTGCTGCTGACCGCGTTCCTCGCCGCCGCGTTCCCGCGCTCCGTGGACGCGTACGAGACGAAGGGGCTGCGTCATGACGTCGGCTCCCTGAGTCCGGCACGCAGCCTGCTCGAAGCCACGACGCCGCCCGGGGGGTCGTCACTCGACGAAAGGGCCGATGCGGCGCGCAAGGAGGAGCTGGCCAGGATCCACGGTGAGCTCATGGGCGCGCTGCCCGGCCCCGTAAGCCCCGATGCGCCGCGCTCCTCGTACGGGGTGCACACCACGAACCCGCTCACGGCGAGCGAGCCCTATCTGCCGCGCCCGAACGCCCGGCCTCCGCAGTTCACCTACATCGCACCTTCGGCACTGTCCGAGCACAGCACGCTGAAGTCCGGGCGCTGGCCCGCGGTCCGGGGAACCGTGAGCGCCGCGACCCGGGAGGTGGAGGCGGTCGTCCCGGCCGAGACCGCGGCCGCGCTGAACTTCGAGATCGGTTCGACGGTCGCCGTGCCCACGCACGACGGGAAGCCCCTGACCGTACGCATCAGTGGCACCATCACGCCCCGGAATCCCGGCGACGCCTACTGGTCCGCCGAACCCCTGATGCGCTCCCCGTCCCTGGTCGCGGACCCCGGCGAACCCGTACCCACCTTCTACTGGGTGGCCGCTCTGCTGCTGTCGCCGGACGCCGGACCCGCGCTGCTCTCCACGACGGGCGAGCCGGAGCTGTTCTGGCACATCGCGCCGGACACCTCGCATCTGACGTCGACCGACGCCACCCCGCTCCTGGACGCCGTCGCGTCGTTGGAGAGCGGCCCCGAACTGCTGAAGCTGCGGGACATCGCGGGCCCCACCGTGACGCTGAGCACCGATCTGGACGAGATCCTCGGCGCTCATGAGGCGATGCGGTCCGCGATCAGCCCGGTCGTCGCGGTCGCCGCGGTCGGGATCGGCTCGGTCGCCGGGGTCGTCCTGCTGATGACGGGAGGGCTGACCGCCGCCCGCCGCCACAGGGAACTGTCCCTGCTGCGCTCGCGTGGCGCTTCCCTCGCCGGCATCGGCAGAAGGCTGTTCGCCGAGACGGCCGTGATCGTGCTGCCTTCGGCGGCGCTCGGCCTGCTGCTCGCCCTGCTCCTCGTCGGGGAGGCCCGGCTGTGGCCTGCTGTGGTGGGCGCCGGGGCGGTCGCCGCGCTGGTCTGTGTCGCGCTGCCGCTCCGTACGACGCTCCAGCACCACAGGCCCCAACTGCACGGCGCCCGCGACGACATGATGAATGCCCGGCCCTCACGTCGGCGTACCGTCGCCGAACTGACCCTGCTGGTCCTGGCGATCGGCGCGGTCACCGCGCTGCGCCGCCGGGGCACGGCCTCTGCGGGCGGCACCGACCTGCTGGTCAGCGCCGCACCGGTCCTCGTCGGTCTGATCGCGGCGCTGGTCCTCGTACGGCTCTACCCGCTGCCGCTGCGACTGGCGGCCCGGCCCGTCGCCCGGATGCGGGGTGCGATCGGTTTCCTGTCGCTGGCCCGTGCCGGGCGCTCGTCGGCGAGCGGCACGCTGCCGTTGCTGGCGCTGCTGGTGGCGCTGACCACGGCGGCGTTCGGCGGTTCGGTGCTCGCCGGTGTCGCAGACGCCCGGGACGCCGCGGCCCTGGCGGCCGTCGGTGCGGACGGCAGGATCAGCGGGCAGGGTGACGCGACGCCGGTGACGGACCGTTTCACCAAGGAGGTACGGGCGGCGGGCGGTGTACGGGACGTGGCGCCCGTACAGATCGACTACAGCGTCGTGCTGCCGCCCGGCGAGGGCGGCTCCGAGGGCAACAAGGGGGCGACGCTGGTCGGTGTCGAACCCGGATCGTACGACCGGCTGGCCCGCGCCACCGGCGCCCAGGCGTTCCCGCCGGGGCTGCTGAAGGCCACCGGGCCCTCGGCTCCGCTGCCCGAGGGCGCGCCCTACTCTGCGGACCGGGTACTGCCCGCGATCGCCTCGCCGTCCGTCGCCGAGCGCCTCGGCGACGGGCCGCAGGCCATCGAGACACTGGCCGGGGACTTCAAGGTCCGGGTCGTGGCGGTCCGGGAAACCACTCCCGCGGTGAGCGGTTCCTCCTTCCTGATCGTCAACTCCGCCTCCCTCACCCAGCGGCAGACCACCGCGCTGCTGGTCACCGGGGGCGCGCTGGATACTAAGGCGCTGAAGGCCGCGGTCCACGACGCGGGCAAGGACTTCGTCGTACGCCTGCGGTCCGAGGAGCGCGAGTCGTTCGTCGACACGCCTGTGCAGTCCGGCGCCGAGCGGATCTACGGCGCGGGGATCGTGGCGGGGGCGGGGTACGCGCTGCTCGCCGTCCTGCTGTCGCTGCTCCAGACCGCGCCCGAGCGCACCACGCTGCTGGCGAGACTGCGCACCATGGGGCTGACCACCCGGCAGGGCAGGCGGCTGCTCGCCTTCGAGGCGATGCCGCAGGCGCTGCTGGCCGCCTTCGGCGGTCTGCTCGTCGGCTGGGCGACCATCGCCCTGCTGGCACCGGGCGTCGACCTGGTCTCGCTGGCACTGTCCGGCGCCCGCGGCGCCGATGTACCGCACACCGCTTCACTGCGGGCCGACCTCTGGTCACTGGCGCTTCCGGCGATCGGCGTGGTCCTCCTCGCCGCCGCCGTCGCCGCCGTCCAGGCATGGTGGGCGAGCCGTCGTGGATCGATCACCGAACTCAGGGCAGGAGACACCCGATGACGTCGACGACCGAGACCACCCTGGCGGAGCTCGAACAGCGCGCCGCCGCACACCGCGACCGGCCGTCGTACGGCCACGACGCGCTGATCGCCTGCGACCGGCTGGTGCGCATCTTCACCACGGACGGGGTGGAGGTGCAGGCCCTCCAGGGTCTCGATCTGCTCGTCACCGAGGGTGAGTTGATGGCTCTGGTCGGTGCGTCGGGCAGCGGCAAGTCGACGCTGATGAACATCCTGGCGGGCCTCGACGTGCCCACGGCCGGTTCGGCGAAGGTCGCGGGCTGCGATCTGCTGTCCATGGGCAAGAAAGAACGGCTGCGCTACCGCCGCGACGTGGTCGGCTTCGTCTGGCAGCAGACCGCCCGCAATCTGCTGCCGTATCTCACCGCGATCCAGAACGTCACACTGCCGATGCAGTTGCGCGGCGGCGGCCGGCGCGGCGAACAGGCCGCCCGCGCCGAGTCGTTGCTCCAGATGCTGGAGGTGGCGGACTGCCGCGACCGGCGTCCGCAGCAGATGTCCGGCGGGCAGCAGCAGCGGGTGGCGATCGCGGTGGCGCTGGCCAACTCCCCCTCGGTGCTGCTCGCCGACGAACCGACCGGCGAGCTGGACTCGGCCACCGGGGATCAGGTGTTCGCCGCGTTCCGCCGTGCCAACGAGGAGCTGGGCACGTCGATCGTGATCGTGACGCACGACCAGGCGGTCGCGAGCGAGGTGCGCCGTACGGTCGCGATCCGCGACGGCCGTACGTCCTCCGAGGTGCTGCGGCACACCGAGGTCGACGCGGCGACGGGCCAGGAGTCCCAGGTGGCCCGCGAGTACGCGATGCTCGACCGCGCGGGCCGGCTCCAGCTGCCCGCCGACTACACCGAAGCGCTGGGCATGGAGCACCGGGTGATGCTGGAGCTGGAGCAGGACCACATCGGGGTGTGGCCGGACGGGCGCAAGGAGTAGGACGGGAGGCCGTCCCCCGCGGGGTGCACGGCCTCCGGCGTTCTCCTCGGCGCGCTCAGCGCGCGCTGCCCACCGTCACCGCGAGAGCGCCGAGCCCGCCACCCGGACCGCGGACGATGATCGACCCGAAGGGTGTGCGCAGCCGGAGCCAGGGGCCCGAGGCCAGCAGCGTCACCGGGAAGTCCGGGGCGGCGCGCAGGAAGCCCAGGGACTGGGCGGCGTGGACGGCGCGCAGCGGAAGTTGTGTGGTGCCGACCGTGCGCGACCAGATCTCGCGGCCGATCAGGTCGCGTTCGGACCTGGTCCGGCGGTCCTCGGGCAGCGCTTCGTCGCGGGTACGGAACTCCGCGACAGCGGCCGTGAGTTGGGCGCGCAGGGACATCGGGTCGGGCAGTCCGGGCTGTTCGCGCCAGCCGCCGCGGGGCGGCAGCACACCCGTCCACGGCGGTCCCGTGACAGGCGCGGGGACGGCGCCGGAGCCGGTCGACTCCTCCAGTGATTCGAGGAGTTCACCGGCGGAGACTGTCACGTCGAATTCGTGCGTGCCGGCCAGCCGCGCCGTCCGGATCGCGAGGACCTCGAACGACGGCGGCCGGCCGAACACGGCCAGTGCGCCGCCGCCTGCCTGCAACCGGACGGCCGCTGCCCGGTCGTAGTGGAGCAGCCGGCCGAGGAAGGCGGCGAGATCCGCCGCCTCCCTCGGGTCGGCGAACAGCAGCGACTGCACTGGCACCGTCATGCGGCGGCGGGCTCCTCGGCCAGGAACTCCTGGAGGAAGAGCTTCTCCTCGGCGGAGATCCGCCGGGGCCGCTCCTCGGCCAGGTTGTACGGGACGACAACGGTCGACGCCCGTACGTACACCTGCTCCGGGTCCTTGATCTCGTACGAGATCGTCAGCGAAGCGGCACCGATCTTCGTGACCCACGACTCGACGGTCACCGGAGCGTGCCGGTGGACCAGCGGCCGTACGTAGTCGATCTCGTGCCGGGCCACGACGGACCCGCCCGAGAAGGACGGCGAGCCGTCCCCCGGCGCCAGCCGGAACATGAAGTCGATGCGCGCCTCCTCCAGGTAGCGGAGGAAGACCACGTTGTTCACGTGGCCGAAGGCATCCATGTCCGACCAGCGCAGCGGGCAGCTGTAGATATGACGAGCCAAGACGATCAGCCTCGCGTGAGCTTCTTGTACGTGGCACGGTGCGGGCGGACCGCGTCCGCACCGAGACGCTCGACCTTGTTCTTCTCGTACGACTCGAAGTTGCCCTCGAACCAGTACCACTTGGACTCGCCCTCGTACGCCAGGATGTGCGTGGCGACGCGGTCCAGGAACCAACGGTCGTGGGAGATGACCACGGCCGCACCCGGGAACTCGAGCAGGGCGTTCTCGAGCGAGGACAGGGTCTCCACGTCGAGGTCGTTGGTGGGCTCGTCGAGGAGCAGCAGGTTGCCGCCCTCCTTGAGCGTCAGCGCCAGGTTGAGGCGGTTGCGCTCACCACCGGAGAGGACACCGGCCGGCTTCTGCTGGTCCGGGCCCTTGAAGCCGAACGCGGAGACGTACGCCCGCGACGGCATCTCGACCTGGCCGACGTTGATGTAGTCCAGCTCGTCCGACACGACGGCCCAGAGGGTCTTCTTCGGGTCGATGTTGGCGCGGGACTGGTCGACGTAGGAGATCTTGACCGTGTCGCCGACCTTGATGGCGCCGGTGTCCGGCTTCTCCAGGCCCTGGATCATCTTGAACAGCGTGGTCTTGCCCGCACCGTTCGGACCGATGATGCCGACGATGCCGTTGCGCGGCAGCGTGAAGGACAGGTCGTCGATGAGGACCTTGTCGCCGAAGGCCTTCGAGAGGTTCTCGACCTCGACGACGATGGAACCGAGCCGCGGGCCCGGCGGAATCTGGATCTCCTCGAAGTCCAGCTTCCGCATCTTGTCCGCCTCGGCAGCCATCTCCTCGTACCGGGCGAGACGTGCCTTGGACTTGGTCTGCCGGCCCTTGGCGTTGGAGCGGACCCACTCAAGCTCTTCCTTGAGCCGCTTCTGACGCTTCTCGTCCTTGCGGCCCTCGACCTTGAGGCGCGCCTGCTTCTTCTCCAGGTACGTGGAGTAGTTGCCCTCATAGGCGATGGCACGGCCGCGGTCGAGCTCAAGAATCCACTCGGCGACGTTGTTCAGGAAGTACCGGTCGTGAGTGACGGCGATGACGCAGCCCGCGTACTTCGAGAGGTGCTGCTCCAGCCAGTTCACCGACTCGGCGTCGAGGTGGTTGGTGGGCTCGTCGAGGAGGAGCAGGTCCGGGGCCTCGATCAGCAGCTTGCAGAGCGCGACGCGGCGCTTCTCGCCACCGGAGAGGTTGGTGACGGGCCAGTCGCCGGGCGGGCAGCCCAGGGCGTCCATGGCCTGCTCCAGCTGGGCGTCCAGGTCCCACGCGTTGGCGTGGTCCAGGTCCTCCTGGAGCTTGCCCATCTCGTCCATGAGCGCGTCGGAGTAGTCGGTCGCCATGAGCTCGGCGACCTCGTTGAAGCGCTTGAGCTTGCCCATGATCTCGGCGGCGCCGTCCTGCACGTTCTCCAGGACGGACTTCGACTCGTCGAGCTTCGGCTCCTGCATGAGGATGCCGACGCTGAAACCGGGCGTGATGTACGCCTCGCCGTTCGACGGCTGCTCAAGGCCCGCCATGATCTTCAGTACCGTGGACTTACCGGCACCGTTGGGTCCCACGACACCGATCTTTGCGCCGGGCAGGAAGTTCAGGGTGACGTCATCGAGAATCACCTTGTCGCCGTGCGCCTTGCGCGTCTTGCGCATGGTGTAGATGAACTCAGCCAAGAGAAACCGTCCGGCAGCAATAGAGGTGTGGGCAGATACACCCATCTTGCCTGACGCCTGCCACCGGACGGAAACCCAGTCCGCTCCCCGGTACCCGCCGCGACGCTTCCGCACGGCTCCGGAGACGCGTCGGGCCCGGTACGCAGCTGCGTACCGGGCCCGGTCCTGCGCCCGCTCAGGGTGCGCCGGTGCTCACTCGCTCACTCGCTGTCGCCGTCCGGCTTCTTCCGGCGCAGGAGCAGGACAGCGCCGCCGCCGATGACGACGAGGGCGATGGCGACGCCCGCGATGATCGGGGTGGCACTGGAACCGCCGGTCTCGGCGAGGTCGCCCTCCAGCCCCGTGGAGCTGGTGCCCGTGGACGCCGGGACGGGCTGCCTGGCGCTCTGCGTACCGACACCGCCCTGGTCACCGGCGAGGGCGTCGGATGCGGTCACACAGTCCAGGACCCCCGTGAAGTTCTTCTGCAGCCCGCCGGGCCCGGTGATCGTGAAGTCGTACGCCTGGTCCTCGGCGACCGGGATCGTCACGGTCCTGGTGGCTCCCGCGGCGATCGTGTGCTCGAAGCCCGCCAGCTCGAAGGTGAACGGCGCGTCCCCCTTGTTGCTCGCGGTGATGTCCACGCCGCCCTTGGCGCAGTTCTTCTTCGCGGTGAGGGCGGGAACCGCCCCTGCCCCGGCCCAGGTGGCGGTGGCCTCGGCGGAGACGGTGGACTCGCTGGACCCGGCGAGGATCTGCGTCTGACTCCTGGTGACACCGGCGAAGACCCGGCCGACCGGCACGGAGGTGGTCGCCTGGACGGTCAGCGCGGCCGATGCGTCGGCGGCGTCCTTCGGTATGTCGAAGTAGAGCCGCGCACCGTCGGCCGCCGAGGTGACGGGCTTGCCGTCCTTGTCGGTGATCCGGACACCGCTGGCCGCGTCGGCGGGCGGCGTCAGAGAGACCTGGTCCGCGTTGGTGCGGACGGTGACCGGACCGAGCCGCTCTCCTGCCCGGCCGGAGACCGCGGCGGGCTCCAGAGTCAGGGACGCCCTGGGCTCGGCGGATGCGGAGGCGTGCTTCGCCAGCCAGTCGGCGAGCTTCTCGGCCTGCGGGTCGGCGGCCTCGACGTGCACGTCGTCCGAGTGGCGCCAGATGGCGACCTGCGTTCCGGCGGCCGCGGTCTGCTCGGTGAGCGGTCCCGTGCCTGCCCGGCGGGCCAGCGCCGCGAGGTCGTCGATCCGGGGGTAGGAGTGCTGGAGTATCCAGCGGATCTTCCCGGCGTTCCTGTTGGCCCCGAGCGACGTCTGGTCCCAGGACGTCTCCAGATACTTCGCCTGGTCCTGGGTGGCGTTGTGGATGTCGACGCAGTACGTCTTGAGCTTGCCACCGCCCTCGACGGTCATCTCGAAGAGCCCGGCGGGGATCGTCTGCGTGGTGTTCTTCTTGCCGTTCTCACCCGGGATGCGGAGCACCGCGCGGTCGAAGGTCTTCAGCCCGTCCAGGACCGCGGTCGCGCCGCCCTGGTGCTGAGGGGCGCTCCCGGCCGCCGCGCCGGTCGCGCCGGCAAGGGTGCCGGCCGCGACGAGACCGGTGACCAGCACGGTGGCGGCAAGTCTGACGAGCCCTCTGGCGCGACTCCGTACGGAGCTCGTCGCCGAGGCCGCGGACTGCGTGCCGGACGGCGGAGCGGACGCACAGGACCCGGATGATCCGGAAGACGCCGAGAACGCAGAAAACACAGAATTCCCCTCCGGGCGAGGACCTCGCGCTTGGTGCGCGTGTGGGGATTGCCTCGCCAGCAGACTCAAGTGCCCCATGAATACTGAGGAATCCTAAAGACCGGGCGAAGCACAGTCCCCCGTCATACGGTCGGACAACCATTCCGACTCGGAATCGTTATCGCTCCATCCGGTACCCGCTGCCCATTCAGGACACCGACACCGGCTCCATGGCCGGTTCCTGACGTTCCACCGAATCGTCGCCGGCCTCCGTCTCCTTCGGCGTGCGTGCCGTGAGTGACGGCTCTGCCCTGAGCACCCGCCGGAACGCGGCGGTCCCCCGCGTCAGATCGTGACCCACCGACACCGCCTCGATGTCGACGAAGGTCCTGCGCTGACCATCCCGTTCCTCCTCGCGCACCTTCAAACGGCCGTGCACGACGAGTGGTTCACCGACGGAGACGGAGCCGGACAGATTCACCGCGAGCGTGCGCCAGGCCCACACCGTGTAGAAGCTGGTGTGCCCGTCGGCCCAGACCTGTTTCTCGCGGTCCCAGCGGCGCGACGTCACAGCGAAGCGGAATCGCGCCATTCCGCCGGTGGCCGTCTCCCGGAACTCCACGCCGGTCGCCGCGTTTCCCACCAGCGTCACAAAGGTGTCGTTCATTTTCCCGTCTCCCGTCCAGACTCTGCGTACCGGACCGGTACACGCTCTGTGTACCGGTTCCCGCACTGACTTCATGCTGGACGGAGAACGGAAATCCCGCTGACGCCTGTGGACTACCGGCCGGTTGTGGAAAACTCCGTCACCGCCACGTACCTCTCCCGCACCTCGCGGTAGCGCGCCAGCTCCGCCGATACCGGGTCGAGGACCCTGGCCCGCCCGCACCCGGCCGCCGCGTCGCGCAGCCGTCGCTCCGCCTCCTGCCCGTACCGCCGTGCCGGACCGCGTGCCGCTGCCGCGCACGACCACTCCACGAGCGGCCCGCCGATGATTCCGGCGAGCATCACCAGGGCCGGTGTGACCAGGCCCGGTTCGAGTACGCCGATGATCTGGCCGAGCAGCCAGAGTCCGCCGAAGATCTGCAGCAGGGTCATCGTCGCCTGCACCAGCACCGCCGCGGGCCACCAGGCCGCACGCGGTGGCTTGGCGGCCCGGCCGCCGAGCGGCATGCCCGTGCCTCTGCCGGTCGCCGAGCCCGTGCCAGGGCCCGTGCCCGTGCCCTTGCCCTTGCCCTTGCCCTTGCCCTTGCCCTTGCCGCCTGTCGGCCGGCCCCGGCCCCCGGCGCTCGCGTTCTGGGCCAGTTCGTCCAGGGCCTCGGGCAGCCCCTTCGCCCCGTTCACCGCCGCTTCCCGGACGGCCTGCGCCCAGGGGCCCGGCAGCCCGGCGGACGCGTCGTCCGCCACGGCCCGTACCGCCTGCTCGACCCGCTGCCGGGCGGTGATCTCCTCCTCCGGCGGGGCGGGGGCGAGGGCCTGGGCCATGCGGTCCAGGCCGCCGAGCTGCCGGGTGGACTCGTACCAGCGCCAGAGCCGCAGCCAGGGTGTCCCGCAGGCCCGTCCGGCGTTCCTGCGCCACTCGCGCTCGGCCGCCTGCCCCGCGGCCGCCGCACCGACGGCCTCGGCGAGCCGGTCGGTGAACTCCTCACGCGCCAGCTCACCGAGTCCGGGCCGCCCCTCGGCGACGTACACCGGCCGGAGCTGTGCGGCCGCCGCGTCCACATCGGCGGAGAGCCGGCGTGCGGCGGCCGTGCGTTCCTGCACGAACCGGCCGAGCATCTCGCGCAGTTCAGGCATTCCGTCGCCGGTGAGCGCGGACACGGATGTGACGGTGGCGCCCGGTTCACCGTGCTCCCCCAGGGCCATGCCGTCCTCGTCGAGCAGCCTGCGCAGATCGTCGAGGACCAGGTCGGCGGCCTCCCCGGGCAGCCGGTCGATCTGGTTGAGGACTACGAAGGTGACCTCCGCGTGCCCGGCCAGGGGCCGCAGATAGCGTTCGTGGAGGGCCGCGTCGGCGTACTTCTCGGGGTCGACGACCCAGATCACGGCATCGACCAGCGCCAGCACCCGGTCCACCTGATCCCGGTGGCCGGACGCCGCGGAGTCGTGATCGGGCAGGTCGATGAGGACGAGGCCCTGGAGCGCGGCGTCGGCTTCGGAGCCGCCCTGCTGCGGCCTGCGACGCAGCCGCCCGGGGATCGCGAGCCGGTCCAGGAGCCCTGCGGCCCCGTCGGTCCAGCTGCAGGCGATCGGCGACGCGGTCATCGGCCTGCGCAGCCCGGTGTCGGAGATCTGGGCGCCCGCGAGGGAGTTGAAGAGCGTGGACTTCCCGCTGCCGGTCGCCCCGGCGACGGCGACGACGGTGTGCCGCAAGGAGAGCCGCTGACGGGCCGCGGCCTCGTCGAGTACGCGCCCGGCCTCGGTGAGGGTTTCCCGGTCCAGCCGGGCCCGCGACAGGCCGACGAGGTCGCGCAGCGAGTCGAGGCGCTGGGTGAGCGGTCCCCCGGACGGTGCGTACGCCTCGCCCTGAGGCCCGGCGTCGCCGTCCGGCCCGTCACCGGCGTCGTCGGCCTCCTCGGACGCGGCGCCGGCGCGGCGGGCGATCAGCCCGTCGTCCCAGCGCCCGTGCCGCCCCTCGCCCTTCACCGCCCTCGGGGACCCCTTCTCCAGGCCCTCCTGCGCCCGGTCGTCCTCGCGCGCCCCCCGCTCATCGGCCTCCCCGCCCTCGGGCCCCTGCCCCGGGTTCTGATCCTGACCGTGATCCTGGTCCTGGTCGGTGACGGCGGTCATGGCTGCACCCTCTCCTTCTGCAGTACGGACAGCGCGGCAATCAGCTCGGCCTGCGGTTCCGGGGCCACGTCCAGGGCGTCGAGCGGTGCGAGCCGCCGGTCCCGCTCCCCGTGCATGACCTGGTCGAGATAGGTGGTGAGCAGCGCCCCGCCCTTGTCACGCAGCCGCAGCGCGCCCTGGGCGCCGATCCGCTCGGCGAGCTGCTCCCCCGCGGTGCGGGCGCGGCGCCCGCCGAGCAGGGCGGCGGCCAGCAGCGCGGCCACGGTCTCGCCGTCGGGGGCGATGTTCCGTTCCAGGAGCTGTACTTCCTCCTCGGCCAGCTCTTCGAGCACCCGCCGCCAGCGTCGTACGGCCATGGCGATACGGCCCTGGATGTCCTCGGAAGGCCCCCAGCCGCCGGCTTCCAGGCCCGCGTCCTCGAAGCGGAACGCCCCGGAGGCGGGCTCCTTCCGCCACGTCGTACGGATCTCGTCGTCGGCGGCGGCCACCGCGCACTGGAGCAGCGCCACCAGGCTCTCCACCAGCGCTTCCAGCAGCTCCTCGGCGGAACTGTCCAGGGGATAGCCGCGCCACCGCGTCCGCGCGTCCCCGGCGAGCACGGCGCCGCCCTGGAGCCTGCGGCGGATTCGGGACGCCTCCTTCCGGTACGCCTCCTCGACGACGCCGGTCAGCCGTACCGAGGCCGCGTACTGCGCGGCGACGGCTCCGGCCAGCTCCGGCATACGGACGTTCAGCGAATCCATGACCCCGGACGCCGTGCGCCCGACGGCCTGCTGACGGGCCGCCGGGTCCTGGGCGCGGTGGGTGAGCCAGGTCCGCAGGGGGGCGACGGCGGTGGTGGGCAGCAGACCGCTGCCGCCGCCCGCGGACTCGGGCAGCTCGGGGATGGTGAAGCGGGGGACCTCGCCCAGCCCGGCCCTGGTGAGCAGGGCCGCGTACTGCCGGGAGACCTCGGCGATCACCTGGTGCGGCACCCGGTCGAGGACGGTGACGAGCGAGGCGTCGTACTCCTTGGCCGTGCGCAGCAGGTACCAGGGCACGGCGTCGGCGTACCGGGAGGCGGTGGTCACCATCACCCATACGTCGGCGGCGCAGATGAGTTCCGCGGCGAGTACCCGGTTCCGTACGACGAGGGAGTCGATGTCGGGAGCGTCCAGCAGCGCGAGCCCGCGCGGCAGGCTGACGGCGGTCTCCACCCGCAGCGCCATCCCTTCGTCGTCCCCGCCCGCGGCACCGAGGTCGTCGAGCCCGTCCGGGTCCCTGGCCTGACCCGGCGGCAGCCAGATCCTGGTCAGCTGAGGCAGCACCCGTACCCCGGCGAACCAGTGGTGGTCGTCCGGGTGGCAGACGAGTACCGGCGTCCGCGTCGTCGGGCGCAGCACACCGGCCTGGCTGACCCGGCACCCCACGAGCGAATTCACCAGCGTGGACTTGCCCGCGCCGGTGGACCCACCGATCACCGCGAGCAGCGGAGCCTCGGGGTCCTTGAGCCGCGGCAGCAGATAGTCGTCGAGCTGCGCGAGCAGCTCGACCCTGGTCTGCCGGGCCCGTTCAGCCCCTGGAAGAGGCAGTGGAAGACGCACGGCGGCGACACGGTCGCGCAGGGCGGAAAGTGCGTCGATGAGCTGAGGCCGTACGTCCATGGTCACCACATGTGAAGAATGCCCAATTTTGGCGCCTTTTTGAAGCGTATAGGCACCTCTGCGCGGCGGTTCCACTCTGGGGACAGACGGGACGAGTGGGGCGCAGGCATAACGAGTGCACAACACCCGGGGTGCGAGACGTCAAAAGCGGTGCATGAATCGCACCTACCTGCGATTATCGGTTCGCTTCACCGAACCTCCACATCGTGCCACGCAGGTGAAGCAGTCGGGTCGGGGTGATCGGAGCCCTATCCTTGTCCCGGCAAGGTCAGGACCGGCCGGAACGGCCCCGACCGAAGGGCCCAGGCCACCACCGGCCCCCGTAGCTCAGTGGATAGAGCAGGCGCCTTCTAAGCGCTTGGCCGCAGGTTCGAGTCCTGCCGGGGGCACTTCAGTCCAGCCCATGCCAGGCCCTCCTCCGGGAGGGCCTTTTTGCGAGCCGTGGGGCACGCTAGCGAGCACGGCGTAGAGGCGGCGTAAGGCTGGGCGGACGCACTAGTGGGGAGGGTGGCACTCCGGCTGGGCGGTTCGGCACGGGTTTTGGCGGGTGTTCTTCCCGAAAACTTCCCGAAGCATTCGAGGGAGGCCTCTCTGCGTTCGGCACGGCACGACAACCTTCCAAAGCAGGGTAAAAACGGCATACAGGTTGAAGGAGTGGCTCATAGCCGATCATCCTTGGCGTCATGAGTCTTGCCTCCGCCTCATTCGACGCGCCCTACACGGGCGACTACGCCTACGACTGGGCACTGGTCGACGTGGAAACCTCCGGGCTCGTTGCCAGGCGGGACCGCGTGCTGTCGGTCGCGGTGGTGACGATCGGTCCGGACGGCGAGCAGACCGGGGAGTTCTCGACCCTGCTCAACCCGGGATGCGACCCGGGGCCGGTGGACGTGCACGGGCTGACCGTCGAGCGGCTGCGGGGCGCACCAGCCTTCGACCAGGTCGCCGGGCGAATCGGGGCGATGCTCCAGGACCGGGTCCTGGTCGCCCACAACGCCCAGTTCGACTACGACTTCCTGGCCTACGAGTTTGCCCGCGCGCGGATGTGGCTGCCTGTGTCGCAGCGGCTGTGCACCCTGGCCCTCAACCGCCAGGTGGATCCGCCGACGGACGACATGAAGCTCGGCACCCTCGCTGCCCACTACGGCGTATCGCAGCAGCACGCGCACGATGCGCTGGACGACACCCGGGTGCTGGCCGGGATCCTGCGGGCGTCGCTGCGCGAGGCGGCGCAGCTCGATCTGCCGTTGCCGCTGGTGACCTGCCCACCCCGGGCGGAATCCCAGTTCACGCCGCAGCCGCCCAAGACGCCCTGCGCGTATCGGAACCCGGGACGGCTGACTCCCGGCGGGCCGCTCCAGCAGGGGATGAAGATCGCGATATCCGGTGAGACCGCCCACGCCCGGGCGGAGCTGGTCGGGCGGGCGGTTGCCGCCGGGATGAACATGATGACGTCCGTCAGCCGGCATACCAGCGCGCTTGTCACCAACGAGTCGGGTCCGGGGTCCCATCGCTCAGGCAGCCGAACTCGGATGGCAGGTCTACGCCTCAGCGCCCCTGTTCGGCGGCGCACTTCCCCACCTGGCCACTCCCGAACTCACCGCGCTCCTCAGCCCTGGTCTCACTATCCCCCAGGCATGCCTCCTCGCTGTCGCCTCCTGCCCAGGAGTGACGCGGATTCTGCTCTCCACTTCCGCCCCGGCACACTGGGCGGAGGCTCAACGGGCTCTGCGATGCCCGGTGCGTCCAGTACTCGGTGAACTCCCGTGCGATGTCCGGTCATGTGGGTGCCGGGTCTGCCCCTGCCCAGGACACTCCCAGTCCCGGCGTACCTACCGCTCAGACGGCGCCGACAGCGAACACCGGCAAGGCGGTACGAGACTTCATGCGCCTCACTCTCACATCCCGCACCGCCCAGCGGCGGCGTCCACGCCGCGCTGAAACCCGAACCCGGCGGTCCCTTGGTCCATGCCCGGACACCGCCTTCATGGTCACGCCTTCTTCAGCACCGGAGCAGGCCGCTCCCCCGACCCCCGGACGATGAGGCGGGTGGGGACCGTGATGGTGCGGGCGCGCGAGCGGTCGCCGTCGAGGCGGGCCAAAGCGGTGGTCGCTGCCGTTCTGCCGATTTCCTCGGCATTCTGGGCGACGACGGTCAGGGCTGGTTCGAGGGCTTCGGCGAGGGCCACGTCGTCGAAGGCGACGACAGCGACGTCCTTCCGGCCGGTGCGGGCGAGTTCGGTCACTATGCCCAGCGCGACGATGTTGTTGCCGGCGAACAGGGCGGTGGGGGGATCGGCCAGACCCAGGAGTTGGGATGTGGCGGTGGAGGCCCCGTGCTGGTCGTGGGCGTTGGTGATCAGGGAGCGGTCGGCGGGGAGGCCGGCTTCCTCAAGGGCGGACCGGTAGCCGGCCAGGCGCTCGCGGCGGGTGTAGAGCTTGGTGGGGAGGTCGCCGATGAAGCCGATGCGCCGGTGGCCGTGGGCGACCAGATGGGCCACCCCGTCGTGGGCGCCCGTGCGGTTGG
The DNA here is from genome assembly GCF_042670885.1 of Streptomyces sp. NPDC057136. Taxonomy (NCBI): domain Bacteria; kingdom Bacillati; phylum Actinomycetota; class Actinomycetes; order Kitasatosporales; family Streptomycetaceae; genus Streptomyces; species Streptomyces sp. NPDC057136. Next base: position 99,774 of record NZ_JBHUUV010000006.1, read on the forward strand.
TGCTGACGACGCTGTCCGTGGACAGGCCCGACCCAGGGCGGTCGAGGAAGACGACGGGCAGGCCGGCGGCGCGGTGAGACTTGAGAGGGGAGTGGTCGGCGCCCACGGACGGCACGACCATCAGGACACTGATGCGGCGGGCGAGGAACTTGTCCGTCAAAGCGCGCTCGCGGTCGGGGTCGTCAGCGGAGGAGCCCATGAGCAGGGTCAGGCCGCGGTCGCGGACCGTGTCCTCGATGCTGCTGGCCACGGCTCCGAAGAAGGGGTTGCCGAGGTCGGGGATGACCAGGCCGACGGTGGTGTCGGGCCCGCCGACGCGGATGTTGCGGGCCATGAGGTTCGGCTGGAAGCCGAGCTTGGCCACGGCGGCCAGGACCTGCTGCCGGGTCTGGGCCGAGGCGGGCCCGTCCTCGTTGAGAACGCGGGAGACGGTTTTGGCGCTGACGCCCACTTCTCGGGCGACGTCGGCCAGGGTGGGGCGGCGGTTCGCTGCCATGGAGTAAACGGTCTCCTGTGCTCGTCACTCACGGGTTCCGGCCACGGCCTGGGCCGGAACCTGTGAGTGCTTCAGTCGTACGTCAGTTGGCCTGGACTCCTGCGGCCTTGGCCGCCGCGGAATCCGCCACGACAGTATCTCCGGCCTCGTCGACGGTGAGCGCGCCGGTCATGATGGCGACGACCTCCGCCATGGAGTAGTCGGAGGGCTTGATCACGGCGGCGCGCCTGCCCAGCCGGTGGACGTGGATCCGGTCGGCGATCTCGAAGACGTGCGGCATGTTGTGGCTGATCAGGACGACCGGCATGCCCTTGTCCCGGACGCGGCGGATGAGGTCGAGGACCTGACCGGATTCCTTGACGCCGAGGGCGGCGGTGGGTTCGTCCATGACGACGACGCTGCGGGCCCAGGCGACGGAACGGGCGACCGCGACGGCCTGCCGCTGTCCGCCGGAGAGGGTCTCGACCGACTGGGTCAGCGAGCGCAGGCCAATCTTCAGGTCGGCCATGTGCTCGGCGGCCTCCTCGCGCATGCGCTTCTTGTCGAGCATGCGGAAGACACTGCCGAGGACGCCGGGGCGGCGCAGTTCGCGTCCGAGGAACATGTTCGAGGCGATGTCCATGGAGGCGGCCACGGCGAGGTCCTGATAGACCGTCTCGATGCCGTGGGCGCGTGCGCTCTGCGGCCCGGAGAACTGGATCGGTTTGCCGTTGAGCCGTATCTCGCCCGCGTCGGGGGTCACGGCGCCGGTGAGGGCCTTGATCAGGCTGGTCTTGCCGGCGCCGTTGTCGCCGATGACGGCGAGGACCTCGCCGGGCAGCAGATCGAAGTCGGCGCCGTCGATGGCGGTGACCTGGCCGTAGCGCTTGACCAGACCACGGGCCTGCAGCACGGGCGTGGGGGAGGAGGTGGCGGTCATCGGGCCTTCTTCCGGGAGAGCTGGTCGACGGTCACCGCGAGGATCACCAGGACTCCGGTGATCAGGGTCTGGTAGATGGAGGCAACGCCCATCAGCTGCAGGCCGTTGCGGAAGACGCCGACGATGAGGACGCCGATGAAGGTGCCCAGGACCGAGCCGCGTCCGCCGAAGAGGCTGGTGCCGCCGAGGACCACGGCGGTGATGCTGTCGAGGTTGTCGGTCTGGCCGGCCTGAGGGTCGCCGACTCCGGTGCGGGAGATGAGCAGCAGGGCGGCGATGCCGTAGAGGATGCCGGCCACGGTGTAGACGCCGATGGTCAGCCGGGAGGTGCGGATGCCGTTCAGCCGTGCCGCTTCCGGGCTGTTGCCCAGTGCGTAGACGTGCCGGCCCCAGCCGGTGCTGCTCAGCGTGTAGGCGAGGAGGAGGAACAGGGCGATGGTGACCAGGGAGCCGTAGGTGATGTCGGTGTGGCCGAGCGGAAAGGTCTGCCCGAGGGCCGTCAGCGGGCCGGGCAGGTTGGTGACCGTCTGCTCCTCGGAGTAGATGTGTGTCAGCGCGAAGGCCACGTTGAGCATGCCGAGGGTGACGATGAACGGCGGCAACGGGATCTTCTGCACCAGCAGCCCGTTGAGCAGCCCGAATCCGCCGCAGACGACCAGGCCCAGGGCGATGGCGGCGAGCGGCGGCAGCGAGCCCTCGGCGGCCATCTTGGCGATCACGATGCTGCCGAACGCCATCACGGCACCGCACGACAGGTCGATGCCCGCCGTGAGGATGATCAGGGTCTGTCCGATGGCGAGGGTGCCGACGACCATGACCTGCTGCACGATCAACGAGAAGTTGCCGCCCGTGAGGAACTGGTCGGTCGAGAGCGAGAAGAAGGCGCAAGCCAGGAGGAGGGCGACCAGGGGGCCGGTGGTCGGTGCCGTGAGCAGTCTGCGGGCCGTGGTCGGTGCTTTGAGCTCGGCGTACGGCGTGGTCGTGGCTGTCATGCGGAGTCCTTGTCGGAAGACAGAAGTCGTTGCCCGCCCTGGTCGGAGGGCAAGAGGACAGGCAGGCGGCCGTCCCCCGGTCAGGGAGGAAGGGACAGCCGCCCTGCTGAAGGGAGAGGCGGAGTCGTTCGGGCCTCGGGGGCGGCTCAGCCCCAGCAGTTCTCCAGGCCGTAGGCGGTGTCCTTGGAGGTGATCCCGTCCTGGGCCTTGTCGGTGATCAGGGTGACGCCCGTGTCGGTGTAACCGGACGCCTTCTTGCCGTCCTTGGCGTACGTCACCACGGCCTTGACGCCCTCGGAGGCCATCTTCAGCGGGTACTGCTGGGAGGTGGCGGCGATCTTGCCGTCCTTGACCGCCTCGGTCCCGGTGCAGCCGCCGTCGACGGAGACGATCAGGACGTCCTTCTCCCGGCCCTTGGCCTTGAGCGCGGTGTACGCGCCCAGCGCGGCCGGCTCGTTGATCGTGTAGACGACGTTGATGTCCGGCTCCTTCTGGAGGCAGTTCTCCATCGCCGTCTGGCCCTTGGCCTGGTCGCCTCCGGTGTCCTGGGAGCAGACGATGGAGGAGTCGCCCTCCTCGATGCCGAAGCCCTTCAGGAAGCCGTTGTGCCGCTGGACGCCGACGGCCACACCCGGCGCGAGGTCGAGGGTGGCTATCTTCGCGGTCTTGCCCGTCATGGCGGCCTTGGCGTACTCGCCGATCAGCTCGCCCGCCTTGAGGTTGTCGGTGGCGAAGAGGGCGTCGACCGCGCTCTCCGGCTCGGTCGGGGAGTCCAGGGCGATGACCAGGACACCCTTGGCACGGGCCTTCTCGATCGCGGGCACGATCGCCTTGGAGTCGCTCGGGGTGATCAGGATGCCCTTCACACCCGACGCGACCATGTTCTCGATGGCCGTGACCTGACCGGCGTTGTCGCCGTCGAACTTGCCGGCCGCCGTCATCAGCTTGACGCCGTCGGCCTCCGCGGCCTTCTCGGCGCCCTCCTTCATCTTCACGAAGAACGGGTTGGTGTCGGTCTTGGTGATCAGACCGACCTTGACCTCGCCCGAACCGGAGCCGGCGGAAGTCGATCCGGAGCCGGATCCGCAGGCCGTCAGGGTGAGGGCCGCGACGCCCGCGACAGCGGCGGTTCTGAGGAGGGACGAGGACAGGCGAGTGGTGCGAGACATGATCGACTCCTGTGGGATAGCGGGCGGCACGGGGTCGGGTTCAGAGCATGCTGCCCGGGGTGTCATCGTTGACCTATGTCATCGTTGACACTGCCTGGCGAGGATGATGGACTCCGTCTCCCGGAAACGTCAATGCCCTGCACTTGTCACAAATCGGCAACGCCGGCGGCCCTCACCCGCTCGCAGCCGTCCGGCAGCTGCGCCGCGACGCGTCCGGTTCGCCCGTACGTTCGTCAGAGAAGAGCAGCCCATGAGCCCGCGTCAGATCACCGTCCTGGGAGAGTGCGTCGCGGACGCCTTCGCCGAACCCGGGGGCACCTCGAACGAACTCGCCCTGCGTGTCCTGCCGGGCGGCGGACCTGCGAATACGGCGGTGGCACTGGCCCGGCTCGGCACCCCGGCCCGCTTCCTCGCGCGGTTGTCCGGCGACGTGTTCGGCCGTCTGTTCCGCGCCCACCTGGAGGCGTCGGGAGTGGACCTGTCGTATTCCGTCGAGGCCGCGGAGCCCAGTACCCTGGCCGTGGCGGAACTGGACGCCCAGGGGCAGGCAACGTTCTCCTTCCACGCTCAGAACACGGCCGACTGGCAGTGGACGGCCGAGGAGTTGGCGCGCGTGGACCTGGCCGAAGCCGCCTGCGTGCACACGGGGTCCCTGGCCCTGGTCCGGGAACCCGGCGCGGCTGCGGTCGAGCACTTCCTGGCGGCAGCCGCACACCGCGCGACCATCAGCATCGACCCCAATGTCCGGCCACTGCTGGTGCACCCCGACGTCTACCGCGCCCGGCTGGCGCACTGGTGCGCCCTCGCCGATGTGCTCCGGCTGAGCGAGGACGACCTGGAACTCCTGCTGCCGGGCACCCCGCCCGAGCAGGCATGCGACATCTGGCACGCCGCCGGGGCGCGGCTCGTCGTGATCACACACGGTGCCGACGGCGTCCTGGCCTCGCTCGACGGCGAACGGATTCAGGTGCCCGCCGTGCCGACGCGGGTCGCCGACACGGTCGGGGCGGGGGACTCCTTCACCGCCGGGCTGCTCCATCACCTCGGCGCCCGCGGCCTCCTCGGCGGCCGGCTGACGGAACTCCGCCTCGACGACGTCGCGGAAGCGTGCCGGTTCGCCGTCCGGGTAGCGGCCCTGACCTGCTCGGTCGCCGGTCCCAATCCCCCGTGGCAGAGCCAGCTGGCGCAGCTCGCCGCAGCCGACCGCGCATGACGGGCAGGCGAGCCGCCTGAGCGTGCATTACTTCCGAACCGTTGACGCATTGGCCGGGTTGCCCCCATCATCGGGCACTCGATGTCATCGATGACACATGTCAACGATGACACCCCTTGTCGGGCGCCGTGGACGACGGCGCCGGCAAGACGTCACTTTTCGGTCGGCCCGCGCCGGGCATCAGGCTCCGCAGCACGGACGGCCGCAGCACAGGAGACACCATGAGCTCTGGACGTGTATCCCGGCATACCCGCACACGGATGATCGCGGCAGTGGCGACCGTCTGCGCCCTGTCCGCAGCCCCGCTGGCACCCCAGGCCGTAGCTGCCGACACCCCGCCGTACTCCGAGACCTACCGACCCCAGTTCCACTTCACCCCGGAGAAGAACTGGATGAACGACCCCAACGGCCTTGTGTACTACAAGGGCGAGTACCACCTGTTCTACCAGCACAATCCCAACGGCAACTCCTTCGGCGACATCTCCTGGGGGCACGCGGTGAGCAAGGACCTCGTGCACTGGAAGGAGCTGCCGCTCGCCCTGTCGCACGACGACGAGGAGATGGTGTTCTCCGGCAGCGCGGTCGTCGACTGGGACAACACCACCGGCTTCGGCACGAAGAAGAACCCGCCCATGGTGGCGATCTACACCAGCTACACCAAGGGCACGGGCATCCAGGCCCAGTCGCTCGCCTACAGCACCGACCGCGGCCGCACCTGGACCAAGCACCAGGGCAATCCCGTCATCGACATCGGCTCCAAGGAGTTCCGCGACCCCAAGGTCCAGTGGTACGCGCCGACCAAGAGCTGGCTGATGACGGTGTCGCTGTCCACCGAGCACAAGGTGCGGTTCTACTCGTCGAAGAACCTCAAGGACTGGAAGCTGCAGAGCGAGTTCGGGCCGGCCGGCGCGACCGGCGGCGTGTGGGAGTGCCCCGACCTGTTCCCCCTCGCGGTCGACGGGGACAAGAAGAACATCAAGTGGGTCCTGGTCGTCAACATCAACCCCGGTGGAATCGCCGGTGGTTCGGCCGCCCAGTACTTCATCGGCGACTTCGACGGCAAGAAGTTCACCGCCGACGACAAGGGCACCTACACCCCGCCCACCGGCACCGTGGTCCAGGACTTCGAGAACACCGACTTCGGTACGTGGACGACCACCGGCACCGCCTTCGGCGACGGACCGGCGGCCGGGGCAGTGGCCGGGCAGGGGACCGTCGACGGCTTCGACGGCAAGGGCCTCGCCAACAGCTTCCACTCAGGTGACGGCACCACCGGCACCCTCACCTCACCCGAATTCACCGTCGACAGCTCCTACCTGAACTTCAAGGTCGGCGGCGGACGGCACCCGCACGAGTCCGGAACCGTCATGGAGCAGGGACCGCCGCCCGAGGGCTCGGTCCTCGCCGACTTCGAAGGCGGCAGCTACGGCGACTGGACGACGACCGGAGACGCCTTCGGTACGGCACCGGCCACCGGCACTATCGGCAACCAGCAGGAAGTCTCCGGATTCCTGGGCGACGGCCTGGTCAACAGCTACCTGAACGGCGACACCACCACCGGCACCCTCACCTCGCCCGAGTTCACCATCGACAAGAAGCACATCAACTTCCTCATCGGCGGCGGCAATCACCCTACCGGCTACGCCGACCCCACCGCCATGGAACTCGTCGTCGACGGCGAAGTGGTGCGCAGCGCCACCGGAAGGGACGGCGAGGCTCTCAACTGGGCTTCCTGGGACGTCGGCGATCTCGCCGGCAAGCAGGCGCAGATCAGGATCGTCGACGACAACACCGGCGGCTGGGGCCACCTCAACGTCGACCACATCATGCTCTCCGGCACCCAGGCCCAGCCCGTCTCCCAGGAGACGTCCGTCAACCTGATCGTCGACGGCCAGGTCGTCCACAGCGCCACCGGTGCCAACAGCGAGAACCTGGACTGGGCCTCCTTCGACCTGCGCCCCTACGCAGGCAAGAAGGCGAAGATCCAGATCGTCGACATGAACAATGCCGGCTGGGGCCACCTCCTGGCCGACCGGTTCACCGCCGCCGACAAGCCCGCCAAGTCCGTCGTGCAGCGCGCCGACTGGGCCGACTACGGCAAGGACTACTACGCGGCGGTGTCCTGGGAGAACGCACCGGGCGGCAAGCGATACATGATCGGCTGGATGAACAACTGGGACTACAGCGGCGCCATCCCCACCTCCCCCTGGCGCGGCGCGCAAAGCGCTCCCCGGGAGATGGCCCTGCGCACGATCAACGGCCAAGTCCGGCTCACCAGCAAGCCGGTCGACAGTCTGGAGTCCCTCCGGCAGAAGCGCCCGGCGACGGCGGCCGGCGTCACCGTCAAGAGCACCACAAAGCCCCTGATCGGCCCCGCGGCCAAGGGCAAGGCACTCGACATCGAGGCGACCTTCTCCCTCAAGGACGCCGACCGCTTCGGCCTCAAGGTGCGCACCGGCGCCGACGGCGAGGAGACCATCATCGGCTACGACACCACGACACAGGAGTTGTACGTCGACCGCACCAACTCCGGCGCCGTGGACTTCAACAGCACCTTCCCCGGCATCCAGACCGCGCCGCTGAAGGCCAAGAACGGCAAGGTCAACCTGCGCATCCTCGTCGACTGGTCCTCCGTCGAGGTCTTCGGCGGCAGCGGCGAAGCCGTGATCACCGACCAGATCTTCCCCGACCCCGCCAGCCAGGGAGTCCAGGTCTTCGCCGAGAACGGCTCGGTGAAGCTGGGCAAGGCCGTCGTCTGGCACCTCGACTCCGCCCACGACTGATCCCGACCCCGACCCCGACCACGGAGGACGCCACACCGTGAACAAGACCCTGCTCGCCGAGTTCACCGCCCGCGAGGGAGCGGAGGACGAGGTCGCCCGCCTGATCCTGGAGTACGCCCAGAAGGTGCGAGAGGAAGAGGGCAGTCTCGCCTTCGACGTCTACACCAAGGCGTCCCACCCACGCGCCTTCTGGATCTTCGAGGTGTACCGGGACGAGGACGCCTTCCAGGCCCACCTGAAGGCGCCCTACGGCGGCCCGTTCAACACCGCTCTCGCCCCGCTGATCGAGGAGGACGCCTCGGTGCTGACCTTCCTCAATCCGGTGACCTGACGGTCCCTTGATCCGGTGACCTGACGCCGGCCGGGCCCGCCTCGCGGGCCCGGTCCTTCCCATCGAGAGACGGCCAGGCCGACCTGCCCGGACCGGAAGGTATGGTCTGCAACCACCAGTCGGGGGCTCGCAGTAGGCACGGGGCGGGTCTCCGTGATGGCCCATTACAAGCGTCGCTCCACAGGGCGCTCAAGGAGCCGCCCCGGGACAACTGGACGCGCCTTTCGTCGCGATCACCTGTCATCGTGGCCCCAGGCCGTCGCCATGTGCCGCGACGCACCCGGTCAGACACCCACCACAGGCGCGTTCAACCTCATCGCCCCCGACGGAACGTGGATCTGGAACGAGGGCACGCCTTCCGACATCCCGTCGTGAACGGCACGCGACTCCTCGTACTCGGCCCGCCCCCGTACGCACGCAGTTGGCCCGCCGGCCGTTAGTGACACCGAGACGCCTGGCCCGCCGCTCCCCCAAATATCGGCAGGGCGACGTCTGTTGTTCGTCCTGGTGCCACCTACGGCCTCTCCATATCGGTGAGCATCTATGCAGCGGGTCCGCGGTGGTGTGTAGCGCGGCCCTTTGTTCGTGGGTGTCACGAGGGGGAACAGCGTGCAGCTTCGACGTGTGGGACCGGCGGGCCGTGGGCGAGGGGTGGTGGCCTCTGTGGTGGTGGGGGTCCTGCTCCTTGCGGGCTGCGGCAGCGACGGGGGTGATGATTCGGCTGCGCCGCAGGTGCCCGTACCGGATATCCCGTGTGCTGAGGGCGGGCAGGTACGGGGGTCGGGGTCCACGGCTCAGCAGAATGCGATGAGCCGTTGGATGCAGCAGTACCAACTCGCTTGCCCCGGCGTGCAGCTCGTCTACAACCCGCTCGGATCGGGGGCGGGCGTCGCGCAGTTCCAGCGTGGGGCCAGTGCGTTCGGGGGTACCGACGAGGCGCTGAGTGCGGAGGATGTGGAGGGCACCAAGGAGGTGTGCTCCGGTGGGCAGGCCATCGATCTGCCCATGGTCGGCGGTCCCATTGCCATCGGATACAACGTGCCCGGTGTGACCGGCCTGGTCCTGGACGCTCCGACTCTCGCCCGGGTCTTCGACTCCCGGATCACTCGGTGGAACGATCCGTCGATCCAGCGCCTCAACCCCGGTACTCAGCTGCCGGACCTGCCCGTGGTCCCGTTTCACCGTACGGACGACTCGGGCACCACCCAGAACCTGAACGCGTATCTCAAGGGCGCGGCGCCCGAGAGGTGGCCGTATCCGGCGGGCAAGAAGTGGCAGGCGGTGGGGGGTGAGTCGGCCAGCGGGTCGGATGCGGTCTCCTCGGCGGTGATCCAGACCGATGGTGCGATCGGGTACTTCGAGCTGTCCTTCGCCGTCAAGCGGAAGATCGACACGGTACGTATCGCCACGGGCGCCGCGGAGCCTGTCGCGCCGAGTACGACCAGCGCTTCGGTGGGTATCGCGGAGGCGAGGATCGCCGGGACGGGGAAGGACCTGTCGCTGCGGTTCGACTACGAGACGTCCGCCGAAGGCGCGTACCCGATCGTTCTGGTGACGTACGAGATCGTCTGCGACACGGGCAATCGGCCCGACAGCCTTCCGGCACTCAAGTCCTTCCTCACCTACACCGCCAGCGAGGAAGGACAGGAACAGCTGCATTCCATCCACTACGCGCCGCTGCCCGCGTCCGTGGCGGTGCAGGTACGTGAGGTCGTCAGCACCCTCTCCTGACCCGCGTGCATGCCCGTTCCCGGCGGTCGACCAACACGTCATAGTTCCGGGCCGGGCATATCCTGAAGGGACTCGAAGCTCTCCGATCGCTGGGAGGCGTCATGACATTCGTGCAGGTCATCGACTGCAAAACGAGCAGGGCCGATGAGTTGAACAGCTTGATGGACGCCTGGGTCGACGCGACAAAGGGCAAGCGGACAGCCACGCACTCGATCATGGGACGGGACCGCGCCGACGCCACTCACGTGGTGGAGATCGTGGAGTTCCCCTCGTACGAGGAGGCACAGAAGAATTCGCACCTGCCGGAGACCGACCGGATATTCCGGGAGATGGTGGCCCTGTGCGACGGGGAGCCGTCGTTCATGGACCTCGACGTCGTGCGGGACGAGCAGCTGAACAAAATCGTGGTCCGTAGCCTCTTCGATGACGTGATCAACGCGAGAAACATCGACGCGGTGGACGCGATGTGTACCGCCGGCTACCGGGAGCACGATCCGTCGCTGTCTTCGTACGATGTCGGGCTCGCGCAGGCCAAGGTCGAGAACCGGGAGATCATCGAGGCATTCGAACCGGAGGTCACCATCGAGGGCTTGACTGCCGAGGGTGACATGGTGTGCGCACGGCTGTCCTTCAGGGGGCGCCATGTGGGCGCGTACCAGGGCATGGAGCCCACCGGCCGGGAGATCTCGGGAACCGGCCACGCGACCTTCCGCTGCGAGGGCGGCAAATTCGCGGAAAGCTGGTGGAACTTCGACGACCTCGGTCTGATGCAGCAGCTCGGAGCGATCGACAGCTGATCGACAGCTGATGAGGTGGTAGCCGGCGGCCGGCTTTGCCTGGCCGCCGCCGATCACCACCACGTCGAGGGGAGCGATGCTCAGAGAGCCGGGGCCGTGAACTTCTTGCGCCAGGCCAGGGACACGTAGACGAGCGCGACCAGGACCGGGACCTCGATCAGTGGGCCGACGACGCCGGAGAGCGCCTGGCCGGACGTCACGCCGAAGGTGGCGATGGCCACCGCGATGGCCAGCTCGAAGTTGTTTCCCGCGGCCGTGAAGGCGAGGGTTGCCGTGCGGTCGTAGTTCAGACCGATGGCCTTGCCGAGCAGGAACGTGCCGAACCACATCACCGCGAAGTAGACGAGCAGCGGCAGCGCGATCCGCGCGACGTCCATGGGCTGGGACGTGATGGTCTTCCCCTGGAGTGCGAAGAGGATGACGATCGTGAAGAGCAGGCCGTAGAGGGCCCAGGGGCCGATCTTCGGAAGGAACTTCGCCTCGTAGGACTCGCGGCCCATCTTCTTCTCGCCGATGCGGCGGGTCAGGAAGCCTGCCACCAGCGGAACACCGAGGAAGATGACGACGTTCAGCGCGATCTTCCACATGGAGATGTCGAGGTGCTCGCCCTCGCCGAGACCGAGCCAGCCGGGCAGCAGGTCGAGGTAGAACCAGCCCAGTACGCCGAACGCGATGACCTGGAACACGGAGTTGAGCGCCACGAGGACGGCGGCGGCCTCGCGGTCGCCGCACGCGAGGTCGTTCCAGATGATGACCATGGCGATGCAGCGGGCCAGGCCGACGATGATCAGGCCGGTGCGGTACTCGGGCAGGTCCGGGAGGAAGATCCACGCGAGCGCGAACATGAGCGCCGGGCCGAGGATCCAGTTGATGACCAGCGAGGAGATCATCAGCCTGCGGTCACCGGTGACCGCGTCGAGCTTGTCGTACCGCACCTTGGCGAGCACCGGATACATCATGATCAGCAGGCCGACCGCGATGGGCAGGGAGATTCCGCCGATCTCGACCTTGGCCAGCGCGTCGTTCAGACCCGGGATCAGCCGGCCGAGCCCCAGGCCGAGGCCCATGGCGAGCAGGATCCATACGGCGAGGAAGCGGTCGAGCGTCGAAAGCTTCGCGACGACCGAGGACTCCTCGGGGGGCGCGGTCGCTTGGGTGGGGGTCACGGACAGGCCCTCTTGTTCTCGGCAGCGGTACGAGCGGAGTCGGCCAGGTCGGCGAACTGGCCGGCGAGCTGGGCGATGACGTCCGGGCGGAGCTTGTAGTACGTGAAGCGCCCGCACGGCTCGGTGTCCACGACCCCGGCCTCACGCAGCACTCTCAGATGGTTGGAGAGGTTGGTCTGCTTGGCACCGGTCTCCTCGACCAGATGCGTGGTGCAGAGCGTTTCGCGGGCCAGCAGGGTCACGATCTTGAGCCTGAGCGGGTCGGCCAGCACCCGGATCAGTTCAGTGTCGACTGACGTCATCATGGACTGATACTGTCACATCAGTGGTGACTGACGCCACTGGGTGCTGACATCACCTGTGCCTGATCCCACTGTGAGACAACCGTGAGACAAGAGAGACCTCTGATGTCCGAGAAGCCGTCTGTGCTGTTCGTCTGTGTCCACAACGCCGGCCGTTCGCAGATGGCCGCCGCATGGCTGTCGCACCTGGCCGGGGACCGTATCGAGGTCCGCTCCGCCGGTTCCGCGCCGGCCGGTCAGGTCAACCCCGCCGCGGTCGAGGCCATGCGCGAGGTCGGCATCGACATCACCGCCGAGACGCCGAAGATCCTGACCATCGACGCCGTCAGGGCATCCGACGTGTGCATCACCATGGGCTGCGGCGACACCTGCCCCGTCTTCCCTGGCAAGCGGTATCTGGACTGGACGCTGGAGGACCCGGCGGGCCAGGGCGTCGAGTCCGTGCGGCCGATCCGCGACGAGATCAAGAAGCTCGTCGAGGGGCTGATCGAGGAGATCGCCCCCGCCCCGTCCGCGTGAACGACCGATCCGGGGCGAGGGGCAGCTTCCGCGTCTAGGGCGGGGCCGGGATCGCGAAGCGTACGTCGGCCAGGTCCTCCGAGACCTCCCACAGGCGCCGGACCGTGTCGGCGTCGGTGGCCGCCGGGGCCAGCGGTACCCGCGTCGGCGCGCCGCGCAGTTCCGACGGGCCGTCCGGGCCGATGAACTCGGGTGTGTCCTGCACACGCTGAGACGTGCGGAACCCGGCAAGGGTTGTACGGCGCCCTATCCTCGGGGCCATGAACCCAGAGGTGCGACTCGTGGCGGGCGCGAGCCTGTCGGCCTATGCCGACCGCATTCGCCGCGTGTACGCGGAGGTGTTCTCGGCCCCGCCGTGGGACGAGGACGAGGCGATGGCCGGTCTCTATGTGGAGCGGCTGGCCGATGACGCGCTGCGGCCCGGGTTCACGGCCGCGCTCGCGTGCGACGGGGACACGGTGGCCGGTTTCGCCACCGCCTGGTCCACGCCCGACTCCTTCCCGCAGGACCGCAGTTACGGGGCCGTGGCCGCAGCCCTGGGGCCCGAGCGGACCACCGCCTGGCTGTGCGGCGGACTCGAGGTCGACGAACTCGCCGTCGCCGCACGGGCACGCGGCACCGGGCTGGGCGCGGCACTCCTGGCGGCGGTCACGGACCAGGCCTCGGACGGCCGTTGCTGGCTGCTCACCTCGGTCCGGGCGCAGGGCGCCCTGCGCTTCTACCGGCGGGCCGGCTGGTACGAGCTCCCCGTAGTGGTGCCCGGCAAAGCGGGCCTCACCGTCCTGCTGGGCCCCCGGCACCCGGGTCGCCCGGACCTCGCGTAGCCGGGGTGAGCATCCCCGCAAATGCCCGCGTCCAAGGAAGGAACGCCCCATGCCGAACACACCGAACACGCCGAACACCGACCGTTCCCGCGCTCTGCTCACCCTCGCGGACGAGCCCACCGGTCTGCGCGGGCTGCTGCGTCTGCCGTTCCGGCGGCAGACCTGGACGTACGTGCTGTACGCCCTCCTGCTGCCCCTCGCGCTCAGTCTGATCCTGGTTCTGCAGTACGCCATGAAGGCCGCCCAGGACAACGGTCACCAGGAGCTCGGCGCCGTGATCCTGCTGGCCGTCCTGGTCGTGGTCGCCGTGGTCGGTCCCGGCTTCGAACGGGTACGGGCCCGGTTCTGGCTGGGTGAGGAGATCGGCCGCCGTTCCGGGGGCAACCGTCTTGTCCGCCATGCCGCGTTCTTCGTACTCAATATGCTGGTGGGCGCCCTGGGGTTCCTCGCCGTGGCCGGCTGGCTGATCGTCTCCGCCCGCAACCTCACGTATCCGATCTGGGGCTGGCGTCCCTACCCGGACCCGGCGTGGGGCGGCCCCCACCCGCTCGGTGTGGTCGCCCTGCACTTCGCGGCGGGTGTGGTGACGTTCTTCGTCGGCCCGTGGGTCATCGTGCGGCTGACGAGGTTGCAGGTGCGGCTGGCGCGCGGGTTCATCGGCTCGCTCAGCCAGGCTGACCCGGCTGACCTGCCTGCCCCGGCTGCACGAACGACAGCGCCCATGTCCAACGGGTGACGGCTCACCCGGTCCGGTCCCGCGGCCCCTACAGAACGACAGCGGCCAGCAGGACGAAGGAGGCGACGGAGACAGCCGTGCGGATGCGGTGCAGGGTGTTCCAGCGGGACTCGAACGCCGCGCGGGCCGCACCGTCGTCTCCCCCCTCGGAGCCGACGAGCGCGTTGTTCAGCGGAATGTTCCCGATGATCGTGATCAGGTGGCTGATGACCGCACAGACCAGGGCAGCCAGGACGAGGGCCCACTCGCGGTCACCGCGCCCGCCGAGGTCCGACACGAGTGCGGCGGCCGGCAGGGCGACGACGCCCAGGAAGACGAGCAGGAAGCCCGGTCCGGGCACCTTCTCGTTGAAGCGGCGCATCGCGGCCGTGAAGCCGTCGTCCGGCAACAGCGCGAGGCCGGGCATGATCACGACCATAAAGGTCAGCATGAAGCCGGCGTAGACCCCGGCAGTGATCACGGCGAGCATCAGAAGCAGTGAGGACATGGTGCACATCATGGCGCGGGAGCGCCGCCCGCACAGCCCCAACATACCGATGACTGTGCGGGCCCACCCGGCCTCGGTCAGCCGATCTCGCCCTCGTCCCCGCCGCTGTCGCCCGTGTCGCCGCCGCCACCCTTGAGCCGGTCCGCCGTCTCGATCGCGGTGGCCAGCTTCCGTACGGAGCTGTCCTCGGTCCGGTCCGCCAACGTGTCGGCCCGCGAGGAGAGTTCACCGAGTCCCGGCGCTCCCGGCAGCTCGCCGCCGCGCAGCGTCTCGGCGAAGTAGGCAGCCACGGCCGTCACTTGGAGCCGGGTGTTGTCGCCGCCCCACAGCGCCCCGTCGATCGCACCGGTCTCCACCGATCCGGTCTCCTCGTGCGCCTTCCGGGTCTTCGGGTCCTGCCAGCGCACCGTCGCGGTCGCCACGTGTCCGGACGCGCCGTCCCGGAGGCGTACGGCATAGAGCGCCGTCACCGTGTGGCCGGGGCCGATCTCGCCGCCGTCCACGCTGTCGTCGCGGAAGTCCTCGTCGGCGACCTTGCGGTTCTCGTAGCCGATGAGCCTGAACTGCTGGACGGTCTCGCGGTCGAAGGCCACCTGGGCCTTGGCATCGCGGGCCCGCAGTTCGACATGGGCGGGCAGCTGGTCGACGAAGACCTTGCGGGCCTGCGTCTCGTCGGAGATGTACGTGGTGTGGCCGTCGCCCTTGTTGGTGAGGCGTTCCATCAGCTCGTCGCCGTAGTCGCTGCCGACACCCACGCCGAAGAGGGTGATGCCGTACTCGCGGCGGGAGGAGTCGATGCGTTCGAGGATCGCGTCGGCGTCCGTCTCACCGGTGTTGGCGAGCGCGTCGGACAGCAGCACGACACGGTTGTTGGCACCCTTGCGGTGGCCCTTGACGGCCTCGTCGTAGCCGCGCCTGATACCGGCGTCCACATTGGTGGAGTCCTGCGGTTCCATGGCGTCGACGATGTCCCGGACCTTGGTGCGGTTGCCCTGGAGCCGGGTCATCGGGAGCCGGGTCTCGGCGCGGTCGCTGAAGGTGACCAGGGAGACCGAGTCGTCGTCGCGCAGTTCGTCGGTGAGGATGCCCAGGGACTTCTTCGCCAGGTCCAGGCGGCCCGGTTCGGCCATCGACCCGGAGATGTCGACGACGAAGGTGAGTGCGGCGGGCGGGCGTTCGCTCCGGTCGGTGGCGGCCTTGGTGGCGAGCCCGATCCGTACGAGCGACCAGTCACTCGCGTCCGCCCCGGCGCGTGCACCGTCGACGGTCACCGAGAAGCCGTTGTCCTTGGGCCGCTGGTAGCCCTGACGGAAGCTGTTGACGAACTCCTCGGGCCGTACGGTCTCCGGTCCCGGCAGCCGGCCGTCGCCGAGGGTGCGGCGCGCGTAACCGTAGCTCGCGGTGTCCACGTCCAGGGCGAAGGTCGACAGATAGTCCGGCGGCGCCACGTCACGGGCCGCACCCTCCCGCTGTTCCGGGCCGGCCTCGTCCGCCGCCCCGTCAGGTGCGGTCGCGGCCGGCGCCGGTGCCGGCGCCCCGCCGCTCGTACCACTGGCATCGGTCTTACGGTCCGCGGAGGCCCCGCCGTCCGATCCCGCGCCGCAGCCGGTGAGCAGCATTCCGCCCGCCAGCAGCAGTGCGAGCGTCCCGCTGTACTTCGCTGTCCGGTGTTTCATCGGTACCCCCCACATCGTCGACATCTGTGAATGTGACGTATGGGGAGGGGCGAAAGAGCAGACGAACGAGTTGCGGATCAATCTCGATGCGGCAACGGCGGGCGGAATCGGTGCGGAATGTCAGCGTCAGGACACGATGTCCTTACGACTGAACCCACGGAAGGCGAACGCGAACAGGATCAGGGCATAGGTGACGGACACCGCGGCGCCCTTGACCATGCCGCCCCACTCCAGATCCGGCTGGAGCGCATCCGCCCAGGCGAACTGCCAGTGCGCGGGCAGGAATTCGCGCCAGGAGCCGAGTGCGGTGACCGCGTCCAGGACATTGCCGACGATGGTGAGGCCTACGGCGCCACCGACCGCGCCCAGGGGTGCGTCAGTCTTCGTCGACAGCCAGAACGCCAGTGCGGCGGTGACCAGTTGGGAGACGAAGATGAACGCCACGACGAGCGCGAGTCGCGGCACCGTGTCCCCCGTGGCGAGCGCACCGCCGGTGGGGAGTTCCAGTGGCCCCCAGCCGTACGCCGCAGCTCCCGCCGCGAGTGCGACCACCGGCAGCAGCACCATCGCGGCCAGGCTGAAGCCGAGCGCGACGACGAGCTTGCTCCACAGCAGCCTGGTCCGTGGCACGGGCGCCGCGAGCAGATAGCGCAGGGACGACCAGCTGGCCTCGGAGGCGACGGTATCCCCGCAGAACAGGGCCACCGGCACCACCAGCAGGAAGCCGGCCGAGACGAACAGGCAGGTCGCGGCGAAGTTCGCGGCGGAGGCCGTCGCGGTGTCCATCAGGGTGAGCCGTTCACCGCCGCCGGGTCCGCCGTCCGGGGTGCCGCCGATCGCGAAGGCGATGATCAGGATGAACGGCAGGGCGGCCAGCACCCCGCCCATGAGCAGCGTGCGGCGCCTGCGCAGCTGCCGCATCGCCTCGACGCGCAGCGGCAGCGTGCGCCGGGCCCGGTAGCCGGGCGCCTCGGGGGCGTGTGTCACATCGACTGCGGCACTCATGCGGAGCCTCCGGAGATCAGGGTGAGGAACGCGTCCTCCAGGCGGCGGTGCGGGCCGACGCCCGTCAACGGCAGGTCAAGGCGCACCAGTTCGGCGATCAGCTCGGACGAGGTGGCACCGTCGAGCCTTACGAGCAGCCCGAGCCCGTCGCCCGTACGCACCGCCGATCCGATCCCCGGGAGTGCGGCGATCTTCTCGACGAGCGGTTCCGCGACCTCCCGGGCGGTGGTGACGAGCAGCATGTCGCCGGAGCCGGTGATCTCGGCGACGGGTCCCGCCTGCACGAGCCGGCCCAGGTCCATGACCACCAGGTGCGTACAGGACTGCTCCACCTCGGAGAGGAGGTGGCTGGAGACGATGACGGTCCGGCCCCCGGCCGCGTACCGGATCATCACGTCACGCATCTCGCGGATCTGGGGCGGGTCGAGGCCGTTGGTCGGCTCGTCGAGGATGAGGAGGTCCGGCATTCCGAGCATGGCCTGGGCGATGGCGAGCCGCTGCCGCATGCCCTGCGAGTACGTCCGCACGGCGCGGGCGAGAGCGTCACCGAGCCCGGCGATCTCCAGGGCTTCCTCGATGTGCGAGTCATCGGCGGGCCGTCCGGTGGCCTGCCAGTACAGCTCCAGGTTGGCGCGCCCCGACAGATGCGGCAGGAAGCCGGCTCCTTCGACGAACGAGCCGACCCGCGACAGCACGGGCGCACCCGGCCGGATGGCATGCCCGAAGACGCGGATGTCGCCGTCGTCGGGCGTGATGAGCCCCATGAGCATGCGCAGGGTGGTGGTCTTCCCGGCGCCGTTCGGCCCGAGGAGTCCCAGCACCTGCCCCTTCTCCACCCGGAAGGACAGCTCCCGGACGGCGTACCGGTCGGCTGACTTGGCGTACTTCTTCGACAGGCCGGTGATCTGGAGCGGTACGTCGGCGAGCGCCGGGTCGGGCGCGGGAGTCGCGGTGCGGCGGCGTGCGGAGAGCAGGAGCGCGGCGGCGATCACGACGGCCGCGGCCGGAAGTCCCCAGGTCCACCAGGGCAGGGCGGTCGACGCGGTCCTGACCTGCGGTGCGGTGGGGAGGGTCAGCGGGCCTTCGAGTGAGGCGGTGTACGTGGCGGGGGCGGCCGGTGACGCGTAGCCGAGGTCGGTGGCGGACAGGACGAGGCGGAGCCGGTGCCCGGAGTCGATCTCGTGGTCGACGGCCGGGAGGGTCAGCTCGATGGGCCTGCCCTGCTGGGCGGGCGTGATCCGGTGGGCGGTGACGAGCTGGGAGGGCAGCACCTGCTGCTTCCCGTCGGGCGACACGTCGTACACCTTCCCGAACAGCACGGCGTCGCCGCTGCCCGCCGTAACGTTTACGCGGACGGTGGGTGACCCGGTGACGCGTACGGAATCGGCGAACGGCCGGGAGTCGAACCGGGCGTACTGCCCGGGGAAGTCGAGCGAGAGCCCGACGCCGAGGGACGACAGCTGCGAGAGCCCACCGCCGAGCCCCGGCACTGCGGAGATCGCGGGCGGACTGGCCCCGGCGGGGTTACGGAAGGTCTGCTTGTCCCCCGCGAGCGCGATCTCCTCGCCCCCACCCCTCAGCCCCGGATAGCGGACGCTGCTCGCGCCCCGCTGCTGGGCGGCCCCATCGGTGGAGTCGATCCCTCCGGTACGTGTGACGCGGAAGGCGGGCCCTGTATCGGCACCTTTCTCCTCCTTGAGATACCGGTCGAACCACGCACCGACGCGACCCTCGACCCGGTCGCCCTCCCTGTCCCCGCCGTCGTGCCCACCCGCGATCCAGTCGACGGAGACGGGCGCGCCGTTCCCGCTGATGGCCTTCGCCATGGCGTCGGCGTGGTCGAGCGGAAAGAGGGAGTCCGACTGGCCCTGCACGATCAGTGCGGGCACCTTGATGCGGTCGGCGACGGCGACCGGGGAGCGCTCGGCCAGCAGCTCACGCGCGGCGGCGTCCGGCTTCCCGCTGACGGCGACCCGCTCGTACATCTCGCAGAGCTGCTTCTCGAGCTGCTGGCAACCGCCGCCGGTCGTGACGAAGATCCCGGCCCAGAGCTTCTTGAAGACACCGTCGGGGAACAGCGCATCGGCCAGATTCCAGTAAGTGATCACCGGCGCAACGGCATCGACACGCTTGTCGTGCCCCGCGGCGAGGAGCGACACGGCGCCCCCGTAGGAGACCCCGGTGACACCGACCCGAGGGTCGCCCGCGCCATCGAGCTCCACCTCGGGCCGCCCGGCCAGCCAGTCAATGAGCCCGGACACATCCTTGACCTCGGCGTCGGGCGCGTTGAGCGAGATCTCCCCACCCGACTTCCCGAACCCGCGGGCGGACCATGTCATCACGGCATACCCGTCCCCGGCCAACTTCTCGGCCTGGGCCCGCACATCGGCCTTGCTGCCGCCGAATCCGTGCCCGATGAGCACGGCGGGCCGCCGCTCCGAACCCCCGCTCGTGAAGTACGAGGTGTCGATCGGCACCCCGTCCATCCGCAGCATCCGGTCCTCGCGCTGCACACCGGGACCGCTGTCGTCGGCGACCGCGGTCCACGTACCGCCACCCGCGAGCACGATGAGCGCGGCGAGGCCGGCAGCCCATCGGCCGCGCTTGCGTGGCAGCCGGGGCCGCCACCGGGAAGTTGGGGAGTCCATACCCAGACCCTAAGCGGGCGACAGCACTCCGAAAGAGGCCGCCAGGGGGAGGTACCCGGCCTCCCTCAGAGGTACGGGGCACCCCCTCCGTACTCCGTACGCGGTACATCAGCCCTCGTGCACACGGCTCCGCAGCGGACGGGGCACTCGTCCGGTGAGGGGCCAGGAGTCTCCTGCGGCAGCAGCTTCCTCAGACTCCCCTGCCCGCAGCGCGCTGACCTGATCCTCCGGGACCGGCCGGCTCATGCCGGACACCCTCGTCTTCATCGCGGAGGATCTTCTCCTACCAGCCCGTCGATGGACTCGCGGATGAGATCGGCATGCCCGACGTGGCGCGCGTACTCCTCGATGAGGTCGACGAGCAGGCACCGCAGGCTGGGCGAGCCCCCGCGCGGGTGGACGAACGCCGCGATGTGTCCCGGGCCCCCGTCGGCCAGCGCCTGCCGCACGTGGGCGCGGGAGCGGGCCACGGTGTCCTGCCAGAGCGCCAGGAGCTGCTCCGGGGTGTCCTCGGCGGCGGTGCGCCACTCCCAGTCGGGATCGGCGTCCCAGTCCACGGCGTCCCACGGGGCCGCGGGCTGGTGCCCGAGCAGCTTCTGCGAGAGGACGTCGTCCTCTACCAGCGCCAGGTGCTTGAGCAGCCCGCCGAGGGTCATCGACGAGGCGCCCACAGTCACCCGCAGCCCGGCCGCGTCCAGCCCTGCGCACTTCCACTCAAAGGTCCTGCGCTGGCGTTCCAGGGAACCCAGCAGGGTGTCGGTCTCGTCGCCCGCGAGCGGCGGCTCGGTCAGAACCGCCTCGGTGTTCTCAGCCATGGCGGGGAGACTACGGTCGGTTCCGGACGATCCACTGCCGGAATTCCGAGGTTGCCGATGAAGCACGACGAGAGCCCGACCGCCCGGGCGCTGCTGCTCCTCGAACTGCTCCAGAACAGCCCGGGAATCACGGCGAACCGGCTGGCCGACAGGCTCGGTGTCTCGGAGCGGGCGGCGCGCCGGTACGTATCCATCCTGCGCGAGGCAGGTGTCCCGATCGAGTCCGCCCGCGGCCCCCACGGGGGATACCGCGTGGGCCGTGGCCTGCGGGTGCCTCCCCTGATGTTCACCGGAGCCGAGGCGCTGGGGCTGGTGATGGCTGTCCTGGACGGCCATCGGAACGCAGCTGACCCGGCTGACCCGGTGGGCAGCGCACTGGGCAAGATCATGCGCGTACTTCCTGAGCCGGTCGCCAACCCGGCGCAGGCGGTACGGACGGTGACCACACTGGGCCCGGACCCCCAGGCGTCGGCCCCGAGTCCCGAAACCACGGCCGCGCTCGTCCAGTCCTGCGCCGCGCACCGCAGGCTGCGACTCGGCTACCGGATGGGCGCCGACCGGGCACGGGTCATGGACGTCGACCCCTGGGCGGTCGTCGTGCGCCAGGGCCGCTGGTATCTGCTGTGCTGGTCGCACACGAAGAACGCGAGACGAGTCCTCCGCGTGGACAGGATCACCACCGTCGATGCCCTCGACTCCGCCTACATCCCTCCGGCCGGCCTCAAACCGGCGGAAGCACTCGAGGAACACCTGGCCGAGGGCTGGAAGTACGAGGTGGAGATCGTCATCGACGCCCCCGCCGACGCGGTCACCCAATGGCTCCCGCGCAATCTGGGCCGGCGCGAACCGATGGACGCGGTCACCACCCGGCTGATCGCCACCACGGACGAACCGGACTGGTACGCGGAACAGCTCACGGCGATCAAGGCCCCATTTCGCGTCGTCAAGCCCCGAGAGCTGAGAGAGGCCACCCGCGCCCTCGGCGCGCGCCTCCTGCGTGCGGGCGGAGGCCCCACCGAAAGAGCCGAGGACTGACACGCCAAGCCTTGTTCGTAGCCCTTTCCATGTTCTTCGCGGGGCACTTGTCGGCGAGTGGCCTGCAGCCAGGCCACTTCCCGAGCCCGGGCCCTTGCCGATCGCAGCGGAGCAAGTACAGCCTCGTCCATGTCAGCGAGCAGTCGCCAGGCCGTGGGCGTAGAGGCAACGGCGCCGAACTCCTCGCCCTGGTCGCGCAGGACGGCCAGGTCCGTGATGGTCTCGCCGCCGTCGGCGATCATCACCCCGTGTCGGCCGGCATCCGCGCCAGCCCCGACCGAAACGGCGAGGCTAGCGAGGGGCGTTCTGTACGGTGAGTATGCGCACCCCGGAGAGGTCCTGGTCCTCCGTCAGAACCCGCCATCGGTGCGGGGTTCCGCCTGAGTAGAGCAGGCTGTCACCGGCGTAGAGGCGGTGCAGTTCACGGCCGCCGGGGCCCAGTAGGTCGACCTCGATCGCGCCGTGCACCACGTAGAGGAACTCATCGCCCGGGTGGTCGTAGTACTCCTCGAAGCCGGTAGGTCCTCCCGTGTATTCGACCGGATGGACGGCGAATTGGGGTGCCCCGAGCATCCTGGCCGAGCCGCCGCTGTTGGCGACGGGGGTGCCGGTCCCTTCCCGTACGACATGGATGTCGGCGGGGGAGGTTGCCGAGTGCGCCAGCAGGGCCTGTTGGGTGGTGCCGAGCGCCTGGGCGATCCGGTGCAGCGAGGGCATGCTCGGGCGGGTCAGCCCGCGCTCCAGCTGGCTGAGGAAGGGGTGCGAAAGGCCTGCGCTGCCCGCGAGTTGGACAAGGGTGAGGCCGCGCTTCTTGCGTAGCCGACGGATCGCGTTACCAAGCTGCTGGTCCGGATCGGCGGGGGTTTCGGTGGGGCGGTCTGCCATGGCGGAAATCCTAAGCGGTCACTTCGGAGTGGGATTTACTCCCGCGAAACACATGTCTCCTACGCTCAATGTTGATGTGACGAACATTCTAGGCGAGGAGCCCGAATGACTGCGACCACCGCCGACCGACCCGCCACGGCCGGATTCCTCGATGCCATGGCCGCCCTCGCGGGCGGCGTCTGCGTGGTGACCGCCGCCGCAGCCGATGGCACACCTGCCGGATTCACCAGCACCGCCGTGATGAGCCTAAGCCGCACGCCGCAGCTGATAGCGATCGGTGTCCAGCGCGGCAGCCGCACCCTGCCGCTGCTCCAGGGCGGCGGCAGGCTCGCCCTCAACATCCTGGCCGCGGACGGCGAATCCGTCTCGCGGCGGTTCGCCGATCCGTCCGCCGACCGGTTCGCCGGGCTGGAGTGGACGACAGGAGAGGGAGGTGAGCCGCTGCTGCTGGCGCAGAGCACGTACGCCGTTCTGTGCCGCGTACGGGAGGAGGTGGCGGCCGGGGACCACCTGCTGCTGATAGCCGCCATCGAGGAGATCATCCCCGGCCAGGGCGGGGTCAGCGCTCTCGTCCACCACGCCCGCCGCTACCACGGCATCGGCGCGTGAGCGGGCGCGACTGGTTCTCCGTACAGGAGACCGGACCTGGGACCTTCCTCATCGCCGAGCCCGGGCACGTCAACAGCTATCTCGTCGTGGGCGACGACCTCGCCCTGCTGTACGACACCGGGATGGGCATCGGGGACATCGGGCGCGAGGTGCGCGCGCTGACCTCGTTGCCGCTGCTCGTCGTCAACTCCCACCACCACTACGACCACCGGGGCGGCAACACCTCGCTTGTGGGCGAGGCCAAGGACTTCGCCGTCCACGAGGCGGGCGCAGACCTGCACGGCGAGCCCGCACCGCGCGAGTGGCTCGAGGCGTACGAGCACATCGCCCAGGACATGCGACAGCGCTACATCGAGCTGAGCGCACTCTCCGCCGAGGGCTTCTTCCTCACCGACTCGCGGATCGAGGTGCGGCCCGTCCCCGAGCTGACCCAGTGGCGTATAGACGCGGTGCGACCGACCCGGCTGCTCAGGGAAGGGGAGCAGCTCGACCTGGGCGGGCGGAGGCTGCAAGTCCTGCACACCCCCGGGCACTCACCCGACGGCATCTGCCTCTGGGAGCCGGAGAGCGGCCAGCTCCTCGCCGGCGACACCCTGATCAGCGGTACTTTCTTCGCCCATGTGCCGGGCGCCGAGGTACCCGCCTTCGCCGCATCGACTCGCCGATTGGCCGAACTCCCTGTCAGAACAGCCCTGTTGGGGCACAACCTTCGCCACCGCGAGGACCACAACTTCGTGGGCCGGGTCGCCGAAGCTTTCGACCAAGTGGTATGCCGACGGACCCGCCCGGTCCGCCGCCAGGACATGTTCGGCGCGCCCGCGATGTGGCACGCCTTCGACGGCTTCTCGGTACTCACCGCACCGGAGAACGGGGACGTACGATGACGGCGACGGCACTGCTGCTGCGCGCGGCGCGGCTGCCCGAAGGGCAGGTCCGGGACGTACTGATCGAGGACGGGCGGGTGTCGGCCGTTGCACAGGCCGGTCAGCTGCCCTCCGCATATGAGGAGATGGACCTCTCCGGCTTCATACTGTTGCCCGCCCCCGCCGAACCCCACGCCCACCTCGACAAGGCCCTCACCTGGGACCTGGCCGGTGCACCGCCCTGCGATCTGCCGGGGGCGGTCGCCGCCTGGCGCGGCTATGCCGAGCAGGTGACGGAGGAGGACGTGCTGGTCAGAGCCCGCCGCGCCCTGGACGAGCTGGTCGCCAATGGCGCGACCGCCGTCCGCACCCACGCCGACGTCCTGCCAGGCCCCGATCCGCTCCGGGGGCTGCGGGCGCTGTTGCGGCTGCGCGAGGAGCTGAGCGAGCGGGTTGCGCTGCAGATCGCCGTACTGCACATCGAGGCGCCCGACGAAGTCCTCGACGAGGCACTGGAGTTGGGCGCCGACCTGCTCGGTGGCTGCCCGCACCTCTCCGACGACCCGCAGGCCGCTGTCGCCCGCGCCCTGGCCATCGCCGAGCGGCACGGCGTCGGCGTCGATCTGCATGCGGACGAGCATCTCCGTCCGGACCCCAAGGATCTGCTGCTGCTCGCCCAGGCGGTACGGGAGCGGGGCTTCGCCCACGGTGCGACCGCCAGCCACTGTGTGGGACTGGGCGGCCTGGACCCGGCCGAGGCCGCCCGGATAGCCAAGGAGGCGGCGGCATCCGGGATCGGGGTCGTCGCACTGCCGCTCACCAACCTCTACCTCCAGGGCCGCGACACCCCTGTCCGCACCCCGCGCGGTCTGACCGCCGTACGCGCCCTCCTGGACGCGGGCGTGCCCCTCGCCGGGGGCGGCGACAACATCCGCGACCCCTTCAACCCGGTGGGCAGGGCCGATCCCCTGGAGACCGCCGGACTCCTCGTCGCGGCAGGCCACTTGACGCTGCCCGAGGCCGTCCACGCGGTGACCACAGGCGCCCGCACGGTCCTCGGGCTAGCCGCCGCAGGGCCGTACGAGGGGGCGGTCGCCGACCTCCTCGCCGTACGGGCCGACTCGCTCTCCGGGGCCGTCGGGGCCTCGTACCCGGACCGGATCGTCTTCAAGGGCGGGCGAGCGGTGAGCCGTACCACAGTGATCCGCGAAGTGCTCTGACTGATCCAGGGCCTAAACGCCCGGGACATCCCCCCGAAACAAAGAATGTTGATGCTATGAACATCGGTGAAGGCACCACAGGCCCACAGGAAGGAGCGACGTGGCGACAGCAGTGCAGACGGCGCTGAGCTTCGTAGCCGTCGACAAGCGTTTCGACAGCGGGACCACCGCACTCTCGGGAGTGGAACTCCACGTCGGCGAAGGGGAGTTCGTCGCAGTCGTCGGCCCCTCCGGATGCGGCAAGTCGACCCTGCTGCGGCTCGCCTCCGGTCTCGATGCCCCCAGCGCGGGCGAGATCAGCACCCCGGGCGGGGACATCGGTTACGTCTTCCAGGACGCCACCCTGCTGCCCTGGCGGAGCGTCCTCGCCAACGTGGCGCTGCCGGCCGAACTGGCCGGCCGTCCCAAGGCCGAACGGCACGAGCGCGCCATGGACGCCATCCGTCTCGTTGGCCTCGACGGCTTCGAGAAGCAGTTGCCGGGACAGCTCTCGGGCGGGATGCGGATGCGGGTCTCGCTGGCCCGCGCGCTGATGATGCGCCCCGCGCTCTTCCTCTTCGACGAACCTTTCGGCGCGCTGGACGAGATGACCCGGCTTCGTATGCAGGAGGAGCTCCAGCGGATCTTCGCCGAGACGGGGTTCGCGGGTCTCTTCATCACCCACTCGGTGACCGAGGCGGTCTTCCTGGCCAACCGGGTCGTGGTGATGTCGGCCCGGCCCGGACGCATCACCGCCGCATTCGAGGTCCCGTTCGCCCACCCCAGACCCGCTTCGCTCCGTTACGAACCGGAGTTCGCCGCGATCGCGGGCGCGGTCTCCGCAGCCCTGCGAGGAGACGCCCAGTGACCGCGAACACCCCGGCCGCCACGGCCGCCGACGCGCCGACTGCCCACGCGACCACGGCCGCCTCGGTCACCGTCGGCCCGAGGGGCGAACCGTCTGCCGCTCCCGAAGGGGCCGTCACCGGTTCGAGCGCTGCCGCTCCGGCCCACGAGGGGAAGACCCCCGTGCACCAGTCCGATGCCGCCACCGGCGCCACGGTCGAGACTTTTCCGGCCGCCGAGGCGTCCGTCCGCACCCGCCGCAGCCCCGTCGCGCTGCTCGCCCCCATCGGCTCACTCGCCGTCGCCATCGGCCTCTGGTACGCGGTGAGTTACCTGCTCCTCGCCCCCGCCCGTCGCTTCCTCGTACCGCCCCCGCATCAGGTCCTCCAGATCGCCGTCCTCGACTGGACCCACCTGCAGCCCATGCTCCAGGCCCTCGCCCTCACCGCGCAGGTCGCTCTCGCCGGGCTCGCCATCGCCGCCGGCCTCGGCATCACCGGGGCCGTCGTGATGAGCCGCGCCCGATGGCTGGAGCGCTCCCTCTATCCGTACGCCGTCATCCTGCAGACCGTCCCGATCCTCGCCATCGTCCCCCTCATCGGCCTCTGGTTCGGCTTCGGCTTCACCAGCCGGGTGGTCGTCTGCGTCCTCATCGCCCTCTTCCCACTGATCGCCAACACCCTCTTCGGACTGCAGTCCGTGGACCGCGCCCACCACGACCTCTTCACCCTCCAGGAGGCGAGCCGCCGGGACCGCCTGCGCAAGCTCGAACTGCCCGCGGCGCTCCCCGCCATCTTCACCGGGCTGCGTACCTCCTCCGGGCTCTCCGTCATCGGCGCGGTCGTCGGCGACATGTTC
The DNA here is from genome assembly GCF_042670885.1 of Streptomyces sp. NPDC057136. NCBI lineage: Bacteria > Bacillati > Actinomycetota > Actinomycetes > Kitasatosporales > Streptomycetaceae > Streptomyces > Streptomyces sp. NPDC057136. The sequence continues at coordinate 126,678 of NZ_JBHUUV010000006.1, forward strand.
TTCAAGCAGGGCGCGCCCGGCATCGGCACCCTCCTCGACGTCTACCGCTCACGCCTCCAGTCCGAGGACCTCTTCGCCGCGATCATCCTCGCCTCCCTCTTCGGGGTCGCCGTCTTCGCGCTCTTCACGCTCCTGTCCCGCCTCGCCATCGGTTCATGGCACGCGTCCGGCCGCAGCTGAGCCGGCCCCACCCCCTCTCCGCTTCCTCGTCAGAGCCCCTCCCGGGAGACAGCCATGCCAAATTCCGTCAGAAGAAGCCTTGTTGCGGGACTGAGTACCTCGCTCCTCCTCGCCGCCACCGGCTGCGGCGCCGGCGCCACCCCAGCCCGGTCCTCTACCGACCTCAAGCCCGCCCCCGCCGCCCAGCGCCTCGACAAAGTCTGCCCCGCCACCGTCGTGGTCCAGGCCGACTGGGAGCCCGAGGCCGAACACGGCCCGGTCTACAACCTGGTCGGCCCCGGCTACACCGTCGACACCGACAAGAAGCGGGTCACCGGCCCGCTCGTCATCGGCGGCAAGGACACCGGCGTCAAGATCCAGGTACGGGCGGGAGGTTCGGCCGTCGGTTTCCAGAGCCCGGCCTCGCAGATGTACATCGACCAGTCCATCACCCTCGGCATGGTCACCACCGACAGCGCCATCCAGGCGGCAGGCAAGCAGCCCGTCACCGCGGTGGCCGCGCTGATGAAGAAGAGCCCGCAGGTCCTGATGTGGGACCCCAAGACCCACCCGGACTGGCAGACCGTCGCCGATATCGGCAAGAGCGACGCAAAGGTCGTCTACCGCGACGGCGAGATCTTCGCCCCGATGCTGGTGTCGAAGGGGCTCATCAAGAAGAGCCAGCTGGACGGGAGTTACGACAGCGCACCGTCCCGCTTCGTCGCCGACCCCACCATCGCCCAGCAGGGCTTCGCGACCGCGGAACCGTACCTCTACGAGCACGAGATCGCCGCCTGGAAGAAGCCGGTCAGGTTCCAGCTGCTGGCCGATGTCGGCTACACCGCCTACCCACAGGCACTCTCCGTCCGCGTCGGCGCACTGAAGAAGCTCAGCCCCTGCCTGAAGAAGCTGGTCCCCGTCATCCAGCAGTCGGCAGCCGACTTCGCCGCCGCACCGGACACAGCGATCACACTCATCGACGACATCGTGAAGCAGTACGGCACGAGCTGGGTCTACTCCAAGGGCACCGGCCAGTACGCCGCCAAGGAGATGGTCAGGCTCGGCATCCTCGGCAACGAGGCCGACGGATCGATCGCGAGCTTCGACAAGAAGCGCGTCGCCGACTCCCTGAAGACCTTCGGACCGATACTCACCAAGAGCGGCGTCAAGATCCCGGCCGGCCTGAGCGCCGACGACCTGGCGACCAACGCATTCATCGACACCGAGATCGGAATGAAGTGATGGCCGTCGACCCCAAGGGCACGACCCTGTCCGCCGCCGAACTGCGCCGGATGACCGAACTTGTCGCAGACGACGCGGTGCTGGGTGTCGGCCCAGGTGCCACCCACCGCACCCCCGGCGTCGACGCATTCTGCACAGAGGCTGCCGCACTGCTGGGCGAGGATGCCGTCGTACGCGAGGACTCCGCCCTCGACAAGGCGTCCCGCGACTGGGCTCACATGTCGCCGATCCTCGCCGCCAAGCTCCCCGCCGGTCGCGCCGAGGTGGTGCTGCGCCCGTCGTCGTACGAGCAGATCCAGCCCCTCGTCGCCCTCGCCCACCGCCTGCGCATCCCGCTCACCCCGCGCGGCAAAGGCACCGGCAACTACGGCCAGGCGATCCCGCTGCACGGCGGCGCCGTCCTCGACCTCACCGGATGCGGACGCATCCTGGGCGCGGGCGACGGGTGGATCAGGGCCGAGGCGGGCGCAAAGATGTCCGACCTGGAGGCGCATGCGCGCACGCTGGGCCAGGAGCTGTGGATGTTCCCCTCCACCTTCGGGACATCGCTCGGCGGCTTCCTCTCCGGTGGGAACGGCGGCACGGGATCGCTCGCCAACGGCACCAACGGGGACGGATTTGTACGGGAATTGACCGTCGTCCCGTGCACAGCGGAGGCCGAGCCCTTCACCGTACGCGGCGAGGAAGCACTCCCGTACATCCACGCCTACGGCACCACCGGCATCACCACGACAGCGACCGTCGCACTTCAGCCGGCCCGCGTCTGGACCGGCCTTTTCGCCTCCTTCGACACGTGGACCTCCGCCACCGCCGCGCTCAGCGACCTCGTACGCCTGGAGCCCGCCCCGCGCCTGGTCTCCCTCGACGAGCCCGGCCTCGTCGAGACCTTCGAGGCCGACCCGGCCCTCGACCCGGCCGCGCTGAGCGTCCGCGCGATCATCGAGGAGCAGGCCGGGGACGACGCTCGGGCGATCATCGAGAAGCACGGCGGCCGGGTGACGGAGGTACGTCCCGCGCCGCGCGGTCCCGCCCTCATCTCCTCGCTCTCCTTCAACCACCCCACGTACCACCTGATGAAGGCCAAGGACGGCTACTTCCACCTGGAGATCGGCGGCGACGTACTGCTCGGCGACCCGGCGGCGGTCAAGGCCGTCTTCCCCGGGACGGTGCTGCACCTGGAGGGCATGCGCTCGGGGACCGTCGGCATGCTGATGGCGCACTACCAGGACGAAGCCACCGTGTACGAGGGGATCGCCGCCCTGGAGGCACTGGGCATCGGCGTCCATGACGTCCACAACTGGTACGTCGACCGGCGCCTCGACCTCGTCCGTGCCACCGCCGGCACCGCCGACCCGCTGGGGCTGCTCAACCCCGGCCACCTCCTGGGAGCGCGCTGACCATGGCCTTCACCCGCTTCACCGACCTCAGCGGACCGTCGGTCACCGACCTGTCCGCCGACACCGTGGCCGTCCTTCCTGTCGGCGCGATCGAACAGCACGGGCCCCATCTGCCCGTCGCCACCGACTACTTCATGGCGGAGGCGGTAGCGGAGGGCGCCGCCCTGGCCGCATCCGGCAGCTGCGACATCACGCTGCTGCCGGGCCTCGCGTACACCAAGTCCGACGAACACGCCTGGTCGCCCGGGACGCTGTGGCTCAGCGCCTCGACGCTCTTCGCGGTACTGGACGACCTGGGACGCTCTCTCGCCACGGGGCCCGTCCGGCGGCTCGCGTTCCTCAACGCGCACGGCGGCAACAGTGCGCTGCTGGGAGTCGCTCTGCGCGAACTCCGCACCAAATACGGTCTGTTCACCTTCCTGCTGCACGCCTCGCTCCCTGCGGACCAGGGCGGCGCGTCCCCGTCCGGCGAGCTGGGTCTGGGGGTGCACGGCGGGCTGAACGAGACCGCGGCGATGCTCCACCTCCACCCGGAGACGGTGGACATGTCGCTGGCCGAGCGGAGTGTCCCCGAGCACCTGACCGCCTACGAGCACATCGGCTTCGGCAAGTCCGTCTCCTTCGGCTGGACGAGCGACGACTTCGGTACGGGCAACGGCGTCATCGGCGACCCCAGGGGAGCCACGCCCGAACTCGGCCGCAAGCTCGTCGACACCGCCATCGCCGACAACGCGGCCGCACTGCGCGAATGCGCCCGCTTCCTGCCTTCCGCCTGACCGCCTTCCACCTGACGTCGAGGACACCCGCCATGGCCATCCCCCCGCTCCACACGCCGCTCAGCAAGATCACCGCCCACCACATCACCGCGGGCGACACGGTCAAGCTCGCCGTCCTCACCGGACCGGCCGACGGCGCACCGACCACCGTCGTCTTCGAGGTGTGGGAGCCGGGCGGCGCCCAGCCGCTCAACTGGCACCCCGAGTCCGTGGAGACCTTCGTGGTGCTCGCGGGCGAGGGCCGCGCGGTCAGCGACGAGCACGAACGCGACCTCGCACCGGGTGATGTCCTCGTCCTGCCCCTCGGCTCCAAGCACCGGATCACCAACACCTCGGCCACCGAGCGGCTCTACACCCTCACGATCATGTCCCCCGACGAGGGCTTCGCCGACCTGATCCAGCGCGGCCCCTTCGCGGTGCTCGACGACGCGGACCTGGCCGTCCTCGGAGCCGCACGATGAGCGAACTCCTCGACGCCTTCTGGTCGTACGAACATGCCCTCGGCGCCAATGACGTGGCAGGCCTCGACCACTGGTTTCTGGACGCCCCGGACACGGTGCGCGCCGAGGGTTCCATGGTGCTGAGCGGGCACGCGGCCATCTCGGACTTTCGTCGCGGCCGCAGCGGGGGAGCCCCGGCCCGTACGGTCGAGCGCGTCCATGAGGTGCGGATCGCCGAGGACGTCGCCGTACTGACCGCCGAAACGCTGCGGGCCGGCGGGTCGCGCGGGATGCAGACACAGGTGTGGCGACTGACGGGGGAGGGCTGGCGGATCGCGGCCGCGCACGTCAGCGCGGTGCCGGGTCCGGTGGCCGACGAGGCTCCGGACCCCGCGGTGTGGCGGGTCGTGGGCGAGCCGCTGGTCGCCGGGGCGGAGGCGGGGCCGCTCACCGGTGTACGTACTGCCGTCAAGGACCTCTTCGCCGTTGCCGGACAACGGATCGGCGGGGGCAACCCGCAGTGGCTGGCCGATGCGCCGATGGAGCCCCAGCATGCCGACGCCGTAAGGGAATTGCTCAGCGCGGGCGCCCAGCTCGCCGGGATCGCCCAAACCGACGAACTCGCCTACAGTCTCGCCGGGACCAACATCCACTACGGCACCCCCGTCAACCCCGCCGCCCCCGGCCGGATCACCGGCGGCTCCAGCAGCGGCCCGGCGGCGGCGGTCGCCCGCGGTTGGGCGGATCTGGGGCTGGCCACGGACACCGCGGGCTCGATCCGGGTCCCCGCCTCCTACTGCGGCCTCTACGGCTGGCGCCCCACCCACGGAGCCGTCCCCACCGGCGGCCTGCTCCCGCTGGCCCCGTCCTTCGACACGGCGGGACTGCTTGCACGGGACCCCGACCTGCTGCGTACAGCGGCGAAGGTGCTCCTGCCCCGGGACGACGAAGCCCCGATGGCCACGCTTCTGGTCGACGACGCCCTCACCGCGCTCGCCGAACCCGAGGTCCAGGCATCCTTCGAGGCGGCATGCCGGGCGCTCTCCCTCCGTATCGGCCTGGAGCTCGTACGGACCGACACCGGCATGGCCCCACACCTGGAGGAGTGGCTGCCCGCCTTCCGTACCGTCCAGGCTGCCGAGGCGTGGGCCGCGCACGGGGAGTGGATCGAGAAGCACCCAGGCGCGCTGGGGGCCGACATCGAGGCCCGGTTCGCAGGGGGGAGCCAGGTCGCGGAGGGTGAAGTGCGTGACGCCACCTCCGGGCTCCTGTCCGCCCGTTCGGTCATCGTCGAAGCCCTCCCGCCCGGCACTGCGCTCCTTCTCCCCGCCACGAGCAGCCCGGCCCCCCGCGCCGATGCGACACCGGCCGAGGTCGAGACCGTACGAGCCGCAACCCTCCGCCTCACCTGCCTTGCCTCGCTCGCCGGGCTGCCCGCCGTCACCATGCCCCGGCTGCGGGTCCGCGACCTCCCGGTCGGCCTCTGCGCGATCGGCGCACCGGGCACGGACCACGCCCTCCTGGAGCTGACCCATGCATGAAATCGGCCCCAACTCCCGCAACTCCTGGCGCGCGGACGCCACACACGTCGACCTCCGCCGCCCGCAGCGCCCGGCCCGCCCCGTGACCGTGGAGGCTCAGCCCCAAATCCTGACGCTCGACCTGGCCTCAACGGCGATCGTCGTCATCGATATGCAGAACGACTTCTGCTCGCCCGACGGCTGGCTGGCCTCGATCGGCGTGGACGTGTCCTTGGCCCGCACCCCCGTCCCCGTACTCCAGCGGCTCCTCCCCGCCCTCCGGGCGGCCGACGTCCCCGTCGTCTGGCTCAACTGGGGCAACCGCCCCGACCGCGCGAACCTCCCGCCCGGTGTCCTCCATGTCTACGACCAGGATGGAACCGGAGGCGGCCTCGGCTCCCAACTGCCCACCGGGGCCAGGGTCCTCGAACGCGGCAGCGCGTCCGCCGACATCACCGCACCCCTCTTTGCGGCACCCGGCGACCTGCACATCGCCAAGTACCGCATGAGCGGCTTCCAGGACACCGAACTCGACAGCGTCCTGCGCAATCTCCGCGCCGACACGCTCCTCTTCGCCGGAGTCAACGCCGACCAGTGCGTCCTGGCCACCCTCATGGACGCAGCGAGCCTCGGCTACGACGTGCTGATGCTGGAGGACGCGGTGGCCACCACCTCACCCGCGTACTGCATGGACGCCACCGTCTACAACATCCGCCAGTGCTTCGGCTTCACCCTCACCGCCGCCGACCTCCAGGAAGCCTTGTGACCCTCCTCCAACCGTTCCTAAAAACTGAGCGGGAGTGAGTCCTGTTGCCAGGCCCCATGCTCAGCCGCGTGTCCCGAACGGTGTTGGGCACGCTGGTTCCCCGCTGTGACCGCACGGCCGGTCGCCGCCCTCTGGGGGCTGGTTCCGTTCCGTGTCCGGCGAAGTTCCTCACACCCCCGGGTCCCACGATCGGCCTGGACGGTCCGATGCCCGCCACCATCGCTCTGGTGGTGGCGGGGCGGTTTCGTCCGTCGCCGGATCGGGCGCCCGAGGGCGCGCCTGCCGATCGCGATGCCCGCTGCATCCCGACCGTAAGGGCCACTCACCCATGAACGCTCATGATCGCTCGTTCTTCACTAGAACGAGTGCAGTTCAAACCCTCCTCCAACCCCACCGGGGTCCCGTCGACGGCGACCACTACCTGCCCGCAGACCCAGCCGCAGTCCACTGGGGGCTGCTCCCCAACGCCCGCTCCAAGCCAGCCCTTTCGGTCTCCTCCGGCGCGATCGTCAGCCTCGACACCATCAGCCACGAGGGCATCCTCGCCGACCAGGGCCGAGACCCGGACGCCTTCTTCGCCGCGGCCGGAATCCACGGCATCCTCCACGACACGGCCGAACTCGCCGCTTCCACCCGCCTTCACGACCCCGGCGTCCACGGCCCGCACGTTGTCACAGGACCCGTCCACATCCAGGGGGCCGAGCCCGGCGACGTACTCGAAGTGGAAGTCCTCCGCCTGCGCCGCCGCGCCCCCTACGGCGTGATCAGCAACCGCCACGGCAAGGGCGCGCTCCCCGGCGAATACCCCCGGGGCCCCGGCCCCGACCCGGTCAGCCTGGTCGCCACCGTCGACGACGACGGTCGTGGTCGCCTCCCCGTGGGCGACGGTCGCGACATCCGCTTCCCGCTCCGTCCCTTCCTCGGCATCATGGGCACCTCCCCCGCCACCGAAGCCCCGGTCCACTCGGTGCCTCCCGGCCCGCACGGAGGCAATCTCGACGTACGCCACCTCGGCGTCGGCGCCCGCCTCTTCCTCCCCGTTGCCGTCGAGGGCGCCCTCTTCTACGCCGGCGACCCGCACTTCTCCCAGGGCGACGGCGAAGTGGCCCTCACCGCCTTCGAAGCCCCTCTGCGCGCGACCCTCCGCCTCACCGTCCACCGCGACCCCGCCCTCCGCCGACTCGCATCCCGCCTGCGCGCCCCCTTCGCCGAGACCGACACCGAGCACATCGTCATGGGCCTGGCCACCGACCTCGACGAGGCGATGCGCCATGCCGTACGCGACGCCCTCACCCTCCTCGACGAGCGCTTCTCTGTCCCCGGCCCGGTTGCCCTCGCCTATCTCAGCGCGGCCGCCGACTTCCAGGTCTCCCAGGTGGTCGACATCGTCAAGGGCGTCCACTGCCGCATTTCCAAGGCGGACCTGACCTTCTGACGCCACACTGCTCGCGCTCTGCGAGGGGGAGCCAGCCCGGATCTCAGGTCCCGACTTCTCCCGCCCCGGCGTCCGTCCGGCCCACTCGGTCTGCCTTGCTCAGACCGTCGTGACGGCCTGGTGGGGAGCCCAGCCAACGCAAGGCGGTATCGACCTGCGCCACGCCGCCATCGGCGTACTCCGGCTCGACGAAGACCAGCACCCCCTCCCGCCCCTCCAACTCGACGGTCTGGTCCCCCGATCGCTCGAACCCCATCACCGTCCGCTCCGCGAGCGCCTGGCTCTGCTCAGCCGCGACCTCGACGGGTACCGACCCCAGCCGTACCAGCAACTGGCCGGCGTCTACCAGTCCGTCAGCCACGACCGTGATGCCCGAACCGTGCTCCTGACCCGCCAGCGCCGCCGCCGTGCGACGCTTCCCTGATACGCCCGTGGGGTTATGTACAGGACACCACCGTCGGCTACGGCTACGTGCCGGCACGTGCGGCGGTCTGGCTCGTGGCCCTGCTCGCCGCAGGCGCCACCGTCTTCGCCCTCCACCGGCCCACACCGCTGAGCAAGGCGCCAGGGCCGGACTTCAACCTCGCGATCTACACCCTGGACCTGCTCCTGCCCGTCGTCGACTTCGGGCAGGAACGGGCGTTCCAGCCGGCCGAGCCGACCCAGTGGATCGCCTGGGCCCTGATCGGCGCAGGCTGGCTCCTGGCCACGGTCCTCGCGGCGGGCATCACCCGGGTCCTCTCCCGCCAGTAACCCTCGGCAGTGCCTGGACCGCATCCTCAACCAGCATGGTCAAGTCCCGGAGCATCACCCTCCGGCCAGGCGGCCGCCCATCGCAGGGCGCCGAGGAGATGCGCCCTGAAGGCCGGATCGGCGTAGGCCTCGGGCGCATGGCCGAGTGCGGTGTAGAAGCTGCGCCCGCGGCCGTGGTTCCGGTACCAGACGAGGGGGTGATCGGCCCCCATGCCGCCGCCGGTGTAGGTCGTTTCGTCCACGGTGGCCAGAACCGTGACGTCGCGGGGCGGTGTCCTGAAGTCGTACCACTCGTCGGTCCAGTGCCACTGCCCCGGCAGGTGTGCGGTGGCCGGGTGCGAGCGGTCGACCGTGAGGACGGCCGGCTGTACCGGCGGATGCCCTGCGAACCGGGCGCCGAGGAGTTCGCCGTACGCGGACCACTCGTACTCGGTGCAGGCGGCGGAGTGGACCCCCAGGAATCCGCCGCCGCCCGTGACGTGGTCCAGCAGCGCCGACCGGCCCTGTTCGTCGAGGACCTCGCCACTGGTCGACAGGAACACGACGGCGTCGTACCCGTCCAGGGAGCGCAGGGGCTCCTCGGTGGCGTGGACCTCGAACCCGTGCTCGGCTCCCAGTTCGCCGAAGGCGGCCACACCGGCGGGTATGGACGCGTGCCGGTAGGCGGCGGTCGCCGTGTACACGAGGATCTGGCTGGCGGACATGCATGCTCCAGTGAGAGGAACGGACTTCGGCGCCGCCTTCTGGACGGCGCTGTGATCAGCGGCGGGTGAGGGATACCCGGCAGCGCAGGACGTGCTCGCCGGGATCGAGTACGCCGCGCAGTGTCGGCAGCACTGTGCGCGGGTGCAGGAGGTGCGAGCCCGGCAGTTGCAGTACGACGACGCCCTCGCGCGGTGATGCGTCGGCGGCGAGGCAGACGATCTCGCTGACGGCGGTGTCGGCCGTCGCCCGGGCCAGGCCGGGGTGCTCCGTGACGTTGTGGGGTGTCGCTCCGACGCCGGTCTTCGGGACGCAGAAGGCGCCTTCGGCCGTGTACAGCCGGCGCCCGGTGGTGATGCGGTGCTCGCGCAGGTGCCCGCCGTCGGTGTGCCGCAGCCGGGTCTCGACGGCCACGTCCGGCCATGGCTGCCAGCGCACGACGAGCGTCTCGCCCTCGATCCGGGACTCTCCGGTGGAACGCGTGCGCCAGCGTTCGCCGTCGTCGGAGAGGGCCAGCGCGCTGTCGAAGCCTCCTTGCTCCAGGGACGGTTCGCCGGTGGGCACGCTGAAACCGGCGAGCGTGGAGTAGGCGAACTTCGCGTACTTGGCGGTCCCGCCGCGGGGGTTCCAGGCGGGCGCGTTCTGCCCGGCGAGCGCGACGACGTCCCCCGCCGTGTCCCGCGCGAGAATCATCGCCGCGGCCGGCTGCCTGCTGATCCCCGGCGGCAACTCCGGCGTGGGCGTCGCCGTCCAGAACGGATGGTCCTCGGCGGCGGCGAGGCTCGCGAAGACCTTCGTGCCCCAGTACGGGGAGCCGCCGGCCAGGTACTGCTCGACGACGCCGGTGTTCGGGTAGGCGTAGCCGACGCTCAGCGAGCCGTTCTCGGCCAGGACCGGCCGCTGCCACCACCAGGCGAGGTTGCGCTGGGCCAGCGTGCGTGCGGTGCTCCAGCCGACGGCGGGCTGGTCCGCCGCGGCCAGGGCCGACCAGAAGGAACCTTGGGCGAACCGGTAGCCGAGGCTGCGTCCGAAGGGCAGGGCTGCTCCGTCGGCGGCGAACCAGTGCTGGAACTGCGTGGCGAACTCGGCGGCACGCTGCCGGTAGCGCCGGCTCCGCTCCTCGCCGACCGCCTTCAGCGAGGCAAGCAGCAGCCCGTAGAAGTGGAAACCGAACGGGACGTAGTAGTCGCGCGAACCGGGGCGCTCCGGTGTGCCGGGCCCGTCGGCGTACCAGCCGTCGGACAGGGCGAAGTCCTCGATACGGTCCAGACGCGCGGCCATCCGCGTCTCGTCCACGGGCACACCCACCGAGCGCAGCCCGACAGCGGCGAGCACCGGGAAGAAGCACCAGTTGTTGTCCCACGGCGTCGCCGACGCCGACGCCGACAGCCAGTCGGCGAGCTGCTGCCGCTGCCGTTCGGTGAGCGGGTCCCAGAGCTGGTGCCGCGCGACGGCGAGCGCGTAGCCGACAGCGGCGGATTCAACGAGGCGCTGGTCCATGTCGGCCGGCCGGCCGACGTACCACGGATGTTCGGGGTCGACGGCGGAGGTCAGCGCATGGCGCACTTCCTCCCACTGCCGGTCCGCGCCGGACAGGCCGCCGGCGGCGTGCGCGGCGAGTCCCCACAGGGGACGGGCGACGAGCTCGAACCAGACCGCCCGGCGGTCGCTCATGCTCGCGTGCACCGGCATTCGTCCGGGGCCGGCGGCCGCTGTGCGCGTGGCGGGTGCGGTGAGAGCGAGCAGGGCTCCGGCCCAGCCTTCCCGGGTGGTGGGGGCTGGGCCGAACAGCTGTGACGGGGTGGGCATGGACGTCATCGTAGAGATCGATTACGGGGTGTGCAATCGGTTTCATGTGTTTCATAAAAACTTGCTCAACCGGTGATGACCTGCAGGAACGGCTGGTTCGCCGAGCTGCTCCGGCCGGCAAGGAGAACGGCGACACCGGCCGCGCTCTCGACGAGGGCCACGGTCGCCGTTCCATCGACCGCGTACTGGGTCTGCACGTGGCCGGTGACCTCGATCGGGATCCAGTCCTTGGCGTTGCCGATCGAACCGGAGGACAGCGCGTCGCCGAGCGTCGGCTGGTTGTTCCAGGTCAGGCCGGTCTCCGTCCAGCTGTCGCTGCTCACCGCGTATCCGGTGAGGGTGGCCTGAGTGCCGGTGGAGTCGGAGGTGGCGCCGCGCACCCACAGCACCGCGCGCCTGGGTGTGCCCGCCAGGGCGGACAGGTCGAACTTGAGGAAGGACCGGCGGTGGTAGCCGGTGCCTGCGTTCTTGACGACCAGGTCGGTGGTGCTGCCGTAGTTGGTGTCGGCGTAGGAGCCGTCACGGACGTAGGCGTCGGCGGTCGGGGCGAGTGCGGTGTACGTGCCGGCGGTGACGGTCGTGCCGGTTCCGAGCGTGATGGTGCGGGAGGCGCCCTGGGCGCCGCCGACCTCCACGACCAGGGTGAGGGGAGCGAGACCGACGACGCTGACGCCGTCGTCCGCGCTGGCCGTGGTGTATCCGCTGCGGTCGACGGTGACGGTGACCGTCGCAGCGGCGCGGGTAGGGTCGGCGACGCTGACCGACAGCGTGCCGCCGGACTCCCGCACGAGGACGGAGCACGGCGACGAGACGGTGATCGGGCCCGCGGTGCCGGCGGCGAAGAAGTTGGCGGCGGTCACGCCGGTGGCGGTGTCCGTGACCGCCTGGACGGAGGCCGTGTTGGCCAGAACGGTGATCGTCGGGGAGGCCGCGCGGGCGGCGGTGAGGGCCGGCGTGGCGCCGGGCAGGAGTACGTAGCTGTAGGAGGCGCCGCTGGGGTCGGTGCCGTGGTCGACCCACAGGGTCAGATATCGGCGGGTCAGGGATGTCGTGGAGCTCCCGGTGTTGATGTCACTCCAGGCGCCGGTACGGGCCTGGCGCAGCGCCTTCAGGGTGGCCCCGCCGGGGAAGACGTAGCCGCCGACCCCGGTGATCGACGCCCAGGAGGCAGCGGCGAAGGTGCCGGACCAGCCCAGCGTGGTCGACTGAGCGGTCCCGTCGACGGTCAGCGCGTTGGAGGCGGCGGAGCCCAGGTTGCGGTTGTCGACGGTGGTCTCGACCGCGTATCCGTCGCTGGCGGTGATCCCGGCGCCGAGGCAGACGACCTGGTCGTCGAGGCAGAACCAGGACTTCTTGGCGGCCAGGGTGGAGCCGAGGCCGCGGGTGTCCTGGCCGAGCGCGCTGTACGTTCCGTCGGTGGCGCCTCCGGCCCAGACGGCTCCCGTGGGCGGGGTGGGCCGGGGGGTCCCCTGTCCGTCCGTCAGCGGGATGCGGGAGACGGTGGTCCCCGGCAGGCGGTAGGGGTCGACGGTCGGCCAATAGGCGTCCGAGTACTGGCCGTTGCCGTAGGTGCCACCCCACCAGTAGGTCATTCCGGAGCCGGTGTGCCAGCCGCGCAGGTTCTCGCCGTTGATGCACTCGTAGAACGCGGTTCTCGCGGAGCACATGGAGACGGCGAGGGCCCAGGAGGCGCGGCGGTGGGTGGCCCGGTCCATGCTGCCGAAGACCCGGGAGGCGACCGGTTCGGCGGTCGCGGTGATCGAGGTGTCGTCGAGGACGGAGCTGCCGAGGGCCAGCACGGGCAGCGTCTGGGAGAAGTCCTCCAGGAACGGAGCCCAGTAGTCGCGCTCCAGCCAGCCCTTGGCCATCGCCTTCCAGGTGGCGGCCTCGGCGGTGGAGGCCGCGTCCGCCAGCATCAGGATGCTGCCGATGATGAGATGGCCGCGTACGTGGTCGTCCTGCTGGATCCCCAGCGCGTTGTCCACGGTCTTGACGCCGCGGCTGATCGCCCGCCCGGACACGCCGTCCATCATCAGCCCGTTGAACAGGAACGGGGCGAAGGCGTCGGTGACGGCGTCGAAGAGCAGCTGCCTGTTGTCGTCGGTCAACTCCCAGGTCGATCCCGCCAAGAGCGAGAGCAGACCGGCCAGTCCGCTGATCAGGACGGAGCCGTAGGACCCGGTGTAGGGCACGTTGGTGTGCTGGACGAACGATCCGTCGGCGTAGAAGCCGTCGCCGCTGCGGACCAGCGGGAACACGGGGGAGAGACCGGCGACGCCCGTGGCGATCTTCGCCGAGCTCTTGGCGAGGATGCCGCGCAGGATGAGCACCCGGCACAGGTCGACCCGGTTGGCTCCGGTGCTCACCCCGCTGTAGGAGGCGACCGCGGAGTCCGGCACGAAGGTGTCGATCGCCGCCAGGTAGTTGGCGAGTTGGGCGCTGCTGAGCTCGGCGTACACCAGGCAGGCGATGTCGAGCGAGAGACGCGAGGCGCCGATCTGCCAGTCCCACCAGTTGTCGTACGTGGTGGTGGTCGGCGTGTACGCGTAGGCGTACATCCAGTCGAGGCCTGTCAGGACGGCGGCGAGGAGATCGGCGTCCCCCGTCAGCCCGGTGCCGTCGAAGGCCCATGCCTGGGCCATCACCTTCAGGCGCACGTAACTCGAGGTGACGTTGGCGCTGACGCTGCCGATCGGCAGGTCGTCCCAGAGCGAGGCAGTCGACGGGTTCATGTCAGACAGGAAGCCGGACGCGGTGCTGCCCGTGCGGGCGAGCACGGTCACGAACGGCTCCTGCGTGGCGTCGTAGCCGGTGCCCAGCAGGGTCCTGTCGATCCAGCGCAGGCGAAGGGTGTCGTACTCGTCGGCGGCGAAGGCCGGCCGCGAGCCGATCACGGCCACGCCCAACGTGGCGCCGGCCGTGGTGGTGGCGAGGCGTAGCAACTGTCGGCGAGTGAGCATCGGGGAATCCCCTCCGCACCCCGTGCGGGGCGCGCGGTCATACGGACGTGGGCGCCCGTCGTCGGGTGGTTGGCCGACTCCCCCGCCTGCTGGGTGGGGCAGTTGGGCGGGGACGGTAAACCGGTTTCATCCAAGGAGGCAACCCTCAGACCTCGACTCGCCCCGGATTCACAGCTTTCTGACCACTGGAAGTCCATTTCTGCAGAGAGCCCCTTGACGGATCGTCTCAACGCTCAATAGCTTGACGGCCACCTCACGTGAAACCGGTTGCACATCATGAAGCAACCCACCGTCCCAACCCCCAAGGAGCAGTGAACCGGTGAGCCGTCGCATGACCGTCGCGATCGCGATGCAGCCAGAGGTCGCCGCCCTCGCCCTCACCGAAGAGCTCACCGCTCGGCTGGACAAGAGCGTGGCCGTCCGGCCCGGCATCATCGTCGACTTCGCGGACCCGGCCTCCCGCAGAAAGCTGGCGGACGTGGACGTGCTGCTCACCGGCTGGGGCTGCCCGCTCATCGACGGCGCCGTCCTCGACGCGGCTTCCCGGCTGCGCGCGATCGTGCACGCCGCGGGATCGGTCAAGCACCACCTCACACCCGAGGTCTGGCGGCGCGGAATCCTCGTCTCCTCGGCGGCCTCCGCCAACGCCTTCCCCGTCGCGCAATACACCGTCGGCGCGATCCTGCTCGCGGGCAAGCGTGCCTTCCGGCTGGCCCGCGACTACACACGGGGCCAGTACAAGAACAAGCTCGCCGGCGACACCGGCAACCATGAGCGCGTCGTCGGGATCGTCGGCGCGTCCCGCACGGGACGTCTCGTCCTGGAGCTGCTCGCCCCGCACGGCTTCCAGCTGCTGGTCAGCGACCCGACCCTGGATGCGCCCGCGGCGGCCGAGCTGCATCCGGCCGGACAGGTGGAGCTGGTCGAGCTGGACGACCTGCTGCGCCGCAGCGACATCGTCAGCCTGCACGCCCCGGCCCTGCCCGAGACCCACCACCTTCTCGACGACCGCCGTCTCGCCCTGCTGCGGGACGGTGCCGTCCTGATCAACACCGCACGCGGACAACTGATCGACACCGAGGCGCTGCTCCGGCACTGCGCAGACGGCCGGATCGACGCCGTCCTGGACGTGACCGACCCCGAGCCGCTGCCCGTCGGCCACCCGCTGCTGTCCCTGCCCAACGTCATGGTCACGCCCCACGTGGCCGGGGCGATGGGCACCGAGATACGTCGGCTCGGCGAGTTCGCCGTCGCCGAGATCGAACGCCTCACCGCCGACGAGCCCCTGCACGGGGGCATCCGCGCCGACCAGTTGGCGCAGCTCGCCTGAGCCGGCCCTCCCCGTACCACCCCCTCGCACAGCGAACCCCGTTGCACAAAGGAGCACCAGTGAACACCCAGCCCCCGACGTTCTCGAGACGAAGCCTGCTGAGAGCGACAGCGGTCGCCGCTTTCGCCGTGTCCGGCTCCGGCCTGCTGGCCGCCTGCGCCTCCGCCGACGGCGACGCCGACGCCGGCTCGGCCAAGGGCAAGGCCAGCGCCACCAACCCGTTCGGCATCGACGAGAGCGCCGCGTTGGACGTCGTCGTCTTCAAGGGCGGTTACAGCGACGAGTACGCCAAGTTCGACGAGAAGCTGTACGCCAAGAAGTATCCGAAGACGAAGATCAGCCACTCCGGCATCACCGAGATCCAGACCGAGCTGCAGCCGCGGTTCGTCGCCGGGAACCCGCCGGACGTCATCGACAACTGGGGCGCCAAGAAGATCGCGATGGGCACGCTGGTCGCCGACGGCCAGCTGGCCGAGCTGGCCGACCTGCTGAAGGCCCCCTCGATCGACGACCCGGCCACCACGGTCGGGGACACGCTCCTGCCGGGCGCCCTGGACCCGGCCACGTTCGACGGCAAGGTGATGGGCCTTCCGTACGTCTTCACCGTCAACGGCTTCTGGTACTCCAAGACGCTGTTCGACCAGCACGGCTGGACCTGGCCGACCTCCTGGGACGGCCTGACCGAACTGGCCGCCAAGATCAAGAAGGCGGGCATCGCCCCCTTCGCGTACGGCGGTACGACGGCGCCCGACTACTTCTTCAGCCCGCTCATGGCCCTCGCGGCCAAGCAGGGCGGCGTCGACGTGATCAAGGCCATCGACAACCTGGAAGCCAAGGCGTGGCAGGCCGAACCGGTCAAGGCCGCCGCCGAGGCGATCGAGGGGCTGGCCTCGTCCGGGTACTTCCTCAAGGGCAGCGAGGGACTGGACCACACCCAGGCGCAGACCGCATGGGTGCAGGGCAAGGCCGCGCTGTACCACGCCGGCTCGTACGTCGAGAGCGAGATGAAGGCGATCACCCCGGACGGGTTCGACATGGTCTTCGGCGCGGTCCCCCCGCTCTCGTCGGACGGTGCCCTGCCGCAGAGCGCGCTGCACGCCACCACCGGGGAGATCTTCGTCGTCCCGGCCAAGGCCAAGAACGTCCGCGGCGGCAAGGAGTTCCTGCGGATCATGCTCTCCAAGGAAGCCGCGTCCAACTTCACCGAGACGACCCATGCCCTCACCGTCGTCAAGGGGGCCGCAGGCGACAAGGACTTCGGTTCCACCGCGCTGGGCTCGGTGCTGAAGGCCGTCACCGCGGCCGGGGACGACCTGTTCAACTACCGGTTCATGACCTGGTACGCCGACCTGGCCACCACGCTGAAGTCCGAGTTCGCCAACCTGCTCGCCGGGCGCATCGACGCGGCCGAGTTCCTCTCCACGATGCAGGCCAAGGCCGACGACATCGCCGCCGACTCCTCCATCACGAAGTTCAAGGTCTAGGACCTGCCCGGCGGATCAGGTCGCAGGCAGGCAAGGCGCCGGATCACGCCACAGACACAGCGGATTCGCCGTCCCTCGCCCCGCAGGGACGGCGGGTCCCGTCTCCCCCATCCCCGGAGTCGTTCGTGAACCACGGAAAAACCCGCGTCATCCTTCTCTTCCTGGCACTGCCGCTCACCCTGTACGGGGTGCTGGTGGTCTCCCCCTACGCGCAGGCGTTCTCGATCTCGCTGACCAGCTGGTCGGGGTTCACCGCCGACAAGCCCTTCGTCGGGCTGGACAACTTCCAACGCCTCTTCCAGGACCCGGACTTCTGGCAGGCTCTGGGCCACAACGGGCTGCTCCTGCTGGTGGTGCCGCTCGTCACGATCGTGCTCGGGATGTTCTTCGCCGCCATGCTCAACGTGGGCGGCTCGGGCGGCAAGATCCAGGGGGTCCGGGGCTCGGCCTTCTACCGCCGGGTCTACTTCCTGCCACACATCCTCCCCGTGGTGATCACGGCGATCCTGTGGCAGTTCATCTACAACCCGCAGATCGGGCTGCTCAACGGCGGACTGGACGCGCTCGGTCTGGGCGGACTGGCCCACACCTGGCTCGGCGACCCGGCCGTCGCCCTGTGGTCGCTGATCGCGGTGATGGTCTGGGCCGGCGTCGGCTTCTACGTCGTCCTTTTCAGCGCCGCGATGCAGTCCATCCCCAAGGACATCTTCGAGGCCGCCGAACTGGACGGTGCCGGACGCTTCCAGACGCTGACCCGCATCACCCTGCCGCTGCTGCGCGAGTCCGTCCAGGTCGCCTGGATCTATCTGGGCATCCACGCGCTCGACGCGTTCGCGCTGTTCATGGTTCTCACCCCGACCGGCGGCCCGGACAAGTCCACCATGGTGCTCTCCCAGTACCTCTACCTGTCCGCGTTCGGGAACGGCAAGTTCGGCTACGCCACGGCGATCGGCGTGATGCTCAGCCTGCTGAGCCTCCTGCTGACGGCGCTCACCTTCCGCGGCTCCCGCGGCAAGAACACGATCGAGTTCTGAGGCCTACCACGATGAAGACTTCGTCCCACCCCACGCAGGCCGGCGCGAGCCTTCCACACATCCCGCGACAGGAGGACCACCGGCCCCCGAAGCCCACCTCGCCGCCAACTCCTCCGCTTGTCAAGCGTGTTGGTGCTCACGCGGCCACCGGCGCGACCCACGCCCTGCTCGTCTTCTGGGCCCTGCTGTCCACCGTGCCCCTGCTCTGGGCCCTGATCAGCGCGTTCAAGGACAACCGAGAACTGTTCGGCAACCCCTGGCAACTGCCCGGCACTTGGCACGCCGACAACTTCACCCGAGCCTGGTCCAGGGCGAGCATCGGCGACTACTTCGTCAACACCCTTGTCGTCGTGCTCGGTTCGCTTGCCCTCACCATGATCCTGGGCTCCATGGTCGCCTACGTGCTGGCCCGGTTCACCTTCCCCGGCTGCCGGCTGATCTACTACGCGTTCGTCGCCGGAATGGCGTTCCCCGTCGTACTTGCCCTGGTCCCGCTCTTCTTCGTCGTCAAGAACCTCGGCCTGCTGGGCAGTTACCACGGCATGATCCTCGTCTACACGGCGTACGCGCTGCCATTCACCGTCTTCTTCCTGACCAGTTTCTTCCGCACGCTGCCCACGGCGGTGGCCGAGGCCGCGCTCATCGACGGTGCCTCGCAGGAGGCCATCTTCTTCCGGGTCATGCTGCCCATGGCCAAGCCGGGCCTGCTGTCGGTCGGCATCTTCAACTTCCTGGGCATGTGGAACCAGTACCTGCTGCCGGTCGCGCTCAACACCGACCGCGACAAGTACGTGCTGTCCCAGGGCCTGGCGAACCTGGCCAGCCAGCAGGGCTACGAGGCGGACTGGAGCGCACTGTTCGCCGGACTCGTCATCGCGGCGGTCCCCGTGATCGGCCTCTATCTGGCACTCCAGCGACGCATCCAGGCCGGCCTCACCGTGGGGATGCTCAAGTGAACCCGTTGTCCCCGGAGGAAACAGACAGGCAACCGTATACTCCGAGCATGCACGACCCCCAGGACGCGCCTCCGAGAGCCGCAACCATCCGCGACGTCGCCGCAAGGGCCGGGGTCTCCCCGGCGACCGTCTCCCGGGTTCTGACCGGCAGCCGCCCGGTGTCCTCCGCGGCGCAGTCGCGCATCCAGCAGGCCATCAAAGAGCTGGACTACGTGGTCAACGCCCAGGCACGCGCCCTGTCGGCCCCGCACGCGCGCACCGTGGCGATCCTGCTCCCCGGGCTGTCCTGGCAGTTCCACAACCGGGTCGCCAGCGGCATCGAGCAACAGGCCACCAACGAGAACCGGCTCTGCATCGTCTGTTCCACCAGAAGCGACCCGGAGCGGGAGATCGCGCTGCTGGAGACGCTGCGCCAGCACAACACCGAGGCGGTCGTGCTCATCGGCGGGACGGTCGTCACACCCCACTACGCCGAGCGCATCGCCCGCTTCGCCCGGGTCCTCGACGCCAGCGGCTCCAGGCTGGTGCTCTGCGGACGGCCCGCCCCGGCACCCGACCTGCCGATCACGGTCGTGAACTACGACCATGAGGGCGGCGCCCACGCGGCCGTCAGCCACCTGCTGTCCCTCGGCCACCGGCGCATCGCCCTGCTCGGCGGCCCGCGTGACCACACCACGACCGACCTGCGTATCGCCGGCTACCGTCGCGCCCACGAGGACCACGGCATCACTCCGGATCCGAGCCTCCTCCACATCGGAGGCGCCGACCGGACGTTCGGCTACGAGACCGTGCGATCCCATCTGGCCGCCGGGCGCCTGCCGTACACGGCGGCCTTCTGTTTCGACGACTACCTCGCGGCCGGCGCCATGACCGCCGCCCGCGAAGGCGGTCTGACACTCCCGGATGACCTGTCGCTCATCGGCTACAACGACGAGGCGATCTCCGCCGATCTTCCCCTGCCGCTGAACTCGGTCCACGTGCCCTTCGACGAGCTGGGCCGCGCCGCGGTACGGATGGCACTGCACCGCGACGACCCGATGTACAGCGATCAGAACGTCATGCTGGGCACGCACCTGGTCATGCGACAGAGCGTGCGCTCCGCCCGTGCGAGACCGTAGGCAGGCATCTGGACCGGCACCGCGGCAGCAACAGCAGCCCGGCGAGGGACGGCCCGTGTCCGAATCGGGTGTGGCAGCCGTCGGCTCGTCGATGCCTGCGGGCTCCGGTACGTCGATGTGGAGCAGCTTGAGCAGGTCGGCGGTGACGACCCGGTAGGCGTTGCCCAGCCGCAGGACCGTGCACGGATATCGGCCGCGCTTGGCGAGGTCGTACCCGGTGGTGCGGCTGAGGGACAGCGCGCGGTTCGCTGTTTCCAGGTCCACAGCCGCGGGCAGCGCGAGCAGTTCCTCGCGCGTCAGCCCACGGGACGCGTCGTCGCGCTTGGTGATCACAGAGCATCTGTACCCCGGAGCCAGGCAGTCCGCACCTGCGTCCGGGCAGGCCACAACGCCGCAGAATCACCCACCCGAACAACAAGAGTGTTGTCTGCCGCCGTCTCACGCTCTGCGCCAGGCGCTGAGCAGCTCGTCGGGGCCGTATGCCGCCTTGACCGAGCCGAGGAAGAGCAACTGCTTGGCCACCGGCTGCCGGTCGGCACCCACCAGGTCGATCTCGACGTCGTTGCCGCAGGTCCAGTACCCGCCGATCACCGGGGCGGCGGGCAGGAGCCCGTCCGGCAGGAGGCTCGAAGAGCCGGCCGTCGCGGAGATGCCGGCGATCTCCGCGCGGCGCCGATGAGGTGCTCGGGCTCGACGCCTGCGCGGACGGTGTGGCGCCGGGGACCAGGGCCGACCTCGTGCTGCAACGTTTCGACCGGACTACGTGTGCCTTCCGGTGCGCGACGGGCGCAGTGCCCGCCTTCCCCCGGCGTTCCTCGTGGACGTGCTGTCGCAGTAACAGAACTGGTTCCCGGACGAAACAAGCTGCCGCCAGTCTGACTTCATCGCGCATGGCCCCTGTCGACGGGGCGTATGCCAGCCCACGGCGCCGGGCCCACGGACGGGTCCGAGGCCGACCGTGCTCGCGGACCTCTGTGTGTCCGCGGTGGGGGTGCAGGGGCGGTGACTGCACCTCGTAGGACTCGGAGAACACCACTCCGACGTACTCAGGAGTACTTGCCGCGATGACTGAAATCACGACGCGTGCTGTGCAGCACACGACGCCTCAATCGACGTACGGCCTCGCCGAACTCGACAAGGAAACACGCATGGGCGGGGCCGGGACCGAGACCACGGCCCGGGAGATCCGCCGCATCGACCTCTCCGACTTCGAGGCCCGCAAGGCCGAGATCACCGAGGAGCTGTGGGCGGCGGCCACGGACATCGGGTTCTTCCAGCTGGTCAACCACGGCATCGAACAGGCCCTGCTGGACGAGGCGTTCACGAACGCCGAGGGATTCTTCGCGCTGCCCGAGGCACACAAGGCCCGGCATGGGCTGAAGAAGGGCCTCAACTCCGGGTGGGAGTCCATGACCCAGGTCAGGCCGTCCGTCGGGACACCGGACCAGAAGGAGTCGTACCAGGTCACCCGCCCTCACATGGAGGGGCTCTGGCCCGACGACGTCCTGCCCGAATTCCGGCTGCGCGCCCTCGACTTCGAGACGCGCTGTCGCGAGGTGGCGATGCGGGTCCTGTCCTGCTTCGCCGACAAGCTTGGCTTCGCCGGCGACTTCTTCACCCGCGCCCACGACCCTCAGAGCATGCACTACCAGTCCACCCTGCGGATGCTGCACTACTTCGCGATCCCCGAGGACGCCGAACCCGACCCGAACGTGTGGCGGGCCGGTGCGCACACCGACTTCGACTGCCTGACGCTGCTCTTCCAGCGGGACGGGCAGGGCGGGCTGCAGGTATGCCCGGGAAAGGAGGCCGAGGCCCAGGAGTGGACTCCCGTGGTGCCCTCGGCCGACGCCATCACCTGCAACATCGGCGACATGCTGATGCGGTGGAGCGGCGACCGGCTTCCGTCCAACTTCCACCGGGTCAAGTCCCCGGGCGCCGGCGAGGACCTGGGCGCCCGCTACAGCATCGCTTTCTTCGCCCAGGCCAACCGTGACGTGGTGATCGAGGGGCCGGACGGCCGGTATCCGCCGATCACGGCGGAGCAGTACATCCAGCAGCGCATCGCCGCCAACTTCACACGATAGAGGAGCTGTTTTGATGATGTCCGCGAAAAAGCGGGCGCCGTTCGGGCGGCTCGCGGTGCTGGGTCTCCAGCACGTTCTGGTGATGTACACCGGCTGTGTCACGGTGCCGCTCGTCTTCGGCGCGGCCGCCGGGCTCGATGCCTCGACCATCGCTCTGCTCATCAACGCGGACCTGCTGGTCGCGGGCGTCGTCACGATGATCCAGGGCGCGGGCGTCGGGCGGGTGCTCGGCGTCCGCATGCCCGTGATGGCCGGCGCGGCCTTCACCGCCGTGGCGCCGATGATCCTGATAGCCGGTGAGTACGGGCTCCAGGCCGTATACGGTTCGATGCTCGCCGCCGGGATCTTCGGCCTGCTCGTCGCCTGGCCGTTCGCCAAGGCAGCGCGCTTCTTCCCGCCGCTGGTGAGCGGTGTGGTGATCACCGTGGTCGGCCTGGCGCTGATCGGTGTCGGCGTCAACCTTGTCGTCGGCAGCGACCCCAAGGCGGCGGACTACGCGGCGCCGTCGCGCCTCGCCCTCGCCGCCTTCGTCGTCATCGTGATCCTGCTGGTGGCGAGGTTCGGCCGGGGCTTTCTGGCCCAGACCGGCGTCCTGCTCGGGCTGCTGGCCGGTACCGCGGTCGCGGTGCCGCTGGGTCTGGTGGACCTGTCCGCCGCCCGTGGCGCCGACTGGATCGGGGTGAGCGCTCCGTTCCAGTTCGGCGCGCCCGAGTTCCCGCCCGTCGCGGTCATCTCCATGTGTGTCGTGATGCTGGTTCTGTTCGCCGAGTCGACCGCGGACCTGATCGCGGTCGCCGAACTCACGGGCAAGGAGCTGACGACCGCGGACATGGCGCGCGGGCTGGCCGCCGACGGGCTGTCCGGGGTGCTCGGCGGAGTGATGAACGCCTTCATCGACACCGTCTTCGCCCAGAACGTGGGCCTGGTGTCGATGACCCGGGTGCGCAGCCGCCATGTGGCCACCGTCGCGGGCGCCATCCTGGTTGCCCTGGGCCTGGTTCCCAAGCTGGGGGCGGTGGTGGCCGGGCTGCCCGGACCGGTCGTGGGCGCGGCGGGACTGGTCATGTTCGCCACGGTCGCTGCCGTCGGCATCAGCACACTGCGGAAGGTCGAGTTCGAGGGAACGCACAACCTGTTGATCGTCGCCGTGTCGATCGGTGTGGGCATGGCGCCCGACGTGGCACCGGACCTCTACTCCCGTTTCCCAGACGGTGTGCGCATCGTGCTGGGCTCACCAGTGACGAGCGCGACCCTGATCGCGTTCGGTCTGAACCTGGCCTTCAACCGGGCCCGCCCGGCACGCACGGCGGACGACGAGGCAAGGGCAGAGAAGCAGACTCGGCCGACGTCCACCACCCCGGCGGGCTGAACCTGCCGGCACCCGGCGGCCTCTACATCGTCGACGACCTCTTGCCGCAACCCACCGGGCCCCCCGACCACCAGCCCCGCGTCGACGCCTTCCTCGGACAATTACCTGGTCACACCAACTTGCTTGGAACCGCCATGACATGGGCATCAGGGCTAGTCATCGGAACCCGTATCTGACGGTCTATCGTGGGCGACATGGCCGCTGATCTCATTCGCATCGTGTCCCGCGACTCGCCCATGGCGCTCGCCCAGGTGGAGCGCGTCCGCGCCGAACTGGCCGCGCTCTACCCCGACACCCGCACCGAGGTCGTCGCCGTGAAGACGACCGGCGACAAGTGGATGGGCGACCTCAGCGCGGTCGAGGGCAAAGGCGCGTTCACCAAGGAGGTCGACCAGGCGCTGCTCGCCGGGGACGCGGACCTCGCGGTGCACTGCGTGAAGGACGTCCCCGCCGACCGGCCCCTGCCGTCCGGCACGACCTTCGCCGCCTTCCTCAAGCGCGACGACATCCGGGACGCCCTCATCCACCCCGACGGCCTGCCCCTCGACCAGCTCCCGGCCGGGACCCGGATCGGCACCTCGTCCGTACGGCGCATCGCCCAGCTCGCCGCCTCGCACCCGCACCTGGAGTGCGTACCGATGCGCGGCAACGCCAACCGCCGCCTGGAAAAGCTCGCCGCAGGTGAGGCCGACGCGCTACTCCTGGCCGTCTCCGGCCTGGAACGCATCGGCCGCACGGACGTGATCACCGAGATCCTGTCGCCCGAGATCATGTGCCCGCCGATCGGAGCCGGAGTCCTCGCCCTTCAATGCCGCGAAGATGACACCGAGCTCATCGACCTCGTGAGCGCGCTCGGCGACCCCGACACGCACCGCGAGACGACGGCTGAGCGAATGTTCCTCCACGTCCTGCAAGGGCACTGCAACTCACCCATCGCCGGGTACGCCCAGGTCGAGGGAAACGGTGAACTCTCGCTGCGAGCGAAGGTCTTCACCCCCGACGGGAAGACAGTCCTGAACGCGCACGAGTGGGCCGGCCGCCTCGACCCCGCCACCCTCGGCACCTCCGTCGCCGTCGCCCTGCTGCGCCAGGGCGCGCGAGAGCTGATCGACGGCATCGCGCACTGACAGAGCGCGATGCGGCCGAGATCGAATGGGCCGCCCTTGTCGCCGGACTGCGGGCCGCCACCCACGGGGACGGGACGCCTTCCCCGTTACGTCCAGCCCAGTTCGCTGCTGCCGACGTCAGCTCCCGTGCGCGTCGGGCGCCGAAGGCCGGGGCACTCTTCCGGTGGCGGACCACGGGGTTTCCCTCGGCAGCAGCGCGGCGGCGGCCTCGGATTCCCCTGCCCGCACCAGGGTGTGGATCTCCCGGGCGAGCGGGGTGACGTCGCGGATGGAGACCGTCCACTCGTCCGCGTACCGCCGTGCCGCCTCACCCGCGAGCCCGAGTTGCAGGGAGCGGTACGGGAGCTGGTTCAGGTGGAGGTCGCGTTCGGGGTCCCACTGGACGCGGGTGGGCGCGCGGCGCAGGTTGCGCTGCCAGGTGGCCTGGTCCGGATGCACGTCCCGTACGTAATGGGAGAGTTCGGCGTTCTCCAGTGCCCAGGCGAAGCCCTCGCGGGTGATCTCGACGGCTAGGACCGTCTCCTGGCCCTCCTTCGTCGCCCAGCCGCAGCGATACATCATCCACAGGAAGCTCGGCTTGATCCACGTCATGCGGTCGCGCTTCCAGGCGGCGGGGAAACGGCCGTCGCGGGCGGCCGGGAGGCCGATGGCGGGCGGGTACGCCTGGTAGACGGTGATGGTCGATTCGGTGTGCTGGGCGCGGATCTCGTGGGGCTGTGCAGTCAGGGATTGTGCGGTCATGGTGTACACCATGCGTGGAAGGGCGGACCCCCGCCACCAGGTTTTCTACGGGCGCTTCGAGGGCACGGGCGACAGCCTCGGCCAGCGTGTCCGTATGCGGTGGCGCAGGTCCGTGGCGAGGGTGCTCAGACCGCCGAGTTCCGGGTGGCCCGTGGTCAGTTCGGCGACTAAGCGCAGGCGATGGACGAGGCGGCCCCGGGCGGTCGTGGTGCCCCACTTCCAGTCCTGGTCCGGGATGCGGGCCAGGTGGTCGGTGGTGCCGCGGTGGGCCCGCTGGACCAGGGCGTCGCCGCGGATCAGCCAGCCCGCGCAGGCGTCGGTGAGGCCCGTGTCGTCGAGTTCGGTACCGGTCGCGGTGTGCCAGGCCGTGCGGTAGGCGGTGGTGGCCCGGTCCAGCAGCGGTTCGGCCGCGGCAGTGACGCACCAGCAGGTCGGGAAGCCGATGCGCAGGTAGGCGAGTTCCATCAGGCCGTTGCCCAGCGAGGCCTGTTCGAAGTCGATGAACCTGATGCCGTCGGTGGTATGCAGATCGTTGCCGGGGCACGGGTCCCCGTGGAGCAGGGCGTTCCCCGGTGCATGGGCGAGCCGGTGGACGAGGGCGTCCAGCTCTGCGGCCACGCCCGGTGCCACCGGGGCCCCGAGGGTTTCGGCCAGGGTGAGGAAGGAGGTGACGTCGGCCTCCGTCGGGCCCTGCCAGCGGGGAAGGGCCCCCGTGTCGCCGGGTTCCACGGTGGCGTGCAGCCGGGCCAGGGCCGCCGCGTAGTCGACGATCCAGTCGGCGGCCGGACGCCGGTCGTCCACGTGTTCCAGGACCAGCACCCGTTCCTCGGGGTCGGTGCCCAGCAGCGCGGGCACCACGGGGCTCGCGGCGCGGGCGGCGATCCGCAGCGCGGCCACCTCACGCCCGTACCGTTCCTCGGCACCGGGCCCTTCGACGAGCTGTTTCAGCACCGCCGTCCGCCCGTCCAGCTCGATGCGCCAGACCCGCGAACGCGGGCTGCTCTCCAGGCTGCGGGGGCTCTTGGGCGCGCCCAGCTCGGCCCGCAGTGCTTCCCCGAACGGCAGTCGTGAACCCCTCATCCGGCCAGCATTTCATCCCGGACTGCCGAGGACCACGAAGCCCCCGCCCGCTGTGTGCGGGCGAGGGCTCAGGGGATCCGGTCTACGGATCAGTGGTTGCGGGGGAAGCCCAGGTCCACGCCCGACGGGGCGTCCGCCGGGTCGGGCCAGCGGGTCGTGACGACCTTGCCGCGGGTGTAGAAGTGCACGCCGTCGTTGCCGTAGATGTGGTGGTCGCCGAAGAGCGAGTCCTTCCAGCCACCGAAGGAGTGGTAGCCCACCGGCACCGGGATCGGGACGTTGACGCCGACCATGCCGCACTCGATCTCCAGCTGGAAGCGGCGGGCGGCGCCGCCGTCGCGGGTGAAGATCGCGGTGCCGTTGCCGAACGGCGAGGCGTTCATGAGGGCGACGCCCTCGTCGTACGTGTCGACGCGCAGGACGCACAGGACCGGGCCGAAGATCTCGTCCTTGTAGGCGTCGGAGTCCGTCGACACGTTGTCGAGCAGGGACAGGCCGATCCAGTGGCCGTCCTCGAAGCCCTCGACCGTGTGACCGGTGCCGTCGAGGACGACGTCGGCGCCCTGGGCGGCCGCGCCCGTGACGTAGGAGGCGACCTTGTCGCGGTGGGCGGCGGTGATCAGCGGGCCCATCTCGGAGGCGGGGTCGTTGCCGGGGCCGATCTTGATCTTCTCGGCCCGCTCCTTGATCTTGGCGACGAGCTCGTCCGCGATGGAGCTGACGGCGACGACGGCGGAGATCGCCATGCAGCGCTCACCGGCGGAGCCGTACGCCGCCGAGACCGCCGCGTCGGCCGCCGCGTCCAGGTCGGCGTCGGGCAGGACCAGCATGTGGTTCTTGGCGCCGCCGAGTGCCTGGACGCGCTTGCCGTTGGTGGAGGCGGTGGTGTGGATGTAGCGGGCGATCGGGGTGGAGCCCACGAAGGAGACCGCGGCGACGTCGGGGTGGTTGAGGAGTCCGTCGACGGCGACCTTGTCGCCGTGCAGGACGTTCAGCACGCCGTCCGGCAGGCCGGCCTCGGCGGCCAGCTCGGCCAGCAGGTTGGCGGCCGAGGGGTCCTTCTCGCTGGGCTTCAGGATGAAGGTGTTGCCGCAGGCGATGGCGAGCGGGAACATCCACATCGGCACCATGGCCGGGAAGTTGAACGGCGTGATGCCCGCGACGACACCGATCGACTGGCGGATGGAGGAGACGTCGACCCGGCTGGAGACCTGGGTGGACAGCTCGCCCTTGAGCTGGGTGGTGATGCCGCAGGCCAGCTCCACGATCTCCAGACCGCGGGCGACCTCGCCCAGCGCGTCGGAGTGCACCTTGCCGTGCTCGGCGGTGATCAGCGCGGCGATGTCGTCGCGGTGGGCGTCGAGCAGTGCGCGGTAGCGGAAGAGGACCGTGGTGCGGGCGGAGAGGGAGGACGTGCCCCACGTCTCGTACGCGGCCTTCGCGGCGGCGACCGCGGCGTCCACCTCGTCGATCGAGGCGAGCGCGACGTTGGTGGTGACGGCGCCGGTGGCGGGGTCGGTGACCGGACCGTAATTGCCCGACGTGCCCTCGACGCTCTTGCCGCCGATCCAGTGGTTGACGGTCTTCGTCATGACTACGTGCTCCTTCAGAGGTGGCGGCGTCGGGCTGCGACGTGGCGTTCGTACTCTTCCCTGGCCTTGACCGCCGACGGGCGGGTCGCGGTTTCGGCTACCGGAACATCCCACCACGCCTGCGCCGGAGGGGGGCCCGACACAGTGTCTGCCGTTTCGGTCTCGACGTAGACACAAGTAGGACGGTCCGCTGCGCGGGCGTCGGCGAGGGCTTCGCGCAGGTCAGTCACGGTCTCGGCGCGCAGGACCCGCATGCCGAGGGAGGCCGCGTTGGCCGCGAGATCGACGGGGAGCGGCGGCCCGCTGAAGGTGCCGTCGGCCGCCCGGTGGCGGTAGGCCGTACCGAAGCGCTCACCGCCGACGGACTCGGAGAGACCGCCGATCGAGGCGTAGCCGTGGTTCTGGAGGATGACGACCTTGATGGGCAGCCCCTCCTGCACGGCCGTAACGATTTCGGTGGGATTCATCAAGTATGTACCGTCGCCGACGAGTGCCCAGACGGGCCGGCCGGGAGCCGCGAGCTGGACTCCGATCGCTGCGGGGATCTCGTATCCCATGCAGGAGTAGCCGTACTCGACGTGGTACTGGTCGGCGGAGCGGGTCCGCCAGAGCTTGTGCAGGTCACCGGGGAGCGAACCGGCGGCATTGATCAGGATGTCGTCCTCGGTGACCAAGGTGTCGAGTACGCCGAGGACCTGGGCCTGGGTGGGGCGCGCCGACGGGTCCGCCGGGGCGTAGGCGGCCGTGACCCGCTCCTCCCACCGGGCCTTGGCCGCGCCGTAGCCGGCTTCGTACGCCGCGTCGACCCGGTAGGGGGCCGCGTCCAGACCGCTGTGCAGGTCTTCGAGCGCCGCGCGGGCGTCGGCGAGCACGGTGAGCGCGGAGAGTTTGTGCGCGTCGAAGGAGCCGATGTTGACGTTGAGGAAACGGGCCGAGGGGGCGAAGAGCGTCGACGACGCGGTGGTGAAGTCGCTGTAGCGCGTGCCGACGCCGATCACCAGGTCCGCTGCGCGGGCGAGCTCGTCGGCGGTCGCCGTCCCGGTGTGCCCGATGCCGCCGACGTCGCAGGGGTGGTCGTGGGGCAGTGATCCCTTGCCGGCCTGGGTGGAGGCGACGGGGATGCCGGTCGCCTCCGCGTAGGCGCGCAGCGCCGCCTGGGCGCCGCTGTGGCGGACGCCGCCGCCCGCGACGATGAGCGGACGGGCGCTGTTCCTGATCGCCTCGGCCGCCGCGGTCAGTTCGCGGTCCTCGGGGCGGGGCCTGCGGATGTGCCAGATCCGCTCCCGGAAGAACTCCTCCGGCCAGTCGAACGCCTCCGCCTGGACGTCCTGCGGCAGCGCCAGTGTGACGGCGCCGGTGGCCGCCGGGTCGGTGAGGACGCGCATCGCGGCGAGGGCGGCGGGGATCAGCGCTTCGGGGCGGCCGATCCGGTCGAAGTATCTGGAGACCGGCCGCAGACAGTCGTTGACCGAGACATCGCCCGCGTACGGCACTTCGAGCTGCTGGAGTACGGGATCGGCGGGCCGGGTCGCGAAGGTGTCGCCGGGGAGAAGGAGCACGGGCAGGTGGTTGACCGTGGCGAGGGCGGCGCCGGTGACGAGGTTGGTGGCGCCGGGGCCGATGGAGGTGGTGACGGCCTGCACGGAGAGCCGGCCGGACTGGCGTGCGTACCCCACGGCCGCGTGCACCATGGCCTGTTCGTTGCGGCCCTGGAGGAAGGGCATCTCGTCCGGTCCGGATTCGATGAGCGCCTGGCCGATCCCGGCGACGTTGCCGTGGCCGAAAATGCCCCAGGTCGCGTTGATCAGACGGTGGCGGCGGCCGTCGCGCTCGGTGTACTGGCGGGCGAGGAAGGCGACGAGGGCCTGGGCGGTGGTCAGCCGCCGGGTGGCCGGTGCGGTGGGCGAGGGAGTCATCGGCCGGCCTCCGGACCGTAGAGGGGGAGCCGGGGGTCGACGGGCTGGTCCGGCCAGGTGTCGCGAATCCAGCTGTGGTCGGGGTGGTCGCGGATCAGCCACTCGCGCTGCTGCCCCGGCCCCGCCATCACGTTCAGGTAGTACAGGGTGCGGCCGGGCGGGGCGATGGACGGGCCGTGCCAGCCGTCGGGGATGAGGACGGCGTCGCCGGTACGGACTTCGGCGAGGACGTCCGTACCGCCGGCCCGGGACGGTGACACCCGGTGGTAGGCGAGGCCGTCCCCCTCCACCTCGAAGTAGTAGATCTCTTCGAGGACGGACTCGGCTCCGGGGTGGTGCTCGTCGTGCTTGTGCGGCGGGTACGAGGACCAGTTGCCCCCGGGGGTGAGGACCTCCACCGCGATGAGGCGGTCGCAGTCGAAGGTGTCGGCGGCGGCGAAGTTGTTGACCTGCCGGGAGCAGTTCCCGGTGCCGCGCAGCTCGACGGGTACCTCCGGCGCGGGACCGTAGCGAGCGGGGAGTAGTCGCTCGCACTTCGCTCCTGCCAGGGCGAAGCGGCCTCCTGCGCCGGAGGCGATCTGTGCGTGGGCGTCACGCGGTAGGTACGCAAAATCGCTCACCCCACTGAACACACTTTCCCTGCCCAGCAGTTCAAAGATCTCACCTGCCGTGTGCACCGTACAGCCACCCGTCAACGGCAGAATGATCCATTCGCTCTCCCCGGTTACCAGGGTGTGAACACCACCCGGCTCCAGTTCGAGCACGCGCAGACTCGACCGGTCCCATCCGGCCCGCTCCGGGTCGATGTCGAGGGCGTAGGCGTCGCTCCCCGCACTGCCGGCCGGGAGGTGGTGGCGGTGCTGCCGCTGGTCCTCGTACGTCGTCATCTCCATGCCCTTTCCATGCCCTTCCCCCGCCCTCCTAGAGCAGCGCCACGGCCGCGTCGACCGCCCCGGCCACATCGCCGTCGGCCGGATAGAGCAACGAACGGCCCACCACCAGCCCCTGCACGGACGGCAGTCGCAGCGCACCGCGCCACTTCTCGTACGCACCGTCGAGATCGCCGCCGACCTCGCCGCCGAGCAGCACGGCGGGCAGGGTGGAGGTCTCCATCACCTGGGCCATGTCGTCGGGATTCTCCGTGACGGGGACCTTGAGCCAGGTGTACGCGGAGGTGCCCGCCAGCCCCGAGGCGATGGCGATGGACAGGGTGACGGCGGCCGCGCCCAGGTCGTTGCGGAGCCGTTCGTCGACGCGACGGCAGAGGAACGGCTCGACGAAGACGGGCAGTTGGTGCGCAGCCATGTCGTCGATGGTGCGGGCGGTGGTGTGCAGGGTGTCGAGGGAGCCCGGGTCGTCGTAGTCGATGCGGAGGAGCAGCTTGCCCGCGTCGAAGCCGAGCCTGGCCAGATCGGTGGGGCGGTGACCGGTGAACCGGTCGTCCAGTTCGAAGGAGGCGCCCGCGAGTCCGCCGCGGTTCATGGAGCCGATGACGACCTTGCCCTCCAGGGCTCCGAGCAGCAGCAGGTCGTCGAGGATGTCGGCGGTGGCGAGGACCCCGTCGACACCCGGCCTGGAGAGGGCGAGACAGAGCCGTTCAAGGAGCTCGAAGCGGTTGGCCATGGCCAGTCCGCGGTCACCGACGGCGAGCGAGCCGCGGGCCGGATGGTCAGCGGCGATGATCATCAGTCGGCCGCCGGGCACGACGAGAGGCCGTCGGCGTCGCCGGGCGGCGGCCTCGGCGACGGCCTCCGGGTGGTGCACCCGCAGCCGGACGAGCTCGGAGGCGGAGGAGGCGGCGGGCGTCATGGGGTCGCTCCGGTCGTGATGACGGCGCCGTCGGCCAGGGCCTGTTCGACCTCGGCCGGATACGGCATCGCGGACGAGCAGGCCAGGCGGGAGGCGACGAGGGCGCCGGCCGCGTTCGCGTACCGCATGATGCGTTCGGTCGCCCATCCGGCGAGCAGCCCGTGACAGAGCGCCCCGCCGAACGCGTCCCCCGCGCCGAGTCCGTTGACGACCTCCACGGGCAGGGGCGGCACGTCGGCCGTGGTGCCGTCGCGGTGAACGGCCAGGACTCCCTTGGGTCCCTGCTTGACGACGGCCAGCTCGACTCCGGCCGCGAGCAGGGCGCGGGCCGCCGCGTACGGCTCGCGTTCCCCGGTGGCGATCTCGCACTCGTCGAGATTGCCGACGGCCACGGTGGCGTGGGCGAGCGCTTCCCGGTACCGCGCGGGTGCCACCGCGCTGTGGTCGCCGCCCTCCCAGAACATGGGCCGCCAGTCGAGATCGAAGACGGTGACACCGGCCGGCCCGTCCCCGGTCGTCCCGCCCCCGGCCGGTGCTTCGGTGCGGGCTTCGCTCCGGGCGCGGAGTGCGGCGAGGGTGGCGGTGCGGCTCGGTTCGGCGCAGAGTCCGGTGCCCGTCATCCAGAACACCCGGGCGGCACGGACCGCGTCCAGGTCAAGTTCCGCGCCGTGGATCTCCAGGTCGGGCGCCTTGGGCTGCCGGTAGAAGTAGAGGGGGAAGTCGTCCGGCGGGAAGATCTCGCAGAAGGTGACGGGGGTCGGATACTCCTCGACGGCCGCCACCCACCTGTCGTCCACCCCGAACTCCCGCAGCTGCCCCCGGAGATAGTCGCCGAAGGCATCACGGCCGGTCCGGGTGATCACGGCCGTGCGCCGGCCGAGGCGGGCCGCCGCCACGGCGACATTGGTCGGCGAACCGCCGAGGAACTTCCCGAAGGTCTCGACGCGAGCGAGCGGCACACCGGTCTGCAGGGGGTAGATGTCCACCCCGATCCGCCCCATGGTGATCACGTCGTACGGCTCAGGCATACGCATCCCTTCGCGCCGCGGTTCGACCGCGGCCGGACGGCTGGTCCCAGGTCTAGCCCTCCCCCGGAACCCTGTCAACATTTTGTCCGGACATTCGGACGAACTCTTGACACTCCTCGGCGAGGACCGGAGGGTGGGCGATATGACCTCCTCCGTGCCCTCTCCGGCCCGCATCCGTATCGGCTCGGCACCTGATTCGTGGGGGGTGTGGTTCCCCGACGATGAGCGGCAAGTGCCCTGGCAGCGCTTCCTCGACGAGGTCTCCGAGGCCGGTTACGAGTGGATCGAACTCGGGCCGTACGGCTATCTCCCCGTCGACCCGGCCCGGCTGACGGAGGAGACCCAACGCCGTGGACTCCAGGTATCGGCGGGCACCGTCTTCACCGGATTGCACCACGGCCCCGCCGTCTGGGACCGGACCTGGGCTCATGTCGCTGACATCGCGGCACTCACCCGGGCCATGGGCGCGGACCACCTGGTGGTCATCCCTTCGTTCTGGCGCGACGACAAGACCGGCAAGGTGCTGGAGGACCGCACGCTCACGGCTGCGCAGTGGCGCGATCTGACGGCCCAGACGGAGCGGCTCGGCCGCGAGGTCCAGGACCGGTACGGGCTGCGCATCGTCGTGCACCCGCACGCCGATACGCACATCGACAGTGAGGAGAACGTCAGCCGCTTCCTCGACGCCACCGACCCCGCCCTGGTCTCGCTCTGCCTGGACACCGGCCATTACGCGTACTGCGGCGGGGACAGCGTCAAGCTCATCGAGACCTACGGCGAGCGCATCGGCTATCTGCACCTCAAGCAGGTCGATCCCGAGATCCTCGCCGAGGTCGTCGCCAACGAGGTGCCGTTCGGCCCGGCCGTGGCCCGCGGAGTGATGTGCGAACCGCCGCACGGGGTCCCGCCACTGGAACCGGTCCTGGAGGCCGCCCGCGCCCTGGACATCGATATGTTCGCGATCGTCGAGCAGGACATGTACCCCTGCGCACCCGACAAGCCGTTCCCGATCGCCCGCCGCACCCGGGACTTCCTCCGCTCCTGCGGCACGCCCCAGAGCCCTCGCGGCCCTCGCATCCCGCGAAGTCCCCACTGACTTCGTTCTGTCACAGCTGTCACCCCCTTGTCACACTTGTCTCCGTTACGCGGGGCTTCCGTCACAGACGCCCGACATCCCTCCCCGCTCGTCACTCTGCATCGTTGACCGGACACAGGCCGAGTGATCGTCAGCGTTCATGCCGCACATCCCCCGACGGCTCCCGCCGCCGCTGCGGTACAGAGAGGTGTCACCTATGACGGACAGAAGTCTCTGGTCCTACAAGGACATTGCCGCGCACATCCGGGTGCAGCCCGACACCATCCGCTCATATCGCAAGCACGGTCTGCTGCCGCCTCCCGACCATGTGGAGAACGGCAAGCCCTACTGGTACGCGGAGACGGTCCGCGCCTGGGTCGCCTCCCGCCCCGGCAACCGCGGCCGACGCGACTGACGCGACCAGCACCACCGGCACCGCCAAACCCCCACTTCTCAGGCCCTGTACAGCGATCGGCTCCACCGATTCCGTGCAGGACCTCAGCTACGCCGTTTCCCTGACGGTTCGATGATCGTCACGCCCGCCCCGGGCGTCGCCCCCATCGCGGCGAGCGCGGCCGGTGCCGCGTCCAGCGGGATGGTGGAGGTCACCAGCAGATCCGGGCGCAGGGTGCCGGCCCGCACCATGTCCATCATCGGCCGGTAGTCGTGTGCGGCCATGCCGTGGCTGCCGAGGATTTCCAGCTCCAGACCGATCACCCGCGCCATGGGCACGACCGGGTCGCCGGTCGCGGACGGCAACAGGCCGACCTGTATATGACGGCCCTGCCGACGCAGGCTCCGTACCGAGGCGGCGCAGGTGGCCGGTGAGCCGAGCGCGTCGATCGACAGATGCGCACCGCCGCCGGTGAGTTCACGCACCGCTTCGTCCGCACCCTCGGGGTGCGCGGAGGCGTCCACGCACTCCACCGCACCGAAGGTCCGCGCCAGCTCCAGGGCGCGAGGCAAGACATCGACGGCCACGACTCTCGCCCCGCAGGCCACCGCGATCATCACGGCCGACAGGCCGACCCCGCCGCAGCCGTGGACGGCGACCCACTCCCCCGGCGCCACCCGCCCCTGGCCGACGACGGCCCGGAACGCCGTGGCGAACCGGCAACCGAGTCCGGCCGCCGTGGCGAACGACAGCCCCTCGGGCAGGCCGACCAGATTCACGTCCGCCTGCTCCAGGGCCACGTACTCGGCGAAGGAGCCCCAGTGCGTGAACCCGGGCTGGGTCTGCCGTTCACAGACCTGCTGGGCGCCGGCCGCACAGGCCTCGCACCGGCCGCAGGCGCAGACGAAGGGCACGGTCACCCGGTCGCCCCGCCGCCAGTTGACGACGCCGGCTCCCGCGGCTTCGACCACTCCGGCCAGTTCGTGCCCGGGTACGTGCGGGAGGATGATGTCCGGGTCGTGGCCCATCCAGCCGTGCCAGTCGCTGCGGCACAGTCCGGTGGCCTCGACCCGGACCACCACCCCCTGGGCGGAGGGAGCCGGATCGGGCACGTCCCGCAGCCGGGCCTCCTGCCCGAACTCCTCGAACACAACTGCCCGCATCGGTGCCGCCCTTCGCCTCGCCCGCCGCTCGGACGCCTCGCCCGCCGTTCGGAGGCGCCGAATCTACGCCCCGCTGCCGATCTTGTCCCGCTTCTCTCCGGACTCGGATATCCCGCCCGCCTCCGCTTCCGCCGCTGTCTCCAAGGAGGGCGCAGGCAGGCTCTCCCGGTCGGCCGGGGACGGGACACCGCCGGGAGGGGAGGTCGGCGCCGATTCGCCCTCGCTCACCCCGAATCGTCGGTGGAACGCCCGCAGCGGTGCCGGAGCCCACCAGGTGGCGCGGCCCATCAGCTTCATCACCGAGGGCACCAGCAGGCTGCGGACCACCATCGCGTCCATGAGCACAGCCAGCGCGATTCCCAGGCCCAGCATCTTGGTGTTGGTCACCCGTGAGGTGCCGATGGCAACCATCACCACAGCGAGGATCACCGCGGCTGCGGTGATCAGCCCGCCCGTGTGCCGCAGCCCGAACGTCACCGCGTGCTCATGGTCGCCGCTGCGGTCGTACTCCTCCTTGATGCGGGAGATCAGGAACACGCCGTAGTCCATGGAGAGCCCGAAGGCGACGCAGAACATCAGCACGGGCAGGGTCGTTTCGATGTCACCGGTGCTGGTGAAGGAGAGCAGCCCGGACAGATTCCCGTCCTGGAAGACCCAGACCACCGCACCGAACATCGCGGTCAGGCTCAGTGCGTTCAGCACGACCGCCTGGAGGGGGATCAGCACACTGCCGGTGAGCAGGAAGACCAACAGCAGGGTCACCACGACGATGATGCCCACCGCCCACGGCAGCCGGTCCGCGATGGCGTCCTTGGAGTCGACGAGGACGGCCGCCGTGCCGGTCACCGACGTGCCGAAGGGTGCGTGCACGGCCCGCAGCTCCCTGACGAGCTGCTGAGCCTCCTCTCCCACCATCTCCCCTTCCGGCAGCACGCTGAAGTACGCGTACGTACCGGAGGTGACCGGGCCGTCGACCCGCAGCACACCGGGGAGTTCGGCGATATCGCTGCGCAGCGCGGCGTACTGGGCGGGGGTCGCTCCCCCCGAGGCGAGCAGTTCGAGGCCGCCGCCTGGGCTGCCCGGGAAGCCCTCCCGAATGTGCTCCTGCACGACCCGGGACTCGGCTGTCGCGGGCAGCTGACGGTCGTCCGCCGTACCGAACTTCACTCCGAGGAACGGCAGGCCGAGCAGGACGAGCCCGGCCGTGGTGACTCCGGCGAAGAGGGGAGCCCTGCGCATCACCAGTGCCGCAAGCCGCCCCCATCCCTTCCCCGAACCTTCCGACCCTTCCAAGCCATGAGGCTCGACGGCCGGCTGCGGCTTCCGGGTGCCGCGGCGCAGCAGCCTGCGCAGGTCCAGGGAATTGACCCGCGGGCCGAGCAGCATCAGGGCGGCCGGCAGCAGGATCAGCGCGGCGGCCGCGGCCAGCAGCACGACGGCGATCCCCGCATAGGCGAAGGAGCGCAGGAAGTACTGCGGGAAGACCAGCATCGCCGCCAGTGACACGGCCACCGTCAGCGCGGAGAAGAGCACCGTGCGCCCCGCCGTACGCAGGGTGGCGCCCACCGCCGTCCGGGGGTCCGCACCCGAGGCCAGCTCCTCACGGAACCGGCGCACGATGAACAGGGCGTAGTCGATGGCGAGGCCGAGCCCCAGCGCCGTGGTGAGGTTCTGCGCGAAGACCGAGACGTCGGTGAACTCGGTGATGCCGCGCAGGACGGCATTGGTGCCGAGGATCGCCACGATCCCGACACCGAGGGGCAGCAGGGCGGCGATCGCACTGCCGAAGACCATGACCAGCAGCACCAGCGTCACCGGCAGGGCGATGAGCTCGGCCCGCAGCAGGTCCTCCTCGATGATTGTCTGCATCTCGTGCTGCACGGCGACGGGTCCGCCGACGGAGACCTCCACCGGGCCGTGCTCCCCCTGGAAGGCCGGGGCTGTCCGGTCGAGGATCTCGCCCGCGGTCTTCTCGTCGCCCTCGATCCGGGCGGCGATGATCGCTTCGTGCCCGTCCTCGGAGCGCAGCGCGGGGGTCTTGGCCTGCCAGTACGAACCGACGCCCGTGATCCCGTCCTCGGCGCCCAGCAGCTCGGTGAGCCGGGCGGCCTCGGCCGCCACCGCCGGATCGTCGACGGAGGCGCTGCCGCTGTCGATCAGCAGCAGCAGATTGGGCTGGGAGGCGGGGAACTCACGCTCCAGCACCTCGGTCGTATAGGCCGACTCGGCGTCGGGGGCCTCCCAGCCGCCGCTGCCCATACGGTCGGCCACCCCGCTGCCCGCGAACACGGCAAGAGCCGTGATCACGAGGGCGGCGAGCAGCGCGAATCGTGGTCGCGCGGTGACGAAGCGGGTCCAGCCGCCGACACGCGTCGGACTGTTGACTTCGGACATGGTGCGGTGTCCCCTTCACCGAGACCCGGGCAGCACAGGGCAGCATGGGTCAGTCGTTGCCACTTACACTGGCAAACACGAGTCATCGCTCGCGTTTCATTAGAATGCGAGTGGTCGCTCGCGTTTGTCAACCGCACCATGAGAGCTGGGGATAGACCGTGTCGGATGCCAGAGCCGGAAAAGGCATCGAGCCCACGCCGACCGACGAGGCCGCGCGCAGCACGAAGGAGAGCGGCAGGCAGGAGGGCGGCACACAGAGCGGCGGAGGGGCCATCCGTCCGCGCCGCCGCCAGGCCCGCGGCGAAGCCCGTATCGCCCAGCTCCTCGATGCCGCAGCCAGCGTCTTCTCCAGTACCGGCTACACCGCAGCCAGCACCAACGCCATCGCCCGCGAGGCCGGCGTCTCGCCGGGGACGCTCTACCAGTTCTTCCCGAACAAGGAAGCCATCGCCATCGAGCTCGGCGACCGGCTCCTCGACCGCTGGCGGGAGACCTACGGCGCCGCCTTCGTGCCGAGCCACATCGAGCTCCCGCTCGACGGGATGCTCGACGCCATCCTCGACCCGCTGATCACCTTCAACTGCGAGAACCCGGCGTTCAGCGTCCTGATGCACGGCTCGGAGATCCCCGGTGCGATCACCCAGGAACACGACACCGTTCACGCCACGATGCTCACTCGGGTCGAGACGATCCTCGCCGGATACCTCGCCGACCTCCCTGCCGACCAGGTCAGCCGTATCGCGAGCATGTCCTTCGTCATCTTCACGGCCGGGCTCGACCTGATCATGGGTCACGAGGGTGCTGAACGGGACGCGTACGTCGAGGAATTGAAGACGATCCTGTTCCGCTATCTGGACCCGCTGGTCAGCGACTCGGTGTGCCCTCCGGCTTCACACGCCCGATAAGGTCATGAAGCATAGGATTTGGGCACCCTAGGAGCCGTACAACGGGAGTACGTGTGAACTGGACCGCCTCAGAAGCCCGCACAGACCCCTCGGCCCGCACAGACCCGCAGCCGGCCCGGCCCAATCGGCCCCCGCACGACCCATCAGCCGCACCGGCGCCGCGCCCGTCCTCGACTGCTTCCTGACCGGCGGAATCCTGGGCATGCTCGGCGCCTCCGTCATGGAGTACCACCTCCTGCACCCGTCCGTACGGATGTTCCGGATCTGCGCGACCTGCTGGAGACCGAGGTGCTGCGCGGGGTGCTCGCCCCGTTCGGGCACGGCCTGTGGCCTGAACCGCGCGCTCTTCGCGCAGGGCCACATCCCGCAACCCTCCAACGAGCAGCAGCATCTGTTCACCCTGTTCTCGGTGGGCGGCATCGTGGCGATCACGCGACTCGCATTCATACCCCCTAGGGGTATAGTGTGATGCCGGTGAGGGCGCACCGGCATCACCGGGGCTCCCGCACGTCACGCCCACCCGTGTTTGCCGAAGAGGAG
Organism: Streptomyces sp. NPDC057136; assembly: GCF_042670885.1. Classification (NCBI taxonomy): domain Bacteria; kingdom Bacillati; phylum Actinomycetota; class Actinomycetes; order Kitasatosporales; family Streptomycetaceae; genus Streptomyces; species Streptomyces sp. NPDC057136. Next base: position 165,779 of record NZ_JBHUUV010000006.1, read on the forward strand.
AACGCCATGACCGCCGAGACCGAGACCCCCCAGGCCACCACCGGCTCCTGCTGCTCGCCCACCGGCTCCTGTCACGACAGCGCGACCGACATCCAGGTGGGCGCCGTCACCACGGTGTACGAGGTCAAGGGCATGACCTGCGGCCACTGCGAAGGCGCCGTCTCCGAGGAGATCTCCGGAATCGCCGGGGTCACCTCCGTGCAGGCGGCCGCCTCCACCGGACTGGTGACCGTGGCCTCCCAGGCACCCCTGGACGAGGACGCGGTGCGCGCCGCCGTCGACGAGGCGGGCTACGAGCTCGTCGGCCGCGCCTGAGACTCCCCGGAGTCCCACCGAAGCACCCGCACCATCGCTCTACGCCGTCGGGCCGGACCTGCCAGCAGATACTGGTGGGGTACGGCCCGATCTGCGTGACCCAGGAGTTCGGATATGGCCAGCACCACAACAGCCGAGGCCCCGGCTGCGGAATTCTCCGAGACCGAGCTCACGATCGGTGGGATGACCTGCGCCTCGTGTGCGGCCCGCGTCGAGAAGAAGCTCAACCGGATGGACGGCGTCACCGCCACCGTCAATTACGCGACCGAGAAGGCCCGCGTCTCCTTCGGCGAGGGGACGGAGGTGGCGGACCTCGTCGCCGTGGTCGAGAAGACCGGCTACACGGCCCGTCCCGTACCCCGTCCGGCCCCGGCGCCACCGCCGTCGACCGCACCCGAAGCCGAAACATCGGGAGAGGCCGGTGAGACCAGAGAAGTCGAAGAAGCCACAGAGGCCCCAGAGGCCGGAACCCCCGACTCCCTCACCGCGCTCCGCCAGCGCCTCCTCGTCTCGGCCGTACTTTCCCTCCCCGTCGTCCTGCTCGCCATGATCCCGGCCCTCCAGTTCGACAACTGGACGTGGCTCTCCCTCACCCTCGCCGCCCCCGTGGTCGTCTGGGGTGGGCTGCCATTCCACCGCGCCACCTGGACCAACCTCCGGCACGGCGCGGCCACCATGGACACCCTCGTCTCGATCGGCACCCTCGCGGCGTTCGGCTGGTCCCTGTGGGCCCTGTTCCTCGGGGACGCGGGCATGCCCGGCATGCGGCACGGCTTCGATCTCACCGTCTCGCGCGCCGACGCCGCCTCGACGATCTATCTGGAAGTCGCGTCGGGCGTCATCACCTTCATCCTGCTGGGCCGCTATCTGGAGGCGCGGTCCAAGCGGAAGGCCGGTTCGGCGCTGCGTGCGCTGATGCATCTCGGCGCCAAGGACGTCGCGGTGATCAGGGACGGTACGGAGGTGCGCGTCCCGGTCGGCCGGCTCGCCGTCGGGGACCGTTTCGTGGTCCGCCCCGGCGAGAAGATCGCCACCGACGGCACGGTCGTCGAGGGCTCCTCGGCGGTCGACGCCTCGATGCTCACCGGCGAGTCCGTCCCGGTCGACGTGGCCGTGGGCGACCCGGTCACCGGAGCCACCGTCAACACCTCCGGCCGGATCGTCGTCGAAGCCACGCGGATCGGCGCCGACACCCAGCTCGCCCGGATGGCCAAGCTCGTCGAGGACGCCCAGAACGGCAAGGCCGCGGCCCAACGCCTGGCCGACCGGATCTCCGCGGTCTTCGTCCCCGTGGTGCTCCTGATCGCCCTGGGCACGCTCGTCACCTGGCTCCTGATCACGGACGACGCCACCGCCGCGTTCACCGCCGCAGTCGCCGTACTGATCATCGCCTGCCCCTGCGCCCTCGGCCTCGCCACTCCCACGGCCCTCATGGTCGGTACGGGCCGCGGCGCGCAGCTCGGCATCCTCATCAAGGGACCCGAGGTCCTCGAAACCACCCGCCGCGTCGACACGATCGTCCTCGACAAGACCGGCACCGTCACCACCGGCCGCATGACCCTCCTCGACGTCCACACCGCCCGGGGCACGGACGAGCACGAGGTACTGCGGCTCGCAGGCGCCCTGGAACACTCCTCCGAACACCCCATCGCCCAGGCCGTCGCCGCCGGCGCCGCCGAGCGCACCGGCGCCGCGCTCCCCACCCCCGAGAGCTTCGCCAACGTCCCCGGCCTCGGCATCCGCGGCGCCGTCGAAGGACATCAGGTGCTGGTCGGACGCCCGAAGCTGCTCAGCGAGGCCGGGATCGCCCTGCCGCCGGCCCTGGCCGCCGCCATGACGGACGCGGCGGAGCAGGGCCGTACAGCCATCGCCGCGGCCTGGGACGGGGAGGCGCGGGCGGTCCTCGAAGTCGCCGACGCGGTCAAGGACAGCAGTGCGGCGGCCGTCGCCGACCTGCGCGCCCTGGGCCTGCGTCCCGTGCTCCTCACCGGAGACAACCGGGCCGTGGCGGACGCCGTCGCCCGTACGACCGGGATCGACGAGGTGTACGCGGAGGTGCTCCCCGAGGAGAAGGTGGACGTGATCCGGCGACTTCAGGCCGAGGGCCGGACCGTCGCCATGGTCGGCGACGGGGTCAACGACGCGGCGGCACTCGCCACCGCCGACCTCGGCCTGGCGATGGGGACGGGCACGGACGCCGCGATCGAGGCGAGCGACCTGACGCTCGTTCGTGGAGATCTCAAGGTTGCCGCCGATGCCATCCGGCTCTCCCGCAGCACACTGGCCACCATCAGGGGCAACCTCTTCTGGGCGTTCGGCTACAACGTGGCCGCCCTGCCGCTCGCCGCATTCGGCCTGCTCAACCCCATGATCGCGGGCGCGGCCATGGCTTTTTCGTCCGTCTTCGTGGTGACGAACAGCCTCCGTTTGCGCTCCTTCACGTAATTTCCACAAAGAGATCTAGATCACACTGCTTTTGGGGTAACCATCTGAAGGGTTCGCGAGTCTTAGAGTGCGATGCCAAGGATGTCTTGGGGGACGTCCGATGGAGTGTCTTGGGGGACACTCCTGGCTAGCGTTGGCCGGGGCACGTGCACCGGGGAGCTTTGAGCGGCCCTCCCGTACGTACCCCGGCGGAACGCCGGGCGGCATCCAACTGAATACGTACGAACCAGCGCAGCACCCGGAGCTTCGGCTCCGCACAGACGCCCGGCCGGATCCCGTGGGGGGAATCCGCTCCGGGACAAGGGAAGCGCCCTGTACGTCGACCCGTGGGGGGATCGGCGGCGGGGCGCTTCTCGCTATCTCCCACCGAACAACCATCTCCCGCCGAACAACCATCTCCCGCCGGACAACCAGACAGCCGCGCCCCCCTGAAACGCCGAATCGCCCCGGACACCGCGCTCTGTGCGAAAGCGCGGTACGCGGGGCGAAGGCAGACGGCCCGAGGGAGGGCCAGGTGCGGCAGAGTCAGTCGTACCGGAAAGCTCTGCGGAGGGTCTGGGTCAGCGACCCTCGACCGGGACGAAGTCGCGCAGGACCTCGCCGGTGTAGATCTGGCGCGGGCGGCCGATGCGCGATCCCGGCTCCTTGATCATCTCGTGCCACTGGGCGATCCAGCCCGGCAGCCGTCCGATCGCGAAGAGCACGGTGAACATCTCGCTCGGGAAGCCCATGGCCCGGTAGATCAGGCCGGTGTAGAAGTCCACGTTCGGGTAGAGGTTGCGCGAGACGAAGTACTCGTCGGAGAGCGCGTGCTCCTCCAGTTTGAGCGCGATGTCCAGGAGCTCGTCGGACTTGCCGAGCGAGGACAGCACGTCGTGGGCCGCGGCCTTAATAATCTTGGCGCGCGGGTCGAAGGACTTGTACACCCGGTGGCCGAAGCCCATCAGGCGGACGCCGTCCTCCTTGTTCTTCACCTTGCTGATGAAGGAGTCGACGTCGCCACCGTTGGCCTGGATGCCTTCCAGCATCTCCAGCACCGACTGGTTGGCGCCACCGTGCAAGGGGCCCCACAGCGCCGAGATGCCGGCGGAGATCGAGGCGAACATGTTCGCCTGCGAGGAGCCGACCAAACGCACGGTGGAGGTCGAACAGTTCTGCTCGTGGTCCGCGTGCAGGATGAGCAGCTTCTCCAGCGCCGAGACGACGACCGGGTCCGGCACGTACTCCTGGGCCGGGACCGAGAACGTCATCCGCAGGAAGTTCTCGACGTAGCCGAGGTCGTTGCGCGGGTAGACGAACGGGTGACCGATCGACTTCTTGTACGCGTACGCCGCGATCGTCGGGAGCTTGGCCAGCAGCCGGATCGTCGAGAGGTGGCGCTGCTCCTCGTCGAACGGGTTGTGGCTGTCCTGGTAGAACGTGGACAGCGCGCTGACGACCGAGGACAGCATGGCCATCGGGTGCGCGTCGCGCGGGAAGCCGTCGAAGAACCGCTTGACGTCCTCGTGCAGCAGCGTGTGCTGGGTGATCTCGTTCTTGAAGTCCGACAGCTCGTCGGCCTTGGGAAGCTCACCGTTGATCAGCGTGTAGGCGACCTCAAGGAAGGTCGACTGCTCCGCGAGCTGCTCGATCGGGTAGCCGCGGTACCGCAGGATGCCCTGCTCACCGTCGAGATAGGTGATGGCGGATTTATACGCGGCGGTGTTGCCGTATCCGCTGTCCAGCGTCACCAGGCCGGTATTGGCCCGGAGCTTCCCGATGTCGAAGCCCTTGTCGCCGACGGTGCTGTCGATCACCGGGTAGGTGTACTCGTCATCGCCGTACCGCAGTACTACAGCATTGTTGGTCTGCTCGCTCACGTCATCCCTCACCGACGTAGTGCCTCTTCTTCGAGGTGCCCTGACTGTCTTCCACCCTCCCCCATTTGGCTCAGGAGAGTGCACTCGGGGTCGTCCATTGGACCTACTCGCGGCACTGAGTGCCGCGAACTTACTCATCCTGCCCCCTTGATTCCGGTTCCGGAAGGCCTCAGTGATGTTTCCCACCGATTTGATCGATCATTTTTGTACGAAGTCTTCGACGGCCCCGCCCCGCAGCCGGAAATCCAGCCCCGTACAGCGTCTGCCGGCGGAAACCGTGCGGACCGCCTGCCCGATGGCCTTACGCGATCCGACCAGCACGACCAGCTTCTTTGCCCTGGTCACGGCCGTGTACAGCAGGTTTCGTTGGAGCATCATCCATGCGCTGGTGGTGACGGGGATGACGACCGCCGGGTACTCGCTGCCCTGGGAGCGGTGGATGGTCATGGCGTACGCGTGGGCCAGCTCGTCGAGCTCGTCGAAATCGTACGGAATCTCCTCGTCCTCGTCCGTGAGGACCGTCAGCTTCTGCTCATCCACGTCGAGAGAGGTGACGACGCCGACCGTGCCGTTGAAGACGCCGTTCTCGCCCTTGTCGTAGTTGTTACGGATCTGGGTGACCTTGTCGCCGACCCGGAAGACCCGGCCGCCGAACCGCTTCTCGGGCAGGTCGGGGCGGCCCGGGGTGATGGCCTGCTGGAGCAGGCCGTTGAGATGGCCCGCACCCGCCGGGCCCCGGTGCATCGGGGCGAGAACCTGCACGTCACGGCGGGGATTCAGGCCGAACTTGGCGGGGATGCGCCGGGCCGCGACATCGACCGCGAGCACGCCGGCGTCCTCGGTCTCGTCCTCCACGAAGAGAAAGAAGTCGGACAGCCCCTGGGTCAGGGGCGGCAGCCCGGAGTTGATCCGGTGGGCGTTGGTGACGACTCCGGACTGCTGGGCCTGGCGGAAGATCGTGGTCAGCCGGACGGCGGGTACCGGGCTTCCCTCGGAGAGCAGATCGCGCAGCACCTCCCCCGCGCCGACGGAGGGAAGCTGGTCGACGTCGCCCACCAACAGGAGGTGGGCACCGGGTGCCACCGCCTTCACGAGCTTGTTGGCGAGCAGCAGATCGAGCATCGACGCCTCGTCGACGACGACCAGATCGGCGTCGAGCGGACGGTCCCTGTCGTACGCCGCGTCCCCGCCCGGCTTCAGTTCGAGCAGCCGGTGCACGGTGGACGCCTCGGCGCCGGTCAGCTCCGAGAGCCGTTTCGCCGCGCGCCCGGTGGGGGCCGCCAGCACCACCTTCGCCTTCCTGGCCCGGGCCAGCTCGACCACGGACCGGACGGTGAACGATTTGCCGCAGCCGGGGCCGCCGGTGAGGACCGCCACCTTGCGGCTGAGCGCCAGCCGGACCGCCGCCTCCTGCTCGGGCGCCAGAGTGGCCCCCGTCCGCTGCGCGAGCCAGGCCAGCGCCTTGTCCCAGTCCACGTCCTGGAAGGACGGCAGCCGGTCCTCCGGTGTCCGCAGCAGCCGCTGCACCTGGGCGGCGAGGGCGATCTCGGCGCGGTGGAAGGGCACCAGGTACACGGCGGTGACCGGTTGACCGTCCTCGGGCCCCGGCACCTTCTCCCGTACGACACCCTCCGGATCCTCGGCGAGCTCGGCGAGGCAGTCGATGACCAGTCCCGTGTCGACCTGGAGCAGCTTCACGGCGTCGGCGATGAGCCGCTCCTCGGGGAGGAAGCAGTGCCCCTGGTCGGTGGACTGCGACAGGGCGTACTGCAGGCCGGCCTTGACCCGCTCCGGGCTGTCGTGGGGTATGCCGACGGCCTGGGCGATCTTGTCGGCGGTGAGGAAGCCGATGCCCCAGACGTCGGCGGCCAGCCGGTAGGGCTGGTTCTTCACGACGGAGATCGAGGCGTCCTCGTACTTCTTGTAGATGCGGACGGCGATGGACGTCGAGACACCGACGGTCTGGAGGAAGACCATGACCTCCTTGATCGCCTTCTGTTCCTCCCAGGCCACGGCGATCATCTTCGTCCGCTTCGGGCCGAGCCCGGGGACCTCGACGAGCCGCTTCGGCTCCTGCTCGATGATGTCGAGGGTGTCGACGCCGAAGTGGGTGGTGATCCGGTCGGCCATGACGGGGCCGATGCCCTTGATCAGGCCGGAGCCGAGGTAGCGGCGGATGCCCTGGATGGTGGCGGGGAGGATCGTCGTGTAGTTCTCGACGGTGAACTGCTTGCCGAACTGCGGATGGGAGCCCCAACGGCCCTCCATCCGAAGGGACTCGCCGGGCTGCGCACCGAGCAGCGAGCCGACCACCGTGAGGAGATCGTTGGCGCCGCGCCCGGTGTCGACGCGGGCGACCGTGTACCCGTTCTCCTCGTTGGCGTACGTGATCCGCTCAAGCACGCCTTCGAGGACGGCCATGTTCGGCGTGGTGGACATGACCGTGACGCTACCGCTCGACGCTGACAACGCGAGCTCCGCGCCCACGAGCTTGCGCCGGCACGATGGGCGGAAGTCCGTACCGGAAAGCGGAATGGGGCCCGGCCTCTCGGCCGGACCCCCCTCGCTTTCCCCTCCCCGTCGGGAATTCCCGTCCCCCCGGACCCCTCCCCGGAAGTCCCGACGCTGAGTACGACCGGGCAAGGTACGTAAAGGTTGCACCCCTTGACGATCTCTTTACCTTTGATCGTTCCCAGGTCTCTCAGCAGGCATGTTCCAGGTACCGGGCGGCCACTTCGGCGAGGACCTCGGCGCCGTCGCGGGCCCATAGGGACTCGTTGAAGATCTCCACCTCGATCGGTCCGGCGAAGCCCGCCGCCTCGACCTGGTGCCTGAGTGCGCGGAAGTCCACGCTTCCCTCGCCCAGTTGGCCACGGCCCAGCAGGACACCCGCCGGAAGGGGAGTGATCCAGTCCGCGAGCTGGAAGGAATGGATGCGTCCGCCCGCACCGGCACGGGCGATCTGGGCGGGAGCCTGGTCGTCCCACCAGACGTGGTACGTGTCGACGACCACCCCGACCTGCTCGGCGGGGAAGCGTTCCGCGATGTCCAGGGCCTGGGACAGCGTGGAGACGACGCAGCGGTCCGATGCGAACATCGGGTGCAGCGGTTCGATGGCCAGGCGTACGCCGCGCTCGGCCGCGTACGGGGCCAGTTCGGCAAGGGCGTCCGCGATCCGCTCGCGGGCGCCGTACAGGTCGCGGCTGCCGGCCGGGAGCCCGCCGGAAACCAGGACCAGGGTGTCCGTGGACAAGCCGGCCGCCTCGTCCACCGCCGCCCGGTTGTCGTCCAGGGCGCGGGCCCGTTCGGCCGGGTCGAGTGCGGTGAAGAAGCCGCCGCGGCAGAGGCTGGTGACGGAGAGGCCCGCGTCGCCCAGCAGGCGGGCGGTGCGCTCGACTCCGTACTCCTGGACCGGCGCCCGCCACAGCCCGACCTTGTCGATGCCCGCCTTCACGCAGCCCTCGGCGAGCTCGGGCAGGGACCACTGCTTGATGGTCTCCTGGTTGATGCTCAGCCGTCCGAGATCGCTCATCGTGCTCCTCCGTGAACCGTCAGCAGCGCGCGCATCCGGGATTCGGCCAGCTCCGGATCGGGGAACAGACCCAGCCGGTCAGCGAGTTCGTACGCCTTCGCCAGATGCGGCAGCGAGCGTGCGGACTGCAGGCCGCCGACCATCGTGAAGTGCTCCTGGTGTCCGGCCAGCCAGGCCAGGAAGACGACACCCGTCTTGTAGAAGCGGGTGGGCGTCTGGAAGAGATGGCGGGACAACTCGACGGTGGGGTCGAGGAGCTCGCGGAAGCCCTTCGTGTCGCCCGTGTCCAGGACCCGTACCGCGTGCGCGGCCAGCGGGCCCAGGGGGTCGAAGATGCCGAGCAGCGCGTGACTGAAGCCCCGCTCGTCGCCCGCGATCAGTTCCGGGTAGTTGAAGTCGTCCCCGGTGTAGCAGCGCACCCCGCTGGGAAGACGGCGCCGGACATCGATCTCGCGCTCGGCGTCAAGGAGCGAGATCTTGATGCCGTCGACCTTGTCGGGGTGTTCCGCGATGACCTTCAGGAAGGTGTCGGTGGCGGCGTCGAGGTCCGTGCTGCCCCAGTAACCCTCCAGCGCGGGATCGAACATCGGGCCGAGCCAGTGCAGGACGACCGGTTCCGTGGCCTGCCGCAGGAGATGTGCGTACGTCTCCAGGTAGTCCTCCGGGCCCTTCGCCGCCGCGGCGAGCGCGCGGGAGGCCATCAGGATGGCCTGGGCGCCGCTCTCCTCGACGAGGGCGAGCTGCTCCTCGTACGCCGCGCGCACCTCGGAAAGGCTCGCGGGGCCGGTGAGCTGGTCGGTGCCCACGCCGCAGGCGATGCGGCCGCCGACCGCCTTCGCCTCGGCTGCCGAGCGGCGGATCAGCTCGGCCGCGCCCGCCCAGTCCAGGCCCATGCCGCGCTGCGCGGTGTCCATGGCCTCGGCGACTCCCAGGCCGTGCGACCAGAGGTGGCGGCGGAAGGCGAGGGTGGCGTCCCAGTCGACGGCCGCCGGGGCGTCCGGGCTGATGTCGGCGTACGGGTCGGCGACGACATGGGCGGCGGAGAAGACCGTACGGGAGGTGAGCGCGGCCTTGCCCGGCGCGAGGTCGAGCGGGGTGGCGCGGGGCTCGTACGGGCCCTGCGGAAGGTGGATCGTCACAGCGTCAGCTCCGGCACGTCGAAGCGCCGGCCCTCGGCGGAGGACTTCAGGCCGAGCTCGGCGAGCTGGACGCCGCGCGCACCGGCCATCAGGTCCCAGGCGTAGGGCTCGTCGAGCACGATGTGGCGCAGGAACAGCTCCCACTGGGCCTTGAAGCCGTTGTCGAAGACGGCGTTGTCGGGGACTTCCTGCCACTGGTCGCGGAACGACTCGGTGACCGGGAGGTCCGGGTTCCAGACCGGCTTGGGGGTGGCCGAGCGGTGCTGGACGCGGCAGTTGCGCAGTCCGGCGACGGCGGAGCCGTGGGTGCCGTCCACCTGGAACTCGACGAGCTCGTCGCGGTTGACGCGCACGGTCCAGGAGGAGTTGATCTGGGCGACCGCACCGCTCGCCAGCTGGAAGATGCCGTAGGCGGCGTCGTCGGCGGTGGCGGCGTACGGCTTGCCCTGCTCGTCCCAGCGCTGCGGGATGTGCGTGTGGACATGTGCCTGGACGGACTTGACCTGGCCGAACAGCTCGTGCAGGACGTACTCCCAGTGCGGGAACATGTCGACGACGATGCCGCCGCCGTCCTCGGCGCGGTAGTTCCAGGACGGGCGCTGGGCGTCCTGCCAGTCGCCTTCGAAGACCCAGTAGCCGAACTCGCCGCGTACGGACAGGATCTCGCCGAAGAAGCCGCCGTCGATGAGGCGCTTCAGCTTCAGCAGGCCCGGCAGGAAGATCTTGTCCTGGACCACGCCGTGCTTGATCCCGGCGTCACGGGCCAGCCGGGCCAGGTCAAGGGCGCCTTCGACGTCCGTGGCGGTGGGCTTCTCGGTGTAGATGTGCTTGCCGGCCGCGATGGCCTTCTTGATCGCTTCGACGCGGGCCGAGGTGACCTGGGCGTCGAAGTAGATGTCGATGCTGTCGTCGGCGAGCACCGCGTCCAGGTCGGTCGACCACTCGGTCAGACCGTGCTGTGCAGCCATCTCCTCCAGGGCGTGGGCCCGGCGGCCGACGAGCACCGGTTCGGGCCACAGCACCTCGCCACCGCCGAGGTCGAGGCCGCCCTGCTCGCGGATCGCGAGGATCGAGCGCACCAGGTGCTGCCGGTATCCCATGCGACCCGTGACGCCGTTCATGGCGATGCGCACTGTCCTGCGTGTCACGAAGTTTCCCTCCATACAGCCGTAGCAAGCGCTTTCTATACGGTATGACGCTAGCCTGCCGACAGCGACCCGGACAAGAGGGGGCGCCCTGATTACTCCTCGGAGGAAAGCGATGACAGTCACCCTGGCGGACGTGGCGGCTCGCGCCCGGGTGTCCCCGGCCACCGTCTCCCGTGTACTGAACGGCAACTACCCGGTCGCCGCTTCGACGCGCGAACGGGTCCTGCGCGCGGTGGACGACCTGGATTACGTGCTCAACGGGCCGGCCAGTTCGCTCGCCGCGGCCACATCGGACCTGGTGGGCATCCTGGTCAACGACATCGCCGACCCCTTCTTCGGGATCATGGCGGGGGCGGCCCAGTCCGAGATCGGCGGCCCGGGCGACGGTTCGGGCCGGGCGGGCGGCGAGAAGCTCGCCGTCGTCTGCAACACGGGCGGCTCCCCCGCACGCGAGCTGACCTATCTCACCCTGCTCCAGCGCCAGCGCGCGGCTGCCGTGGTCCTGACCGGCGGCGCGCTGGAGGACCCGGTCCACCAGGCCGCGATGTCCGCGAAGCTGGCCAAGCTCGCGGACGCGGGCACCCGGATCGTCTTCTGCGGGCGGCCCCCGCTCCCGGGCAACGACGCGGTCGCCGCCTCCCTGGCCTTCGACAACCGGGGCGGCGGCCGGCGCCTGACCGAACACCTCATCTCGCTCGGCCACCGGCGGATCGGTTACGTCGCCGGGCCCCGCGAGCGCACGACCACCCGCCACCGCCTGGAGGGCCACCGCGAGGCGATGCGGGCGGCGGGGCTGTACGGGGACGGGAGCGGCGCCGACAAGCACCCCGACATGGAGCGCCTCACCGTCCACGGTCCGTACGACCGCCGCTCCGGCTACGAGGCCACGCTCGAACTCCTGCGCCGGGAACCGGGTGTGACGGCGATCGTCGCCGCCAACGACACGGTGGCGCTGGGCGCCGGGGCCGCGATCCGTGACCAGGGGCTGCGCATTCCGCAGGACGTGTCGGTGGCCGGTTTCGACGATCTGCCGTTCTCGGTGGACGCGGTCCCCGCGCTGACGACCGTACGGCTGCCGCTGTTCGAGGCGGGGGCGCGGGCGGGCCGGCTCGCGATGGGCAAGGAGACTCCGCCGCCCGGTGGCATCGCGACGATCGCGGCCGAACTGATGGTGCGGGGCTCGACGGCGCCGCCTCGGGTGGGCTGAGGTCCGCCTCCGGCTCCCGCTGAGGTTTCCGCCTCCGGACGCCGGATACCCGTACACGCACCGACGGAAGGATCACGCACGTGAAGCTCGCTTTCTCGACCCTCGGAGTGCCGGGCATGCCCGTCGCCGACGTCGTCCGGCTCGCCGCCGACCAGGGCTACCAGGGGGTGGAGCTGCGCACCCACCCGGAGGAGCCCGTCCACCTGGGGCTCACGCCGGCCGAACGGGCCGAGGTCGTCGAGGAGTTCAGGCGGGGCGGCGTGGAGATCCTGACCCTCGCCGGCTACGTACGCGTGGCGGCCGATGGCCCCGACGAGCCGGCGATCGACGAGCTCGCCCACCTGGTCGAGCTGGCCCGGGATCTGGGCGCGCAGAACGTCCGGGTGTTCCCCGGCGGCGGCGACCAGGACCCCGCAACGGCCGACGCGACGGCCGCCCGCCGGCTCGGCGCCGCCGCTCCGCACGCCGCCGACATGGGCGTACGCATCCTGCTGGAGACCCATGACTCGCACCGGGCGGGTGTCGACACGGCCCGGGTGGTGGCGGCCGTCGGGCACAAGCACATCGGGGCGCTGTGGGACGTCATGCACACCTGGCTGGCGGGCGAGGACCCGGCCGCCAGCCACGCCGTCCTGGCCCCGCACCTGGGCTACGTACAGGTGAAGGACGTCGCATCGGCGGACGACATCGAGCCCCTGCCGCTGGGAGCGGGCGTGCTGCCGCTGGGCGCCTGCCTGGACACGCTGGACCCGGACAGCTGGGTCTGCTGGGAGTACGAGAAGCGCTGGCACCCCGAGGCGGCGGAGCTGCCGGGGCTGCTGGCCGAGGGGCGTGAGCACCTGCTGCGGCTGGGAGCGCCGAAGCAGTAAGTCAGAACAGTAGGTCGGAGCAGTAGGTCGGAGCAGTAGGTCGGAGCAGTAGGTCGGAGCAGTAGCTCAGACGCGCGCCACCGGTGTCTCCGACGGCACGGGCGGCGCCGTGCGGGCGCGGCGCACTCCCGCGAGGGAGGTCAGCGCCACCCCGCCGACCAGCAGCGCCGCCGCGCACCACCGCAGCGGGCTCACCGACTCGTCGAGCAGCAGCGCGGCCGACGACATCCCGAAGACCGGTACGAGCAGGGTGAACGGGGCGACGGACGAGGCCGGGTGGTGACGGAGCAGAAAGCCCCAGGCCCCGAAGCCGAAGACCGTCGAGATCCAGGCGACGTAGACGATGCTGCCGAAGCCGCTCCAGTCGAGGGCGGCCAGCGCCTCGGCGTCGCGGTCCCAGCCCTCGAAGAGCAGGGAGAGGCCCAGCAGCGGCAGTACGGGCACGGTCGAGACCCAGACCATGAAGTTGAGGGCGTCGGGCGGTGCGGCCTTGCGGGTCAGGACGTTCGACACGCCCCAGCAGGCCGCCGCCGCAACCACCAGGACGAACGCGAGCACGGGTCCGCCCGCCCCTTCGTCGACCGCGGCCACTCCGATACCGGCGAGTGCGACGGCCATGCCCAGCACCCGTACTCCGCCCGGCCGTTCGCCCAGCGCGAGGGCGGCGAAGAGCGCCGTGAAGACCGCCTGGACCTGGAGGACGAGGGAGGAGAGCCCGGCGGGCATCCCCTGGTCCATGCCGATGAAGAGCAGCCCGAACTTCGCCACCCCGAGGACCAGACCGACGCCGATGATCCACTTCCAGGCGACCTTGGGCCGTCCGACGAGGAACACGGCGGGCAGGGCCGCGACGAGGAAGCGCAGGGCGGAGAAGAGCAGCGGCGGGAAGTGGTCGAGACCGATCTCGATGACGACGAAGTTCACACCCCAGACGGCGGCGACCAGCGCGGCCAGGGCGATGTGGAGAGGACGCATGCACCGAGCATCACGTGCACGGACCATGTAGCACCAGCGCGGATTTCTTCATGATGCAATTGAGCGTTGCTAATGCTTTCCCTTCGGTCTGCGAGGTTCCGGTGCTCGATCTCTCCCGGCTGCGCGCCCTGCACGCGATCTCCGTCCACGGTTCCGTCGCGGGCGCCGCCGCCGCGCTCGGCTACACCCCGTCGGCCGTCTCGCAGCAGATCACCAAGTTGGAGCGGGAGACCCGCACGACACTGCTCGAACGGCGCGGGCGGGGCGTCGCACTGACCGAGGAGGCGCTCCATCTGGCCGCCACCGCCCAGCAGTTGCTGGCGATCGTGGAGCAGGCCGAGACGACACTGGAGGAGCGCAGGGGGCTGCCCACGGGGCGGCTGTCGATCGGGGCGTTCGCCTCGGCGGCGCGCGGCCTGCTGCCCGGCGTGCTGGCGGAACTGGACCGGGAGCATCCGGCGCTGGAGGCCCGGCTGACCGAGGTCGATCCGCATCTCTCGGTCGATCTGGTGGCCAGGGGTGTGATCGATCTGGCGGTCGCGCACGACTGGGACATCGCCCCGCTGCCCGCCCCTGAAGGGGTCGCGCAGGCCGTGATCGGGGACGACCAGTGCGATCTGCTGGTGCCGGAGGATCATCCGCTGGCCGGACGCGAGGCGGTGCGGCGCGCGGAGCTGGCCAAGGAGCGGTGGATCTGCCAGCCGCCGGGGACGGTCTGCCACGACTGGCTCGTACGGACGTTGCGCGCGGCGGGGTACGAGCCGGACATCAGGCACCAGGCCGAGGAGAACCACACCCAGCTGGCCCTGGTCGCCGCCGGGCTCGGGGTCGCGATGATCCCCCGGCTGGGACGGGGGCCGCTGCCGGCGGGCGTGGTGGCGGTGCGGCTCGATCCCGTACCGGTGCGGCGGCTGTACGCACTGTGGCGCACGGAGGCCGCGCGGCGGCCCGCGATCAGGGCGGCGGTGGACGCGTTGCGGGTGCGGGGCGCGGAGGTGGGGCTGGCCGGGTCCGGTTGCGTGGCCTCCGGCCACCCTGTGTCCTCAATCGCCGGACGGGCTTGATTTGCGGCCGTGCTCCTTATTCTGCGGCCATACCCTTGACTGGTAGTTACTTTCCCTATATCCGTACAGTCTTGGAAGTTTCTTTCAGTACCGGAAGGAGCTCACGTGCACCACCGCACCTCCCGACGCGCCCTCCTCACCGCCGCCGCGGTCACCGCCGCAGCAGCCGCGACAGGTGCCGTCGTCCCCGGCGCCGCAGCAGCCGAGGAGTCCGTCGGCGCCGCCACGCACGACCGCCTCAGACGGATCGTCTCCAGGATGAGTCTGGAGGAGAAAGTCGGCCAGCTCTTCGTGATGCGGGTGTACGGGCACTCCGCCACCGATCCCGACCAGGCCGACATCGACGCCAACCTCACCGAGATCGGGGTGCGCACGGCGGCCGAGCTGATCTCCACGTACCACGTCGGCGGGATCATCTACTTCACCTGGGCGCACAACACCCGCGACCCGCACCAGATCGCCGAGCTGTCCAACGGCATCCAGCGGGCCGGGCTCGCCGGCCGTACGCCCGTGCCGCTGCTCATCTCCACCGACCAGGAGCACGGCATCGTCTGCCGGGTCGGCGAACCCGCCACGCTGATGCCCGGCGCGATGGCGCTCGGTGCGGGCGGCTCGCTCTCGGACGCCCGGCTCGCGGGCCGGATCGCGGGCGCCGAACTGGCCGCCATCGGCATCCGGCAGAACTACGCGCCGGACGCCGACGTCAACGTCAACCCGGCCAACCCCGTGATCGGCGTACGCTCCTTCGGCTCCGACCCGCAGTCGGTGGCCGGCCTCGTCGCCGCCCAGGTGAAGGGGTATCAGAGCGGCGGAGTCGCGGCCACGGCCAAGCACTTCCCCGGCCACGGCGACACCAACACCGACAGCCACACCGGCATCCCGTACATCCACCACACCCGGGAGCAGTGGGCCGAGCTGGACGCCCCGCCGTTCCGGGCGGCGATCGCCGCGGGCATCGACTCGATCATGACCGCGCACATCGTGGTCCCCGCGCTCGACGCCTCGGAGGACCCGGCGACGCTCTCGCACCCGATCCTCACCGGGGTCCTGCGCGAGGAGCTGGGCTACGACGGTGTCGTGGTCACCGACGCGCTGAACATGGAGGGGGTGCGGACGAAGTACGGCGACGACCGCGTGCCCGTGCTCGCGCTCCAGGCGGGCGTCGACCAGCTGCTGAACCCGCCGAACCTCGCCGTCGCCTGGAATGCCGTCCTGGCGGCCGTGAAGAGCGGCGAGATCAGCGAGGCACGGATCGAGGAGTCGATCCTGCGCATCCTGCGGCTGAAGGCGAAACTCGGGCTGTTCCGCGACCCGTTCGTCAGCCGCCGGGGCGTGGACACGGTCGTCGGCATCCCGGCCCACCTCGCCGCCGCCGACCGGATCGCCGAGCACACCACCACGCTGCTCGCCAACTCCGGTTCACTGCTGCCCCTTTCGCGCCTCTCCCACAAGAACCTCCTCGTGGTCGGCGCCGATCCGGCCTCGCCGTCCGGCACGACGGGCCCGCCCACCGGCACGCTCACCGCGGCCTTCAACGAGCTCGGGTACTCGGCGACCGCCCTCTCCACCGGCACGGCCCCCACCCAGGCGAAGATCGCCGAGGCGGTGGCGGCGGCGCAGGGCAAGGACGCGGTGGTCGTGGGGACGTACAACGTCTCGATGACCAGCTCGCAGCGCACACTCGTCAGCGCGCTCGCGGCGACCGGCGTCCCGGTGATCGCCGTCGCCATCCGCAATCCGTACGACATCGCCAGGCTCGACGGGACCGGGTACGCGGCGAGCCTCGCCACGTACTCCTGGACCGATGTCGAACTACGGGCGGCGGTACGGGTCATCGCGGGCGTCGCCCGTCCCGAGGGCAAGCTGCCGGTGCCCGTCCAGCGCGCGGACGACCCCACCCAGGTGCTCCACCCGGTCGGCTACGGACTCTCGTACTAACCGGGACATACCGAGGGGCTGCGCCCGCCGAGTCCGAAATCCGGAACCCGGCGGGCGCAGCCCCCTTCGGTGTCAGGGCGTCACGGACGCAGCGTGCCCTGGCCCCGCTCGGTCTGCGCGTCCCGCTTGTCCAGGCGCGCGTCGTACGGTGCGAGCGGCTTCGCCTTCGCCGGGTCGGCCTGGACCGCCGCCGGGGCGACTCCGGCCCAGCGCAGGATGGCCGCGATGGCCTCGGCCTTCTCGTCGGCGACGAGACCGGACACCTTGGAGCCGTGGTTGCCGCCCGGCACGGTGTAGATGTGGCTGTCACGGGCGCCCACGCCGAGGCGGAAGGGCTCCGCACCCCACGGGTCGTTCTCGCCGTAGACATACATCATCCGGTTGGCGTTGTGCCGGACCCAGCTGTCCACGTCCCGCATCGCCGACGGCTGGAACGTCATCGGGATGTCCCTCGGCACGAAGTTGCGCGGCGGCTGGTAGCCGTACCGGCTCAGGTCGCCGAGCCACGGCTGCTTGATGTCCGGCGATCCGAGCTGCGTGCCCGCCTGGTAGTAGTACGGCGTGTAGGTGCCCAGACCCTGGTCGGCGTAGGCGGAGAAGCCGGAGATGCCGTCGATCGAGTCCCAGATCGCCTCGTCGGTGGCGTTGGCGGCGTCGGCCGGGATGGCCTCGCAGTCGGCGACGAGGCTGTACTGCCAGAACGCCCAGACGTAGTCCATGACCACGGCCTCGTACGCCTTGTCGAGCGAGCCGACGGTGTTGAAGGTGTAGCCGTTCTCGGCGGCGTACGCCTCGTACTTCTTCTCCAGCGGCTCGCGGCGGACGAGTGCCTCGCGCTGCACGCCGGTCAGCCGGTCGCGGCAGTCCTTGGTGCCGACGTTCTCGAAGAACCGGTCGTACGCCGAGTCCTCCTTGTTCACCACGTCGTTGGGCGCGACGTAGGCGACGACGCCGTCCATGTCCTTCGGGTAGAAGCGCTCGAAGTACGTGGCGGTCATGCCGCCCTTGGAGCCGCCCGTGGTCAGCCAGTTCTTGGTGTAGATCTTCTTCAGCGCCTTGAAGACCCGGTGCTGGTCGCTGGCGGCCTGCCAGATGTCCAGCTTGGACCAGTCGGCGGGCGCCGGGCGGGACGGGGTGAAGAAGCGGTACTCCAGCGAGACCTGGTTGCCGTCGATGATCTGCGTCGGCTCACTGCGGCTGGGGTTGGTGGAGACGTTGTAGCCACTGGTGAAGAAGACCGTCGGCCGGGTCGTGTCCTTGTGCAGCAGCGTGATGCGCTGCTGGAACGTGCCCTTGGACGGGTTCCGGTGATCCACCGGCTGGGTGTAGTTGAGGACGAAGTAGCGGTATCCCGTATACGGCTTCTCCTGGATCAGACTCATTCCCGGGATGGCCAGGATGCGGTCCTTGATGTCCTCGCTGCTTGCTTCGCTGCTGATCGTGCTGCTCTGCGTCGCGGTCGGTTCCGCGGCGGTGGCCGCACCGGCCGAGGCTCCCGTCGCACTGACAGTGCCTATGAGCACCGCGAGCGACAGAACCCCTCTGAGCGCCTTGCGCATGCACCCTCCCCTTGATTCACAACATTCGCCGTGAACCTAGCGGGGGCAACACGTGCCACGCCAGACCCGGTTGTCCGATCTTTCAACAGGGCATCAGCAGAGAATCCATCCGGTGGAGCCCGAACTGCCCGCGACGGCGCCCGTCGCGCGGACGCAGCGGTTGAGTGCGTAGACCGTGACCGGGCCCGCTCGCGTCGTGAATCGGCCCTTGTCGACGACCGGCCGGCCGCCGCGCGCCTGGAGCGAGACGCTCATCGCGCGGCGGGTGCCGGGCCTCTTGGCGACCGTGACCGCACAGACGTAGGCGCGGCTCTTGTAGACGCGCAACTCGCCCTTGGCGAAGGACACCGTCTTCGCCGGCCGTCCTGAGCAGGCGCCGGCGGCCTGGGCGGGTGTGCCGAGGGTGAGGGCTAGGGATGCCAGCAGCGGCAGGACGAGCAGATACGCCAGGGCGCGCTTGCCCTTGGGCCGCACAGAACCCACGGAGCCCACGACTCCTCCTGCTCCCTCTGCTCCCTCTGCTCCCGACGGTCTTGATGACCTCAGCGGTCTCACCATCCCCATCGAACACATTGGCCCTACCCGAGACATGCGCGTACATGCGTACGACGCGAGTGGCCGTCCGAAGGTTGCATGGAGATGGACCCAGTCCGCCTTACCGCCTCTTGTCCCCAATTGCCGGACGGGCTTGATTTTCTAGCCCGTCGAGGGGGTCCCCCATGCCTTAAGGCAATGGGGGAAGTTGAGGACAACGCGTCACACCGCCGCCGGTTCGTCCTCGCCGATGAACGTGCGCCATAGGCGAGCGTACGTCCCGCCCTCGGTCAGCAGTTCGTCATGGGTGCCGTCCTCGACGACCCGGCCGTGGGCCATCACGACGACCCGGTCGGCGCGGGCCGCCGTGGTCAGCCGGTGCGCCACGACCAGCGTGGTGCGGCGGCCTGTGAGCCGGTCGGTGGCCTGGTTGACCAGGGCCTCCGTGGCGAGGTCCAGGGAGGCGGTGGCCTCGTCGAGCAACAGGATGTCCGGGTCGACCAGTTCCGCGCGGGCGAGCGCGATCAGCTGGCGCTGGCCGGCCGAGAGGTTGCGGCCCCGCTCGGAGACCTCGTGCAGATAGCCGCCGTCCAGCGTGGCGATCATCTCGTGCGCGCCGACCGCCCGCGCCGCCGCTTCCACCTGCGCGTCGGTGGCGTCCGGCAGACCGTAGGCGATGGCGTCGCGGACCGTACCGGCGAAGAGGTACGCCTCCTGCGGTACGACTCCGAGCCGGTGCCGGTACGCGGTCATGTCGAGCTTTCGCAGATCGGTGCCGTCCGCCGTCACCCGGCCCGCCGTCGGGTCGTAGAACCGGGCTACGAGCTTGACGAGCGTGGACTTGCCCGCACCCGTCTCACCCACGAACGCCACCGTCTGACCCGCCGGAATGCGCAGGTCGATCCCGGTCAGCGCCTCTTCCTCTCCGTTGTACGCGAAGGACACGTCCTCGAAGGCGATCTCGCCGCGCAGCGACAGCACGTCCAGCGGCTCGTCGGGGTCGGACGTGGACGTCCGCTCCTGGAGGAGTTCCTGGATGCGGCCGAGCGAGACCGTGGCCTGCTGGTAGCCGTCGAAGACCTGGGAGAGCTGCTGCACGGGGGCGAAGAACAGCTCGATGTAGAGGAGGTAGGCGACCAGTGCACCGGTGGTCAGCGTCCCGTTGTCGACGCGGCCCGCACCGACGATCAGTACGGCGGCCGCGGCGACGGATGACAGGAGCTGGACGAACGGGAAGTACACCGAGATCAGCCACTGGCCGCGCACCCGGGCCTCGCGGTAGTGGTCGCTGCTCGCGGCGTACCGCTCGGAGCCGTCCCGCTCGCGGCGGAACGCCTGCACGATGCGCAGTCCGGAGACGGACTCCTGGAGGTCGGCGTTGACGGCGCTGATTCGCTCGCGGGCCAGCTCGTACGCCGCGACGCTCTTGCGGCGGAAGAAGAACGTCCCGATGACCAGGACGGGCAGGGTCGCGAAGACGACCAGTGCCAGCTCGACGTCGAGGACGAGCAGGGCGACCATGATGCCGAAGAAGGTGACGACGGAGACGAAGGCCGTGACCAGTCCGGTCTGGAGGAACGTGGACAGCGCGTCCACGTCCGTCGTCATCCGGGTCATGATCCGGCCGGTCAGCTCGCGCTCGTAGTAGTCGAGGCCGAGCCGCTGGAGCTGCGCGAAGATCTTGAGGCGGAGCGCGTACAGGACGCGCTCACCGGTGCGGCCCGTCATCCGGGTCTCGCCGATCTGCGCGAGCCACTGCACGAGCAC
The DNA here is from genome assembly GCF_042670885.1 of Streptomyces sp. NPDC057136. Lineage (NCBI taxonomy): Bacteria > Bacillati > Actinomycetota > Actinomycetes > Kitasatosporales > Streptomycetaceae > Streptomyces > Streptomyces sp. NPDC057136. The sequence goes on from NZ_JBHUUV010000006.1 coordinate 186,130, forward strand.
GACGAACAGGGCGAGCCCGGAGGCGGCCCAGACCGCGCCGAGCGCCAGCTGGGTGACGCCCTCGTCGATGCCGTGCCTGATCAGTACGGGCAGGAGCAGGCCCATGCCCGCGTCAACGGCGACGAGTCCCAGGCTCACCAGCAGCGGCAGCCCGAAGCCGCGCAGCAGCCGGCGCAGGCCGTAGGACTCCTCGGCCCGTACGGCGCTCGCCTCGTCGATGTCCGGAGTGTCGGTGGCCGGCGGCAGCGCGTCGACCTGGGCCAGCAGCTCGGGGGTGGCGGGCATGCCGTCGGCCACCGGGCCGCGCGGCTCCTCCTTGCGGATCCACAGCTCGGGGGTGATGCCGTGCTCGGCGTCGAACTCGGCCTCCAGCTCCTCCTGGAGCGTCCGGTCGTCCTCGCGCACGTCCGCCCTGTCCGGCCGGTGGCCGGGCGAGGTGCCGCCCAGCTCGTCCGGGTCGGTGAGGAGACGGCGGTAGAGCGCGGAGCGCCGCTCCAGCTCCTCGTGCGTACCGATGTCGGCGAGCCGGCCCTTGTCGAGGACGGCGATCCGGTCGGCGAGGCCGAGCGTGGAGCGGCGGTGGGCGATCAGGAGCGTGGTGCGGCCCGCCATCACCTGCTTGAGCGCTTCGTGGATCTCGTGCTCGACGCGGGCGTCCACGGCGGAGGTGGCGTCGTCCAGGAGCAGCAGACGGGGGTCGGTGAGGATGGCGCGGGCGAGCGCGACGCGCTGGCGCTGGCCGCCGGAGAGGGTGAGCCCGTGCTCGCCGACCGTGGTGTCGTAACCCTTCGGCAGATCCGTGATGAAGCCGTGGGCCTGCGCGGAGCGGGCGGCTTCCTCGATCTGTTCCTTGGTGGCGTCCGGGAATCCGTACGCGATGTTTGCCCGGACGGTGTCGGAGAACAGGAAGCTGTCCTCCGGTACGAGCCCGATGGCGGCCCGCAGCGATTCCTGGGTGAGCTCGCGGACGTCGTGGCCGCCGACGAGGACGGCGCCGTGCGTCACGTCGTAGAAGCGGGGCAGCAGGAGCGAGACGGTGGACTTGCCGCTGCCGGACGCGCCGACGACGGCGACGGTCTCACCGGGCTCGATGGTGAGCGAGAACCCGTCGAGGACGGGTCTCCCCGAGGCTCCGCTTCCAAGGTCATCGTCTCGAGCGGAGGCGGAGCGAAGCGGAGCGTACCCGAACTGGACGTCGTCGAACTCGACCCTCGCCGGGGCGTCGGCCGGGAGTTCCTTCGTGCCGTCCTGCATGGTCGGCTCGGTGTCGATGAGCTCCAGGACGCGTTCCACACCGGCCCTGGCCTGCTGGCCGACGGTGAGGACCATGGCGAGCATCCGGACCGGGCCGACGAGCTGGGCGAGGTAGGTGGAGAAGGCGACGAACGTACCGAGAGTGATCTCCCCCCGGGTGGCGAGCCAGCCGCCGAGTGCCAGCATCGCGACCTGGCCGAGCGCGGGCACGGACTGGAGTGCGGGGGTGTAGCGCGAGTTCAGCTTGATGGTGCGCAGCCGGCCGGCGAAGAGCCTGCGTCCGACCTCGCGCAGTTTGCCGGTCTCCTGGTCCTCCTGCCCGAACCCCTTGACGACCCGGACGCCGGAGACGGCACCGTCGACGACTCCGGCGACGGCGGCGGCCTGGCTCTGGGCGTACCAGGTGGCGGGGAAGAGGCGCGTACGGGAGCGGCGGGCGATGAACCAGAGCGCGGGGGCCACGGCCAGGGCGACGAGGGTCAGGAGCGGCGAGAGCCACGCCATGATCACCAGAGAGATCACGAAGAGCAGGACGTTCCCGATGGTCATCGGGAGCATGAAGAGAAGCCCTTGGATCAGCTGGAGGTCGCTGGTGGCGCGCCCCACGACCTGCCCCGTGGACAGCTCGTCCTGCCGCTTCCCGTCGAGCCGGGTGATCGTCGTGTACATCTCGGTACGCAGGTCGTGCTGTACGTCGAGGGCGAGCCTGCCGCCGTAGTACCGCCTGATGTACGTGGCGATGTAGACGAGCACGGCCGCGACTACGAGCAGCCCGGTCCAGACGGCAAGAGAACGGGTGTGCCCGACGACCACGTCGTCGATGATCACCTTGGTGATCAGCGGGACGAGGGCCATCACGGCCATACCGGCGAGCGACGAACCCAGCGCCAGCACCACATTGCGCCGGTAGCGCCATGCGTATCCGGTCAGCCGCCGACCCCACCCCTGTTGCTCCGCGCCCTCCACCGATGCCTCCCGTTCGCCCCGCTGTCCATCTGAACTACCGGAAGTCACCAACGCGGCCGGCAGCGGATTTCATCCCGCCGCAACACAAACGGTCCCTTGGACCTAGGGCGGTCCTAGGACCGGGCAGGCCGGGACCGAGGCCGGAGAACGCCAGGTCTCTCACAGCGCCGTTTCTCTCACCGCGCAGGCGTTCACACGCGAGCCACGGGGTAGTCATGCTCAGCACCCCAGGATCGCGGAGGGAACATGTCGGGCGAACAACCGTCGGACGCCTATCGCAGCGGACAGCTCTACGCAGCGCTCGCGACGCTTCAGAAGCTCGGAGACATCGATTTCTGCGCACTGGGACGCCCGGAGTCACGGGCCAGGGCGGCGGCGAAGCCGCTCACCCATCTCCGCGAGCCCCTGTGGATGGTCGGCAAGTCCTACGACGCGGCCCGGCGGCGGGGGCGGGCCGCCGCCGCCGGCGCCGTGTTCCGGTCGATCCCGGACCTGATGCCCTCGGGGAGGGAACTGCCGGGCAGCCTCGGTCCCGAGCAGCAGCAGGAGTTCCTCCTCGGCTGGCAGGCCCAGGTGGACGCCATCGCCGAGGAGACCGGGTACCGCTGACCGCCTACAGGTGCGTCGGCTCGAACATCCTCAGCAGGGCCGGGAGCACCACCACGGAAGGTCCGGGTGCCGCCAGGGCCTTGGCGAGGTCGTCGGTGAGGGACTCCGGTGTCGTACGGACCGCGGGGACGCCGAAGGACTCGGCCAGGGCGACGAAGTCGGGGCGGGAGAGTTCCGTCCCGGTGGCCTCGCCGAAGGCGCCCGTCATGTATTCGCGCAGGATGCCGTAGCCGCCGTCGTCGACGATCAGCCAGGTGACGGGAAGGCCGTACTGCCTGGCCGTGGCCAGTTCCGCGATCGAGTACATCGCACCGCCGTCGCCGGAGACCGCGAGAACCGGCTTCGTGGGGTCGGCCGCCGCCGCGCCGATCGCCGCCGGGAAGCCGTAGCCGAGGCCGCCCGCACCCTGCGCCGAGTGCATCGTGTTCGGGTGGCGGGCGTCGAAGGCGGACCACGCCCAGTAGGCGAGGATCGTCATGTCCCAGAAGCTGGGCGCGGTGTCGGGCAGCGCCTCGCGCACCGAAGCGAGAACCTGCTGCTCCAGGGTGAGGTCCTGGGCGTCGATCCGGGCCCGTACCTTCTCCAGCACCGTACGCACCCGCTCGGCCGCGGTCTCGTCCTCGCGCGCCTCGACCGCGTCGAGGAGGTCGGCGAGTGCCTCGCGGGCGTCGGAGTGGATGCCGAGCGCGGGGTGGTTGGACTCCAGCTTCCCGGCGTCGGCCTCGATCTGGATGACCCGGCCGCGCGGACTGAACGTGTGGTAGTTCGAGGAGAGCTCGCCCAGGCCCGAGCCGACGACCAGCAGGACGTCCGCGGACTCCAGGAAGTCCGTGGTGTGCCGGTCCTCCAGCCAGGAACGCAGGGACAGCGGGTGCTCCCAGGGGAAGGCGCCCTTGCCGCCGAAGGTGGTGACGACCGGAGCGTTGATCTTCTCCGCGAGGGCGCGCAGCTTGCCCGTCGCGTCGGACCGTACGACTCCGCCGCCCGCGATGATCGCCGGCCGCTCGGCCTTCGACAGCAGATGGGCGGCCGCGACGGTCAGCTCGGGGCGCGGGTACAGCTCGCGCGGGGTGGCGTCCATCGCCGTGACGACCGGCAGGACGGTCTCCGCCAGGAGCACGTCCTGCGGGATCTCCACCCAGACCGGGCCGTGCGGAGCGGTGAGCGCGGACTCCCACGCGGCGGCGATCGCGGACGGGACCTGGGAAGCGGTACGCACGGTGTGCACCGACTTCACGATGTCGCGGAACGACGCCTTCTGGTCGCGGAGCTCGTGCAGATAGCCGTGCCGGCCACCGCCGAGACCCGCCGTCGGGATCTGGCTGGAGATCGCGAGCACCGGGGCGGAGGCGGCCGCCGCCTCCTGGAGCGCGGCGAGGGAGGTCAGCGCGCCCGGACCCGTGGAGAGCAGCAACGGGGCGACCTCACCGGTGATGCGGCCGTAGGCGTCGGCGGCGAAGCCCGCGTTGTTCTCGACGCGGAGGCCGATGTACGTGAGGGAGGAGCGGCGCAGCGCGTCGAACATGCCGAGCGCGTGCTGGCCGGGCAGCCCGAAGACGGTGGTGGCGCCGAGGCCCTGGAGCGTCTCGACGACGAGGTCGCCGCCGTTGCGGCCGGGCGGCAGGTTGAGAGCGGCCTCGGCCTGCGCGGGGGTGAGCTGCGGGCGGTCGTCGTGGTGGTCGTGGGTCACTTCGTACGCGCCTCTGCGATCTGGCGGGACATGATCGTGGTCAGTTCGTACGCCGCGTGGGAGGCGGCGACAGAGGTGATCTCCGCGTGGTCGTACGCGGGGGCGACCTCGACCAGGTCGGCGGAGACCAGGTTGCAGGAGGCGAGCCCGCGGAGGATCTCCAGCAGCTCGCGGGAAGTGAGACCGCCGGCCTCGGGGGTGCCGGTGCCGGGCGCGTGGGCCGGGTCCAGGACGTCGATGTCGATGGAGATGTAGAGCGGACGGTCACCGATCCGCTGACGCAGCTGGTCGGCGATCTCGTCCACGCCCCGGCGCATGACGTCGGCGGAGGTGACGATGCCGAAGCCCATCTTCGCGTCGTCGGTGAGGTCCTGCTTGCCGTACAGCGGGCCGCGCGTGCCGACGTGGGAAAGCGCCTCGGTGTCGAGGATGCCCTCCTCGACGGCCCGGCGGAACGGGGTGCCGTGGGTGTACGCGGCGCCGAAGTAGGTGTCCCAGGTGTCCAGGTGCGCGTCGAAGTGGAGCAGGGCGACGGGGCCGTGCTTCTTGGCGACGGAACGCAGCAGGGGCAGCGCGATGGTGTGGTCGCCGCCGAGCGTCATCAGCCGGGCACCGGTACCGAGCAGCTCGTCCGCCGCGGCCTCGACGGTCTCGACCGCCTCGTTGATGTTGAACGGGTTCGCGGCGATGTCACCGGCGTCGGCGACCTGCGCGAGCGCGAACGGGGAGGCGTCCTGGGCGGGGTTGTACGGGCGCAGGAGGCGGGAGGCCTCACGGATCGCGTTGCCGCCGAAGCGGGCGCCGGGGCGGTAGGAGACACCGCTGTCGAAGGGCACGCCGACGACTGCGACATCGGCGGTGCCGACCTCGTCGAGCCGGGGCAGCCGTGCGAAGGTCGCGGGTCCGGCGTACCGCGGGACACGGGACGAGTCGACGGGACCGCGCGGCGTTTCGTTGCTGCTCATGGGACGGAGTGCCTTTCCTTCGGGTTTCGTACGGTATTCAGTGTGCGGGATCCCCCGTGCGAGGGTTCCGTCCTCAACCGCCGGACGGGCTGGAACTGCCTGCCCCGGCCCGCAATACGAGCCGGGCAAAATCAAGCCCGTCCGGCGATTGAGGACGAAGGGTCAGGTGGTGACCGGCTCCCTCACGGGCTCACCGGCACCGGCCTCCACACCCCGCCCCGCCAGCCGCTCGCGCCAAGCGACAAGCACCGCCTCGTCCGTCGGCTTCGTGGCCAGCGACACGATCACGTACACCGCGAGCGAGGCCAGCAGACCGTAGTACACCGGCTCGTTGGCGAGGATTCCGTACGTCGCCATCAGGCCGATCACCGCGATGCCGCCGACCGACACCGCCGCCAGCGCCCCCGCCGCCGTCCCGCGGCGCCACAGCAGCCCGCCCAGGATCGGTACCAGCAGTCCGCCGACGAGCAGGTTGTACGCGACGGTCAGCGCCTCGACCACGTTGTTGAGCGCGATCGCGATGAGGATGACGGCGATGCCCATGATCAGGATGAAGATCCGGTTGCCCTTCACCTCGTCGCGTTCCTCGTCGCCGCCCCCGGCAACCGCCCCCCGCAGCTTCGACCAGATGTCGTTGTTGGCAACGGTGGCGCAGGCGATCAGCGCACCGGAGGACGTCGACATGACTGCGGCCAGCGCGGCGGCCAGCACAAGACCGCGCACGCCCACCGGCAGCTCGTCCTTGACGATGGTCGCGAACGCGGCGTCCGCGCTCGGCAGCGTCGGGTACATCACCTTGGCCGCCGTACCGATGACGGCTCCGGCGATGGCGTACACCAGACAGTACGTGCCGGCGACCGTGCCGCCCCAGCGTGCCGTCCGGTCGGTGCGCGCGGTGAACACGCGCTGCCAGATGTCCTGGCCGATCAGCATGCCGAAGGTGTAGATCAGGACGTACGTGAAGATCGTCTCGCCGCCGATGCCCAGCGGGTCGAAGTACTCGGTGGGCAGCTTGGCCTTCATCTCGCTGAAGCCACCGGCCTTGATGACCGCGATGGGGAGCAGGAGCAGCAGCACACCGATGGTCTTCACCACGAACTGCACCATGTCCGTGATCGTGATCGACCACATGCCGCCGAGCGTCGAGTACGCGACGACGATGGAGCCGCCGAGGATGATCGCGACGGTCCGGTTCATGTCGAAGAGGACGTCGAAGATGGTGGCGTACGCGATGGTCGAGGTGACCGCGAGCATCAGCGTGTAGGCCCACATGACGACACCGGAGATGAGTCCGGCCCGGCCGCCGTAGCGCAGGTCGAGCATTTCGGAGACGGTGTAGACCTTCAGCCGGGCGATGCGCGCCGAGAAGAAGACGGACAGGGCGAGCAGTCCGAGGCCGATGGCGAAGACCATCCACGCGCCGGAGAGTCCGTACTGGTAGCCGAGCCCGACGCCACCGATCGTGGAGGCGCCGCCGAGGACGATGGCGGCCATGGTGCCGGAGTACATCCAGGGGCCGAGCCGACGGCCCGCCACCAGGAACTCGCTCTTGGACTTGGCGCGGCGCATGCCCCACCAGCCCATGGCGAGCATGCCGGCCAGATAAACGACGATCACGGTGTAGTCGACAGCCATGGGCTTTCCCTCCGTCTCGCTCAACAGGTTGGTGAAGACGGTAGGTGGCCGATAAGCAACCATGAAGCGTACGTTTCATCCATCCTCCTCGCGCTGAATGGATGAACCGTCCATGCCGGACTCCCCCACCGCACCGCCCACCCCACCCGTCCCGCTGGCCGAGCTGCTGGCCAGGGAGGAGCTGGGGCTGCGCCGGATCGCCGGTCCCGACCACGCGAACCTGCTGTGGGTGCACACCTCGGAGATGGCCGACCCGTACCCGTACCTCCTCGGTGGTGAGCTGCTGCTGAGCGCCGGGGTGCTGCTCAAGGACCCGGACACCTATGTCGCCCGGCTCGTGGAGGCGGGGGCGGCCGCGCTCGGCTTCGGGGTGGCGCCGGTGCACGACACGGTGCCGCAGGCGCTGATCGAGGCGTGCGACCGGCATGGTCTGCCGCTCCTGGAGGTGCCGCCCGAGACCCCGTTCACCGCGATCGCGCGGGCGGTGTGGCGGCTGATGGCGGAGGCCAGGCACCGGGAGTTGCGCCGGGTGACCCGAGCCCAGCAGGCCCTGGCGTCGGCGGCGGCCAGGCCCGACCCGGTACCCGCGGTGCTGCACCAACTGGCCGTGCAACTGTCGGGGCGGGCGGCCCTGCTGACCGCCGAGGGCGAGGAGCTGCACGCGGCGGGCCGCCGCCCGGCCCCCGGGGCGCAGGAAGCCCTCGTCCGCCTGTCCCGGGTGGTCTCCCCCACCGCCCGACCCGACCCGGCCCCCGCATCCGCCACGGACACGGTCGGCGGCACCCAGCTGTCCGCGTACCCGCTCGGCGGCGGCCAGGGCCTGGTCCTCGCCCTGTCGGCGGACCGGCGCGAGCCGGGCGACCACACCGTGACCGGTATCGCGGTCGTCCTGCTGTCCCTGCTGACCGCCCCGCACCAGGGCGCCGACGCGGCGGGCCGTGCGGCGGCGCTCGTACGGATGCTGCTCGGCGCGGCCCCGGAGGACGTCACCCCGCTCCTGGGCTCCGCCGACCGGTGGACGCTGGTGCACGCGCGCCGCACCGGAGGCGCCCCCGCCGACCCCCTCACCGCCGGAGCGCTCGGTACGGCACTGGGCTCCGCCCTTGTCGACGCGGACCGCCACGCCGTACGCGTCCTGGTCACCGACACCGAGCGGATCACCCCGCAGCCAGGGTGGACGCTCGGCGTCTCGGCCCCCGCCCCGGTCGCGGCCCTGGCGGCGGCCGACGCCCAGGCGGCCCGGGCCCTGGGCCGTGCGGAGGCCACCCGCACCCCCCTCTCCGTACACCGCCCCACGACGGGCCTCGCGGAACTGATCCCCCGCGAACAGGCCGAAGCCCACGCCCGCGCCCTCCTCGCCCCGCTCACCGAACCGCTGGCCGAGACCCTGCGCTGCTGGCTGAGCCTGCACGGCAGCTGGGACCGCACGGCGGTCGCGCTCCAGGTCCACCGCAACACGGTCCGCCAGCGCATCGCCCGCTGCGCGACGCTGCTGGACGCGGACCTGGACGACATGGACGTACGCACGGAGCTGTGGTTCGCGCTGAGTCACTGCTGAACCGTGGCCCGAGCGGCGGGCGTGCCGAGCATCACCCTGGACAGGTGTGGTGACTGGCGGGTAACTTTTGACAAGGTCTGAGCAAGCGCTTAGACACCCCGCCGGAAGCTCACGCCGAGCTGACCGAAGCCGACAGAGGAGGCACCCCGTGCGCCGTACGGTATTCAACGAGGACCACGAGGCGTTCCGGGAGACCCTTCGCGCCTTCATCGAGGCCGAGGTCGTCCCCGTCTACGACGAGTGGTTCGCCGCAGGCCAGGCGCCGCGCGACTTCTATCACAAGCTCGGCGAGCTGGGTGTCTTCGGCATCTCGGTCGAGGAGGAGTTCGGCGGTGCGGGCGTCCACTCGCACAAGTACGAGGCCGTGCTCCAGGAGGAGTGCGCCCGTGCGGGCGTCTCCTTCGGCGGCTCCGGTGTGCACGTCCTGCTCGGCCTGCCGTACATCAAGATGCTCGCCACGGACGACCAGAAGAAGCGCTGGCTGCCGAAGTTCGTCAGCGGCGAGGAGATGTGGGCCCTCGCGATGACCGAGCCGGGCACCGGTTCCGACGTCGCGGGCATGAAGACCAACGCGAAGCTCTCCGAGGACGGCACGCACTACGTCCTCAACGGCTCGAAGACCTTCATCACCGGCGGTGTGCACGCCGACAAGGTGATCGTCTGCGCCCGTACCTCCGCCCCGCGCGAGGACGACCGCCGCTTCGGCATCTCGCTCTTCGCCGTCGACACGAAGTCCGAGGGCTACTCGATAGGCCGCAAGCTCGACAAGCTGGGCCTGAAGGTCTCCGACACCGCCGAGCTGGCGTTCGTCGACGTGAAGGTGCCGGTCGAGGACCTGCTCGGCGAGGAGAACAAGGGCTTCGGCTACCTGGGCACCAACCTGGCCTCCGAGCGCTGGGGCATCGCCTTCGGCGCGTACGCGCAGGCCGCCGCCGCCGTCCGCTTCGCGAAGGAGTACGTCCAGGACCGCACGGTCTTCGGCAAGACGGTCGCCTCCTTCCAGAACACCAAGTTCGAGCTGGCTGCCTGCCAGGCCGAGGTGGACGCGGCCCAGGCCGTCGCCGACCGCGCCCTGGAGGCACTGGACGCCGGTGAGCTGACCGCCGCCGAGGCCGCCTCCGCGAAGCTCTTCTGCACCGAGGTCGCGCACCGCGTCATCGACCGCTGCCTCCAGCTGCACGGCGGCTACGGCTTCATGAACGAGTACCCGATCGCCCGCCTCTACGCCGACAACCGGGTCAACCGGATCTACGGCGGCACCAGCGAAGTCATGAAGTCGATCATTGCCAAGTCGATGGGCCTGTAGAGCAGTTACGTTCTTCTCATGAGCGCAGCACTTGAATCCCTGCTCGATCTGCTCGACCTGGAGCAGATCGAGCGGGACATCTTCCGCGGCACGAGCCGTTCCGCGGTCGTGCCCCGGGTCTTCGGCGGCCAGGTCGCGGCCCAGGCGCTGGTCGCCGCGGGCCGGACCGTCCCCGCGGACCGGACAGCCCACTCCCTGCACTCCTACTTCCTGCGGATGGGCGATCCGGGCGCCCCGATCGTCTACACCGTCGACCGCATCCGCGACGGCCGGTCCTTCACCACCCGGCGGGTCGTCGCCGTCCAGCACGGGCAGCCGATCTTCCACCTCTCGGCGTCCTTCCAGACGCACGAGGAGGGGCTGGAGCACCAGGCGGCCATGCCGCACGCCCCGGACCCCGAGACGCTGCCCACCGCCGCGGAGATGCTGCCCGGGTACGCGGACCGGTTCATCGATCCGGGTGTCATGGACCGGCTCCTGGAGGCACGGGCTGCGGTCGACCTCCGGTACTGCGACGCCCCTCCGTTCGCCACGGTCGGCGATCCGCGCGAACCCCGCTCCCAGGTGTGGTTCCGGACGAACGGCAAGCTCGCGGACGACCCACTGCTCCATGTCTGCATGGCGACGTACGTCTCCGACATGACGCTGCTCGACTCGGTGCTGCTCGCCCACGGGCGCGGCGGCTGGGCGGTCGGTGACGTGGTGGGCGCGAGCCTGGACCACGCGATGTGGTTCCACCGGCCGTTCCGCGCGGACGAATGGCTGCTGTACGACCAGGAGTCACCGTCGGCGTCCGGTGGGCGCGGGCTCGGCCAGGCACGTATCTACACGCAGGACGGCCGGCTCGCGATCACGGTCATCCAGGAGGGCGTGATCCGCGCCCCGCGGAACTGAACGCCCACGGAACTGAACGCCCCGCGGGGCTGAACAGGCCACAGCCACCCGACTCGGACATACTCCCCACCATGGCCGATGCGAAAAGTGATGGTGGGGAGTCCACGTTCACCGTCGTCGTCGCGGCGACCGCCAATCTGGGCATCGCCGTGGCGAAGGCGGTCGCCGGACTGATCAGCGGATCGAGCGCGATGCTCTCGGAGGCCGCGCACTCGGTCGCCGACACCGTCACCGAGGTCATGCTCCTGACCGCGCTCAAGCGCAGCCAGAAGCCGGCCGACGAGGACCACCCGCTCGGCTACGGCCCCGAGCGCTACATCTGGGCGTTGCTCGCCTCCATCGCCACGTTCGTCGGCGGCGCCGTCTTCTCCGTCTACGACGGTGTCCACACCCTCGTCGCGGGCGAGGAGCTGGGCGATCCGCTCATCTCGTACCTCGTGCTGGGCGTCGCCTTCCTGCTGGAGGGCTACTCGCTGCGTACGGGCGTGAAACAGGTCCGCCGCGAGGCAGCCCGGCTGCACTCCCCCGCCGGTTACTACCTGCGCCACACCCCCGACACGGCCGTCAAGGCGGTCGTGATGGAGGACTCCGCCGCACTGATCGGGCTGCTGCTCGCCGCGGGCGGACTGCTCGGTGGCCAGCTCTCCGGCTCCGGCGTCTGGGACGGCGTCGCCTCGATCCTGATCGGCGTCCTGCTCGTGTACGTGGCCTGGGTGCTCGGCCGCTCCAACGCCCAGCTGCTGATCGGCCGTCCGCTGCCGAAGGCGATGCGCGACGGCGTGCGCGAGGAACTGCTCTCGGTCCCGCACATCACGGCCGTCCTGGAGCTCACCACGCTCATCCAGGGGCCGACGGAGTCCTGATCGCCGCGAAGATCGACTTCCGGGACGTGGCGAGCGCCGAGCAGATCGAGTGGGCCTGCGAGGAGGCGGAGGCGCAGCTGCGGGAACGCTTCCCGACGGTCCGCCGGGTCTATCTGGACCCCACACCGGGTCCGGGTCAGCGAAAGGACGGCCGGTCCGCGTCCAATCGTAGGTAATGCCGCCGAATTGTCGGGTCGGTACCCCGGAGCGTGAACCGCGGGAAATTAGGTTTCCCCTGAAACCATCCGGCTTCCCGGGAGATGCGCGCACATGCCGACGTTCGACAGCACACCGCAGTCACACCCGTCCGCCGGACCGGCGAGGAAGATCCCCCGCTGGGGTCTCTCCGCCGCCGCGCTGGCCTCCGTACTCGTCATGGGCACGGCGATGCAGAGCGCCGACGCGTTCTCACCGGACACGCTCGCTGTCGCGGACCACGCCGACGGCAGTGGCACCGGTACGAACATCCTGCTCATGGGCACGGACAGCCGGGACACGATCACCGAGCAGCAGAAGAAGAAATACCGGCTGGGCGGCCAGGGCTGCGACTGCTCGGACACGATGATGCTGGTCCACATCGCACAGGACCGTGAGCGGGTCAGTGTCGTCAGCATCCCGCGCGACTCGCTCGCCGAACTTCCCGCACACACCGACCGGCGTACGGGCGAGTCGCACGAAGCCCACCTCGCGAAGATCAACGCGGCGCACGCCGAGGGCGGCGGGGACCTCGCCATGCGTACGGTCGAGGCGAAGACCGGCCTGGACATCGACCGGTTCCTCGCAGTCGACTTCTCGCGCTTCATGAAGTCCGTCGACGAGCTCCGTGGGGTCGATGTCTGCACCGCGACCCCGCTCCGCGACCCGTCGACCGGCCTCGACCTGGCCGCGGGCACCCATCACCTGGGCGGCGGGGACTCCCTGCGCTACGCGAGGTCCCGCAAGGTCGACAACGCCGCCGACTTCGGCCGCATGCAGCGGCAGCAGAGATTCCTCGTCTCGTTCGTGAAGGAGATGCGGAACGACGGCACCCTGCACAGTGCGGCCCGGCTGAAGGAACTGGCCGGGGTCCTGCTGTCCGCCGACCGCACGGAGAAGGCGCTGACTCCGCTGGAACTGGTGTCGCTCGCCGGTGACCTGCGGCAGATCACGCTCTCGTCGCTCGAATTCGCCACGGTGCCCATCAGCGACTTCGACGCCGACGTCGAAGGGGTCGGATCGACACTCGTCTGGGACGAGACGAGGGCGGCGGTCGTCTTCGACACCCTGCGCCGGGACCGGCCGCTGACGGAGGCCACGGCGGCGCTCCCCTCCCGGCCGGCCGACGGCACCGCCCGCCAGGGGGAGTTCGTACCCGTCGAGGGGCCGGCGCTGGAGTGCCGCTGACCGGTCGGCGCCGGAAGGCCCGCCGGAAGACTTCTCCCCCGGTCAGAGCAGTCCCGCCGCGTCCAGCAGATAGTCGGTCATCGGGTCGTAGAAGCGCGGATCGGTGACGTGGTCGTCCAGCGGCACGGTCACCTGAAGCGTGCCTTCCGCCTCGCCGAGGAACAGCGCGGGGTCGTTGGAGTCCGCGTACCCGACCGCGTCGATGCCCCGCTGACCGGCGCAGCCGGCCCACCCGTGGTCGGCGACGACGAGATCGGGCCGCGGCCTGCCCTCGCGCTCGAACCCGTCCAGGATCGCCGCCATCGGGGCCGGTGAATGGGTGTGCCACAGCGTCGCCCCGTGCTCCAGGACGGCCACGTCCGCGAACTGGAAGACCATGCCCTCGTCCGTCATCAGCCCCGGCGGAATCCGTACGATCTCGCACCCGGCGGCCCGCAGCGCGTCCGCGGTCTGCCGGTGCACGTCCAGCAGGCCGCCCGGGTGGCCGGTCGCGAACAGCACCCGCTCCGAACCGGCCGCCGCCTTGCGCAGCCTCGCCGCCATCCGCTCCAGAGCGTCGACGGTCAGCTCCGGATCGATGGTGTCCTGCCCGAACCGGTGCTGGGGGTCGTCGCTGACCCCGCAGCGCTCCGCCATGACGGCGAGCACGTCCTGCTCATCGGCCCAGCGGTCGCCGAGCTCCAGGCCCAGCCAGTAGTGACGGTCACCGTTGGCGAGCTTGCGGTAGTGGGAGAGGTTGTTGTCGCGCGGGGTGGCGACGTCTCCGGCGATGCGCGTACGGACGAGGTGGTCGACGAGGGCGGCACGGCTGGGTATCGGCATGAACCCATTGTGCCGTCTGGCGTACGCGCTGTGCCTGGTGTCTTGACCGTCGGACCGCCGCCGTTACGCGGCCACCGCCGCGGCGAAAGCCCCGCGGGCCAGCCGGTGCAGCAGTGCGGCCGTCGCGTCGCGGTCCGGGAGGGCGCCGGTGAGGTGCGGGGTGGAGTTGAGCAGGCCGAAGACCGCGTGGACGGTCATCCGGGCCTCGTCCTCGGCCAGCTGCGGGTACAGGGCGCGGACCGCCTCGACCCAGACCTCGACGTACTGCCGCTGGAGCTGGCGCACCCGCTTGCGGTCGGCCTCCCGGAGGCGGTCCAGTTCGCGGTCGTGGAGGGTGATCAGGGGGCGGTCGTCGAGGGCGAAGTCGATGTGGCCCTCGATGAGCGCGTCGAGGAGCGACTCCGGCGAGCCGTCACCGGCGGCGTCCTGCGACACGCGCATCCGTCCGCCGTCGAGGAGGCGCTCGCTGATGCCCACCAGCAGCTCGGCGAGCATCGCGTCCTTCCCGGGGAAGTGCCGGTAGAGGCCGGGGCCGCTGATACCGACGGCAGCCCCTATCTCGTCGACGCCCACTCCGTGGAAGCCGCGCTCGGCGAAGAGGCGCGCCGCCTCCCGGAGGATCTGCTCGCGGCGGGTGGGAGCAGCGACTCGGGCGGTGGCATGGGTGCTCATGAGGATTCATTCTAGACAGGGCCGTTAGCGCTCGTTAACCTGGGCGCAATGCGTTAACGGTCATTAACCAGTGCGGTACGGGCAAGGGGGCTCGAACGATGCAGCAGGCACCGGTCCTGACGAGCGCGGCCGATCCCGCCTCGGAGGCCTGGCAGGCCAACGAGGCGGCGCATCACGCGCTCGCCGACGAGCTGCGGACGCGGCTCGCCACGGCACGTCTCGGCGGGGGTGAGAAGGCCCGCGCCCGGCATGTGGCGCGCGGCAAGCTGCTGCCCCGGGAGCGGGTGGACACCCTGCTCGACGCGGGCTCACCCTTCCTGGAGCTGGCACCGCTGGCGGCCGAGGGGCTGTACGGGGGCGCGGCCCCCGCGGCCGGTGTCATCGCAGGGATCGGCCGGGTCAGCGGCCGGGAGTGCGTGATCGTCGCCAATGACGCGACCGTCAAGGGCGGCACCTACTACCCGATGACCGTGAAGAAGCATCTGCGGGCCCAGGAGGTGGCGCTGGAGAACCGGCTGCCCTGCCTGTATCTCGTCGACTCGGGCGGCGCCTTCCTGCCCATGCAGGACGAGGTGTTCCCGGACCGGGAGCACTTCGGACGGATCTTCTACAACCAGGCCCGGATGTCGGGCGCCGGCATCCCCCAGATCGCCGCCGTGCTCGGTTCCTGCACGGCCGGCGGGGCGTACGTCCCCGCGATGAGCGACGAGGCCGTGATCGTCCGCAACCAGGGCACGATCTTCCTCGGCGGACCGCCGCTGGTGAAGGCCGCGACCGGCGAGGTCGTGACGGCCGAGGAGCTGGGCGGCGGCGAGGTGCACTCGCGGACCTCGGGCGTGACCGACCATCTCGCCGAGGACGATGCCCACGCCCTGCGGATCGTGCGGAACATCGTGGCCACCCTGCCGGAGCGCGCACCGCTTCCGTGGTCCGTACGGCCGGCCGAGGAGCCGAAGGTGGACCCGGCCGGGCTGTACGGCGCGGTGCCCGTCGATTCGCGGACGCCCTACGACGTACGGGAAGTGATCGCCCGGGTCGTGGACGGCTCCCGCTTCGCGGAGTTCAAGGCGGAGTACGGGACCACGCTCATCACCGGTTTCGCGCAGATCCACGGCCACCCCGTCGGCATCGTCGCGAACAACGGCATCCTGTTCTCGGAGTCCGCCCAGAAGGGCGCCCACTTCATCGAGCTGTGCGACCAGCGCGGCATCCCACTGGTGTTCCTCCAGAACATCTCCGGCTTCATGGTCGGCCGCGACTACGAGGCCGGCGGCATCGCCAAGCACGGCGCGAAGATGGTCACCGCCGTCGCCTGCACCCGGGTGCCCAAGCTGACCGTGGTGGTCGGCGGGTCCTACGGGGCTGGCAACTACTCGATGTGCGGGCGGGCCTACAGCCCCCGCTTCCTGTGGATGTGGCCCAACGCGAAGATCTCCGTCATGGGCGGCGAGCAGGCCGCTTCGGTGCTCGCCACCGTCAAGCGCGACCAGCTCGGCGACGACTGGAGCGCCGAGGACGAGGAGACCTTCAAGGCTCCGATCCGCGCCCAGTACGAGCAGCAGGGCAACGCGTACTACGCCACCGCCCGGCTGTGGGACGACGGTGTGATCGACCCGCTGGAGACCCGGCAGGTGCTGGGGCTCGCTCTGACCGCGTGTTCCAACGCCCCCCTGGGTGACCCCCAGTTCGGCGTCTTCCGGATGTGATGTGAGGACTTCCATGTTCAGCACTGTTCTGGTCGCCAACCGTGGCGAGATCGCGGTCCGGGTCATCCGGACCCTGCGCGAGCTCGGTGTGCGGTCGGTCGCCGTCTTCAGCGACGCGGACGCGGACGCCCGGCATGTACGGGAGGCCGATACGGCGGTACGGATCGGGCCCGCGCCCGCCGCCGAGAGCTATCTCTCCGTGGAACGGCTGCTGGACGCCGCCCGGCGCACCGGCGCCGAGGCCGTCCACCCCGGATACGGATTCCTCGCCGAGAACGCGGGCTTCGCTCAGGCGTGCGCGGAGGCCGGTCTCGTCTTCATCGGGCCGCCCGCCTCCGCCATCTCACTGATGGGCGACAAGATCCGGGCCAAGGAGACGGTCGCCGCTGCCGGTGTGCCGGTCGTGCCCGGCTCCTCGGGCAGCGGACTCACCGACGCCCAACTGGCCGCCGCCGCCCGCGAGATCGCCATGCCCGTCCTGCTGAAGCCCTCGGCGGGCGGCGGCGGCAAGGGCATGCGACTCGTGCGCGACGAGGCGCTGCTCGCCGAGGAGATCGCGGCGGCGCGACGCGAGGCCCGCGCCTCCTTCGGCGACGACACGCTGCTGGTGGAGCGGTGGATCGACCGGCCGCGCCACATCGAGATCCAGGTCCTGGCCGACGGCCACGGGAACGTGGTGCATCTCGGTGAGCGCGAGTGCTCGCTCCAGCGCCGCCATCAGAAGATCATCGAGGAGGCCCCCTCGGTCCTGCTCGACGAGGCGACCCGCGCGGCCATGGGCGAGGCGGCCGTCCAGGCGGCCCGCTCCTGCGGCTATGTCGGCGCGGGCACGGTGGAGTTCATCGTCCCGGGCGACGACCCCGCCGCGTACTGCTTCATGGAGATGAACACCCGCCTCCAGGTCGAGCACCCGGTGACGGAACTGATCACCGGACTCGACCTCGTCGAGTGGCAGCTGCGGATCGCCGCCGGTGAGCAACTGCCGTACAAGCAGGACGACATCACCCTCACCGGCCATGCGATCGAGGCCCGCATCTGCGCCGAGGACCCGTCCCGCGGCTTCCTGCCCTCCGGCGGTACGGTGCTGCGGCTGAGCGAGCCGCAGGGCGGCGGGGTGCGCACGGACTCCGGCCTCACCGAGGGTGTACCGGTCGGCAGTACGTACGACCCGATGCTGTCGAAGGTCATCGCGTACGGCCCCGACCGGGCGACGGCCCTGCGCCGGCTGCGCGCGGCCCTCGCCGACACGGTGGTGCTCGGCGTCCCGACCAACGCGGGCTTCCTGCGCCGGCTGCTCGCCCACCCGGCGGTGGCCGCGGGCGAGCTGGACACCGGGCTGGTGGAGCGCGAGGTGGCGGGGCTGGTCCCGGACGGCGTACCGGAGGAGGTGTACGGGGCAGCGGCGCTGCTGCGGCAGTCCTCCCCCGCCGCGCCGCCGGACACCTGGTCCGACCCGTTCTCCGTCCCGAACGGCTGGCGCCTCGGCGGCACACCGGCCCCGACCGTCCGCCACTTCCGCGTCCCCGGGCACGAGCCGGTGCGGACCGCTCTGCGCCCGTGGCCGACGGGGGCCGAGCTGACGCTCGGGCCCACCGTCGACAGCGGGAAGGCCGAGGACGTCCAGGTGGACGCCTGCGGGCCGGTCCCGCCGCAGCCCGGTGCGCAGACTGCCCGACTGGTCACCGCGTCCCGGAACCGCGTCACCATCGAGATCGACGGACTCACCCACACCTTCCACCACGCCGCATCCCCCGAGGGCAGCTGGCTGGGCCGGGACGGCGACACCTGGCACGTCCAGGACCACGACCCGGTGGAGGCGTCCCTCAGCGGCGCCGGCCGCGCCGGGGTCGACACACTCGCCGCACCCATGCCGGGCACCGTCACCGTGGTGAAGGTGGCCGTCGGGGACGAGGTGATCGCCGGGCAGAGTCTGCTCGTCGTCGAGGCGATGAAGATGGAACACGTCATCTCCGCGCCGCACGCCGGGACCGTGACCGAACTCGACGTCACGGCGGGCGCCACCGTCGCCATGGACCAGGTGCTGGCCGTCGTGACCCCCATGGAGGAATCATGACCGAGGGACTTCCCATGCGGGTCCCCGCCGAGGGCCTGCCGCCCCGGGTCCGTATCCACGAGGTCGGGGCCCGCGACGGACTGCAGAACGAGAAGGCGGTCGTCCCGACCGAGGTGAAGGCGGAGTTCATCCGCCGGCTGGCCGTCGCCGGGCTCACCACGATCGAGGCGACCAGCTTCGTCCACCCGAAGTGGGTGCCCCAACTGGCCGATGCGGAGCAGCTTTTCCCGATGCTCGGCGACATCGCGGACGTCGGGGACGTCGCGCTGCCCGTCCTCGTACCCAACGAACGCGGCCTCGACCGGGCCCTCACGCTCGGCGCGCGGCGGATCGCGGTGTTCGGGTCGGCGACCGAGACGTTCGCCGCCCGCAATCTCAACCGGACCGTCGACGAGTCGCTCGCCATGTTCGAGCCGGTCGTCGCCCGCGCCAAGGCCGACAAGGTGCACGTGCGCGGCTACCTCTCGATGTGCTTCGGCGACCCGTGGGAGGGGCCCGTCCCCGTCCACCAGGTCGTCCGCGTGGCCAAGGCACTGATGGACCTCGGCTGCGACGAACTCTCCCTCGGCGACACGATCGGCGTCGCCACGCCGGGCCATGTCCAGGCTCTGCTCTCCGCGCTCAACGAGGGGGGCATGGCCACCAGCACCATCGGCGTGCACTTCCACGACACGTACGGACAGGCCCTGTCCAACACCCTCGCCGCGCTCCAGCACGGGGTGACGACCGTGGACGCCTCCGCGGGCGGCCTCGGCGGCTGCCCGTACGCGAAGAGCGCGACCGGCAATCTCGCCACCGAAGACCTCGTGTGGATGCTCGAAGGTCTCGGTATCCACACCGGGGTCGACCTCGTCGAGCTCACCGCCACCAGCGTGTGGCTCGCCGAACGGCTGGGCCGCCCGAGCCCGTCCCGTACTGTCCGCGCACTCTCGGTGCAACAAACACAGTCCCACAAGGAGCAGTGATCCCTCCCATGTCCCTGGACCACCGGCTGACCGCCGAGCACGAGGAACTGCGACGCACCGTCGAGGCGTTCGCGCACGACGTGGTCGCACCGAAGATCGGCGACTTCTACGAGCGCCATGAATTCCCGTACGAGATCGTGCGTGAGATGGGGCGGATGGGCCTGTTCGGGCTGCCGTTCCCCGAGGAGTACGGCGGCATGGGCGGCGACTATCTCGCCCTCGGGATCGCCCTGGAGGAGCTGGCCCGGGTCGACTCGTCCGTGGCGATCACCCTGGAGGCCGGGGTCTCGCTCGGTGCGATGCCGGTCTACCGCTTCGGTACGGAGGAGCAGAAGCAGCAGTGGCTGCCGAGGCTCTGTTCGGGCGAGGCGCTCGGCGCGTTCGGCCTGACGGAGCCGGGAGCCGGGTCGGACGCAGGTGGTACGCGTACGACGGCGGTCCTCGACGAGGCGACCGACGAGTGGGTGATCAACGGTTCCAAGTGCTTCATCACCAACTCCGGTACGGACATCACTGAGTTGGTCACGGTCACGGCGGTGACCGGCCGCAAGGAGAACGGCGCCCCGCGCATCTCCGCGATCATCGTGCCGTCCGGCGCCCCCGGCTTCACGGTCGCCGCCCCGTACTCCAAGGTCGGCTGGAACGCCTCGGACACCCGCGAGCTGTCCTTCAGCGACGTCCGCGTGCCCGCGGCGAACCTGCTCGGCGAGGAGGGCCGCGGGTACGCGCAGTTCCTGCGCATCCTGGACGAGGGCCGGATCGCCATCTCGGCACTGTCGACGGGCCTGGCCCAGGGCTGCGTGGACGAGTCGGTGAAGTACGCGGCGGAACGGCACGCCTTCGGCAAGCCGATCGGTGCCAACCAGGCCATCCAGTTCAAGATCGCGGACATGGAGATGCGCGCGCACATGGCCCGCATCGGCTGGCGCGACGCGGCCTCGCGCCTGCTGGCGGGCGAGCCCTTCAAGAAGGAAGCGGCGATCGCGAAGCTGTACTCGTCGACGGTGGCGGTGGACAACGCCCGCGAGGCGACACAGATCCACGGCGGCTACGGCTTCATGAACGAGTACCCGGTGGCCCGGATGTGGCGCGACTCCAAGATCCTGGAAATCGGCGAGGGCACGAGCGAGGTCCAGCGGATGCTGATCGCGCGCGAACTGGGGCTGCCGGCCTGACGGTTGGAACCTACGGCTACAGGGCCGCCGTGCGCGTGCGGTGACGCAGCACACGGCGGCCTTCCGCGTTGGACGGATCAGCCGGTCACACCCTGCACGGGCTCACGCCTCGCGCTCCGGAGGCACGTAGTCCGGGCACAGCGAAGCCCCACCATGCGATGCACGATGGGGCCGCTTCGAACCGGTGCGGGTTGGCCGACTGGTCAGACGGTACCGAACTCTTCAGCCTTCACGCCCGCCACGAAGGAAGCGAACGAGCCTGCGGGGAAGTTCAGAACCGGGCCGCTCGGGTTCTTGGAGTCACGGACGGGGACCACACTGCGCGAGGCGACGAGGTTTGCGGCGACCTCGACGCAGTCGCCGCCGTTGTTGCTGTACGAGGACTTGAACCAACGGGGGGATTCGGTCGTCACGGAGTGCCCTTTCGCAACTGGCTGATCATGGCCACGGACGCCGCTTGGGACAGCGCTTCGGCCTGTAGTTGATGGTAAGCCGTCAACATGGGCATCACGGACGTACTCTCTCGGTCTAGGTGCCCCTGAGCCTGGGACTCGGCATAGCAGATCACGGACCGATCCGGCAGTGTCAAGAGATTGACGGGCAGGTCGAACGTGCGGCGCTCGCCTATCTCGTACGGTGCCACCTGTAGCAGCGTGTTCGGCAGCTCGGCGAACTCGACCAGACGTGCCAACTGTGCGTCCATGACGGCGGCCCCGCCAACGGGCCGACGGATGCAGCTTTCATCCATGGTCACAAACATCATCGGTGGCCGGGACCGCACCAACGCCGCCTGTCGCTCCGCCAGGAACGAGACCCGTTCATCCGCTTGTCCGGACGTGATTGCACCCCGCCGTACGGCGCTGTCCGCCAACACCCGCGCGTAGGCCGGCGTCTGTAACAAGCCGGGGACGATCCCAATGTTGTAGAGCCGGATCTCCACTGCTCGGCCCTCATGCCCGACGTACTGCGGGAAGCCTTCCAACAGCGAACCGTGGCGGATCTCGCGCCACTGGCGTTCGAATGTGTCGACTGTGTCGCCAGTCCCGAAAGCATGGTCTGCACTGCGCGAGAATCGAAGAGTTGGCATCTTGCGACCAGTTTCTACGGCCGAAATATGCGTGCTCGAGTATCCCGTCTGTTCGGCAAGTTCCTCCTGATTCCATCCGCAAGCCTCCCGCGCACTGCGGACACGTGCCCCGAAGGCAGCTTGCGGGCTGCTGTCAGGCTCCAAGTCCTTCCGATTCAAGGGGGTACCACCAACCTTTCGTTCCGGACTGACACGTTGAAGGGATTTCGACTGTAGGTCACGCTGGGCCGCCCGAGTAGCGAAAGCACTACGGAGAGGAGCGGTAGGTGTGCGGTGAGAACGTTTGTCCGAACGCACAGGAACCTCCGAACCCCCCGGCACGCTCATGGTGGACACGAGCCGTAAAGACCTTGTTGGGGAGTTCCGGGGGGCGTCGGCCCGTACTGGTTCCTGCGTCCGGTCTGCGGCGGGACCGAGTGGGAAGCAGAGCCCGAGCATGTCCGCCCCGCGGACCCCATAGAGCGGCCTCGGGCAGAGAACGCCCGACAGAACGCCCGAAGTCGGGGGACACGCTGTGACCCGCACACTCGCCCTTGTTCAGTGGACGCTCAAGCCCGACCAGGACGACGACGCTCCGCCGCTCACGCACCGCTTCCGGTGCCTCACGCTCAAGGAGGACGACTCGGAGTGTGGTGCCGTGTCGGAACCCCATGCCGACCCGATCGATCGAACGCCCGTGGGTCATGTGGCGTGGTGGTCGGCATGAACGGCCGAACGGAGCCGGTGGGCTACCGGTGTGAAGCGCGCGCCGAGGGACTTGTGTGGAGCGTCCCTTTGGGTGGCGAATCGGGCCGTCTCGTCCGACGTAAGAGACCCCCGCGACCATGCAGGGTCCGGGGGCGTGGCCAACGCTTTGAAGGAGCGTCGACATGTTGAACCTTGTCGCCCGGTTCTTCGAATCAGTGTTTCGATTCTTAGGTCCCCCGCTCAAGGCCCCCGTGGGCAGGAAGTCGGGCACGGTCCCGACTTCTACCCTCGTCGCAGCTCGCAGGCGCCGCCTGCTGGTGTGCCGTTCCGCGCTGCCAGTCACGATCGTTCCGCGTCCAGCTGATGGCCCGTACTCCCAGGCGGCGTACGAGCGGTGGGAGCGTGCCGAGAACCGGCTGAGGCGGGAGCGGCGGTGGTCGCTCTGGCTGGCGGTGCATGGCATCGACACCGGGCCGCGTCTGATCCACGGCATGGTGGTGCGCTGATGAGTAGCGGAGACGGCGCGGTGATCCGGCGCTGGAGTCGGCACCCGCGTTGCGTGGGGCAGGCGCGTAGCGAATTGCGTACCGCCTTGGGCAGTTGGGGGCTGGCCCTGCTGTCGGACGCTGCGGTGCTCGTTCTCTCGGAGTTGATGACCAATGCCGGACAGCACGCCAGGGTGTCGCCCGGGCGGGAGATCGAAACCCGCTTCCTCGTGGTGAACGGCAACCTGCGCATCGAGGTGCATGACGCCTCGTCGGCGCTGCCCCAGGAGTCCGAACCGGACCTGGAAGCGTGCGGCGCAAGGGGGCTGCTCCTTGTGGCTGCCGCGGCCGACACGTGGGGGTTCGGCGACCGGGTCGGCCCGGGGAAGGTCGTATGGGCGCAGCTGGGGTTCGGCGCCACTACAGACGACGGGGTGCGCCATGGCTGAGACCCAGAGGTGTGCCGTGCTGGTGCGGCGGGGCGACCGAGTTGGCCTCCGTGGGCAGTGGCTTGAAGTGAAGCGGGCGCACATGGACCGATTCGCGACTGGCGGGGCCGTCGTCGTCCTCACCTTGGAGGCAGGGCGTCCGTTGCGGGTGCGTGGTGAATCCCCCGTCGGTCGTTCAGCGGAGGGACTGGGCGTTGAGCGAGGACACCTCTGGTACCCCGCTGATCTTTGAGGCGGAGTGCACGACATGCCACGCGGCGTGTGAGGCGTCCCATGATCCGGAGTCTGTGGAGCGGACCCGGTGGTGTATCGAGCACACGCAGGGGACCGGCCACACCGGGTACAGGGAGATTCGCACCAGGTTCCTGCGGGCTACGCCGTTGCCCGCTGAGGGAGGGGCGAGTGATGGGGTGGCGTAACCGCCTGGTCCTCGCGCTTCTGGCACTCGACGCGGGCCGTTGGTGGGCTGCGGACTCCGCACGCGATCGCCTGCGGGCCGCGCTGGGCGCGGTTGATGAACGCCTGTACGAGTTCTTCCAATCCGCACTGGAGCGCCTCGAACCCAGTCGGCCGATACCCAAGCCCATGGACCGAATCAGGGAGCGCGACAGGGCGGAGATCGAATGGGCTTTCCTGGTCGCACGGCTGCGCACTGACAGCGGCGGGAGCGGCTCACCTGCCCCCTAGGTCTCGCGCCCAGCCGCTGTGCGCGCGGTAGTTGTGCGCCACGCGCCCCGAACCGGCCCCGATCGTCCGCCTTCCTCCTGGCGGACGGTCGGGGCCTCGTGCTGTCGCGTGCTACTGGGGCAGCGTCGGTTCAGCTGGAACCAGATGCCTTGATGGCGGCCACAGCGTCTCGGGTGGTCAGTTGGCCGATGACTGCGCGGGTCGCGCTGGGTCCGGTGCGTAGCTTCACTGTGTTGGTCGGGTAGTACCCACAGCTATTGAAATCCCTGGTGACGGCCGTGGAAGTGGTGGCGGGCGCGGCATTCGCAGGCTGGTGGCGGCGGTTGGCAGAGCGGCATCCGGCCTGTACGGGCGGTTCTCAGGCCGGAAGTCCGGAAGCCTCCAATCAGGTGGTGTACTCCAGCTCCGTCATGGCGGCCTGGCGGACGGACAAGGCCACGTCGGTCACGTCGAGTCTGGCCAGGTACTGAACCAGGGCGTCACGAGTGTCGAGGAGCTGCCTACCCAGCTCGACCTCTCCCAGTTGTCCAGGACGGATGACGCGACGGAACTCGCCCTGCGCGATGACACCGGCCACCAGCTTTTCGGCCAGCCACAGTGGCGTGCGCTCCCTGAGGGCGAAGGTCAGGTGGACGCTGGTCTCGTCGGAGTCGGCGACATGAGGGTTGTGGACCCAACCCCGTGGGAGCAAGAGCGACTGGCCGGCCTTGAGGTCGACCTCGATGTCAGGGCCCTGTGCTTCCCACGTCGGAATGTAGTCATCCCGCCAGACCCGCCAGCTCTCGTTGAATTCGCGTATGGGGGCCTCTACAGGAGGCCGCCACAGCTGCCACCGCTTGACGCCTGCGGTCTGCACGATCACGGCCATCTGCTGATCCCAGTGGTGACGCAAGCCCTGATTGCCGGGAGGAGTCAGGAAGGCGTGCACGTAGTTCGAGTAGCCCGTCTCCTCCTGGATGCGCTTGGAGACGTGCGCCATGTACGGCAGCACCCTCTGGAGGTTGCCCAGACGGATGGTGTGCCCGCTGTCGTGCAGTCGCCGCAGCTTGGCGGCATCGCTCCGGCCGTTCGTCATGAACGCACCTTTGTTCAAGGAGGGGTTGGGAGCCTTGACGACCGCGATCTCATCCGCGGGGGCGCAGCCGGTGAAGAGGTAGTCCTTCAGGAAGTCCGGGGTGATCGTCTCGTCCAGTGCCGTTGTACCTCGCTCGTACACGCGGGGCTCGTCCGGCCAGGTGAGGAGAAGATCGGTCACGCCTTCCTCGGGCAGTAAGAGACGCAGCGACATGCCGGGTCTCCTCTCGGATTACGAGGGTGGGAGGGGGCAGGAGATCTCAGGGTGGAACCGGTTCGGGCAGCACACGGCGGAGAACGAGATCAGGCTCTTCGACGACGTGTAGTACACCCAGCTCACATCGACACCGCGGGGCAGCACGTCAGTGGCGTACTCCAGCTTGCTGTCGAGACTGCTATACGCCTGGAGGCCATCCGAGCGTACGAACGGAGGGTTCGTCTCGTACTGCTTCGTCAGCCAGGCCAGTGCGATACCCATGTCGGCCCAGGTCCGGTCATCCCAGACCTGGCTCTTCTTGAGCAGCCAGTAGCCGGTCATGGTGGGCGGCACATTGCCCGTCTGGAACTCCGCAGCGGCTTCGCGGTACCGATCGAGGACCTGTTGTTGCTTCTTGTCCTCGGGGTTCGTCGGTACGGGAGGGCCGTTGGAGTGCGGAGGCCGGCGGCCTCCTTCTCGCGCGTACACGGACGATGGCCCGTTCCATGGTCCGTAGCCATGCCAGTGCCCTGACCAGCTCATCTGTACCTTTCTGAGACGTGCAAGGCCGCCCCGCCTGAGCAGGGCGGCCCGTTGCGCGGTGATGAGGGAGGAGCCAGATCAGAGCGCCAGCCCCTGCTTCTTGACCCAGCCGAGGGCGAAGTCGTTGAGTTCGGCCTCGGTGAACCTCAGTTCGAGGCCAGCCCCCTGGGGCTTGTTGTCGCGGAGCGCGAACGCGGTCGCTGAGCCGGGGATCGCTCCGACCTCGACGCACGACTCGTGCTCGCCGCCGAGGTTGCCGCCACAGAAGTTCTCGAACTCCGTGCCGTCGGTCGGGAGGGTGTAGAGGTCCTTCATGGAATAGTCCTCCTGGTGCTGGACTCAGCGGAGATTCGTTCTCCGCGCCGTCGTGCACTTGCGACCCGCCCCCGGACGGTCTTGCCGGACATTCACCGGGGGCGGGGTCCTTGCCCGTCCCCACCACCAGTACGGGGGGCCTGCTGGCAGGGACGGAGTCTGTGAGTCAGCTGCGGCTGTAGACGATCTCTCCGAACGTGACTGTGTAGGCCACCGGCCGGTAGACCGTCGTAGGCCCCTCGACCAGGAGCGGTTCGCGGTCCTTGAAGTGCAGGATCTTGGCGCCGTTGCGAGCAGAGACCATGTCTGCCACCGCGAAGTACACGTGGTCGTGAAGGATCATGTCGCTAACCCGGATGGTGGCCGGCGTCTCGACGCTGCCGCGGTATCCGACCGGCCCTTTGGGGGCGTGTTCGTCAGCCATGCTGACGAGCCGAGGTCAGCTGAGCCTCGTCCCGCGAGGCCCGAGTACGCACCCAGCGCGCGAACTCGTAGGCGTCACCCGAGCGGAGGGTGATGAGCACGGTTCCGTGGCCGTCCTTCACATCCCCGACCAACACCGGACCCTGGAGCTTCATCAGCTCAAGCGCCTCGTTGACGTCCGGAACCGCGTTCTTTGCGATGCGTCGGGCCGTGTCTTCCGGGGTCCTCTTCTCGGGAGCCATAGTCATAGATGACCTTCCATCACTTATCCCTGTTGCCTGCGGGCTTGGTACGAAGCTAGACGTGCTTCGAGCCAACCCCCAAGCAGATTGCGCGAGTTTGCAGAAAGACAATTGACGGCGCCGAACAGGAGGTCGACCATCGGCGTGTCGTGCAATCTCGTGCAAGGTCGACGACAGGAGAACGACCATGAAGCTAAGGTTCCTTGGTAAGAACTCCAAGCAGGGGGACTGCCCCACGCTCTACGCAACGGACCGGGACACGTACCTCGTCCAGGGCTGGAAGATCTTCGCGAACGACCTACTGACCCAGCTCGACATCCCCGTGGGGCAGACGGCTGTGGAGGTACCGACAGAGCTGTTCGAGTTCCTGACCGAGGACGGCTTGCCGATCGGGGAGATCAGGCGACTGGAGGACCCGATCATGGTCCTGACTCCGAGCGGTACGTTCGTCGTCCAGGGCCTGGAGGTCACTGATTCCGAGGCTCTGGCGGAGATGGAGATCCCGGATTACGAAACCGTGGTCGAGGTCCCCAAGGCCGCGATCACCGCCCTACTGGAGGAACCGCGTGAAGCTGATCTCCAGCGCCGAGCGCAACCAGCTCTTTGAGAGCTTCGCGCACGACGCTTTCCACTTGGAGCTAAGGGACGACTACTCAGTCCCGAATGAGGTGGGCCCGTTTGAGAGCTGGCTCAACGGGACAGTCGATGACTCCTCGTTCATGGCACCGTGGACACAGCTCATGAAGCGGGTCACCGACGCAGGGAAGACTGTGCGTAGGGTGCGGGTCGTCACTGAGCCGCACAGCTCTTACATCCGGTGGGAGCACGCCACCTCGGGCGTCAATGAAGAGGCCGGCGAGTCCATCCGGTGGCTGCCGAGGCACAAGCTGCCCGAGGGGCTTGTGTTTCCGGTGGAGGCAAACGACTGGTGGCTGTTTGATGACAAGCTCTTGGCAGTGGGGCACTTCGACGAAGACGGGCGTGTCCTGGGCTCTGACCTGATCGAAACTCCCTCGGTCGTAGCTGAGTGCGTCGGTATCCGCGATCTGCTCTGGGGCATCGCTACACCGCACGACACGTACAAGCCCTGACGTACGCGTGAGTACCCAGGCACAGGAATCACGGGAGGCACTTGGTGCCCGGCTGCGAGGCTTCCGCAAGGACGCAGGCTTCACCAGCGGCCGGGCCCTTGCCCGCGCGTTGAACTGGCAGGAATCCAAGGTCTCTCGTATCGAAAACGGCAAGCAGACCGCGAGCGAGGACGACATCCGCGTCTGGTGCCAGACAACCGAGCACGAGGCTGACATCGGCGACCTGGTCGCCACAATCCGCCACATCGACGAGATGTGGATGGAGTGGCGCCGACAGATTCAGGACGGGACCGAGAACCGACAGAAGAAGTCCCTGCCGATCTACCGGAAGACCAAGGTCTTCCGGGTCTGGGAGCCCAGCATCATCTGGGGCACCATTCAGACTGCCGACTACGCCGAGAACGTCTTTGAGCAAGTATCGAACTTCCACGAGACGCCGGCCGACACGGAAGCCGCCGTGGCGAAGCGCCTTGAACGGCAGAAGTACCTCTACGAGGGGAACCGGATCTTCAACGTACTCCTCGGCGAGCAGGCCCTCTACTCGAATCACGGCGGCTCGGAGGTCATGAGAGCGCAACTCGACCGCCTTCTGGCCGTATTGGCACTTCCGCGGCTTAGCCTGGGCATCGTTCCACGGTCCGCCCCCCTTGCCCTCTGGATCGGGCACGGCTTTGCGATGTTCGACGACAGACTCGTCATGGTGGAGACGTACTCTGCGGAAATGTCTGTGACGCAGCCGAGGGAAATCGAGCTTTACCGCAAGGCGTTCGAGATTCATCGACAGGCTGCCGTCTATGGGCAGCCCGCAAGAGACCTTATCTTGGCCGCTATCGCATATTTCGATCGCATAGGAAGGGAAAACCGTGAGTGAAACACCGAACTGGCACACGAGTACATACACGAAGAGTGATTCCTGTGTGGAGGTCGCAGATAACCAGGAAGCTGCGGTCATGGTCCGGGACAGTAAGGCCCGTGCCAGGGCCACCTTGTCTGTACAGCCGGGGGCCTGGTCGGCCTTCGTGGCATTCAGCAAGGTGCAGAGCATCTGAGGTTTTCTGCTCGGTGGCCCCCTTCCCCGGGAGGGGGCCTTCGCCATACCCTTCCATGGCCCCTTGGCCAGGTGGCGCCCCTGCCAGATGTTGCAACCATTTCAGGCCGCCCCGACCTCGATCCATTCCGAGCCGTCACCGGGCCGGATACGGGCCATCCCGGCCAGCCCCAGTCGGCTGAGCACGCCCAGGACGCGGTCCACGGCCTCGTCCCGCTCTGCCTCGGGGTCGATGTCGACGTCGAGATGCGCCCCGAATGCTCCGGAACCCGCGCCGCTCACCTCTCCGATACCGGTCAGCGCCTCGTTCAGCGCGTCCTCGATGTCGTCGCGGTCGACCGGCAGCGCACCGGTCAGCCGGATCTCGATGAAGTCCGTCACCGACTTCGTCAGCCTGATCAGTACCAGCCAGGTGTGCTCGTCCGGTTCCACGTACGCGGACTCGACCCGGTAGCGCCCCGGAGCCAGGTCCAGGCGCAGGGAGTCGGTCAGGTCCGCGGCGGCGTAGGCGGCGTCGAAGAGGAGCACGGGACCCGGTACGTTCCAGGCGGGCTGTTCCGCCCATGCCGCCTCCATCAGCGCCCGGTCCACCGCCGCGAGTGCCGCCTCCGCGCTGTCCGCTGCCGAGCGGCGTACGAGGAGCGAGCATTGCGGGAGGAAGGTGGTCGGGGCCGGGTCGTCGCCGAGGACCAGGGCCGGGGTGCCGGCGACATCGATCGGGGCGGCGTACTCGTCGACCGCGCAGGCCCGGCCGTAGTCGCCGGCATCCTCGTCGCCCTCGTCGTCCGCCCCCTGCCAGGCGCCGAGTACGGCCTCGGGCACGGCGATCAGGGGGCCGCCGCCCGTCGTGATCCACTCCATGGGGTGTCCCGGCTTCCTTCCGGTCGGCGGAGATGCGGCGGGCCCCGGGGACCGTGATCCCCGGGGCCCGCCGTGTCGTGCTGGGTCAACCCTCGTCGTGGACGTGCTCGGCCACGAATCGGGTCATGGGCACTCAGGCGTTCACGCCGCGGTGGGACCGCCCACAACAGCACCGATGAACAGCGGCGCCCATCGCCCTTCCGCTGCGGGTTTCACAGCCGCAGTCGGCCCACGTGCCTCAGCACGTCCGCCCATGGGTCGTCGGGCCCGGTGGCGGAGAGCCTGATGTAATCCGGGCCCGCCATCCACTGCAGGAAGAACGTCGTGAAATCCTCCGCTGCCTTCTCGAACGCGGACGACATCCACCATTCGACCCCGGTGTCCGGGAAGTACCAGACCGCGCCCGTCGACCGGTTGACGAAGAACGGCTCGTCGGAGACGACGCCGGGGCAGAACCATTCCTCACGGCCGAGGGTGACCGGGGCCCCCTCGACCGGGTCGGCGTGGAACTGCATCCCGTCGACCGTGGCGGCACCGAAGACGGTGACGTCACCGCAGGTCGCACCGTCCGCCGCCGTGAGGAACTCCCGGACCCGCCCCGGCAGTCCGGCCCCGATTCGCTCGGGGCCGGCTCCGGCAGGCAGCGAGTTCATCATGCGCCACTCCTCCTGGGTGGAGATCGCAGCGCGCAACTCCTCCACCACCCGCCGAAGCTCGCCGTTCACCGTGTCACACCTACCATTCGACCTTGATCTTGATCGGGGTGAAATCGTCCAGGTTCTTGATCTGCGGCCAGATCTGCTGGGTGCCGATGTGCCAGTTGGTGAACCGGTCCAGCATCTTGAGGTTACTGGCCGCGTCGGCACCGCCGAGTTGCAGCTCGTGGACGTGGTCGGGGTCCATCCGGTTGAGAATCCGGTCCTTGAGCTTGTCGGCGAAGGCCGGGTTCGTCGACCCGTACTGGTCGTAGACCCGCTTGATCAGGTCGCCCTTGTAGTTCTTGGTGATTTGCTTGTTGCGCTTGACCGGGTTGGGTGCCTTGAAGAGCTTCCCCTGGTCGCTCAGCTTCTGCAGGGCCGCCGCCTTCTTGGCGAACTCGACCTTCGACATCCCCTGCTCGTACTTGACCGTGACTTCGGCCGGTCCGCAGTTCGCGTTGTGTACGAGGAGGCTCTGCCCGGCCACGGCCACGTAGTACGTGTGGACGCCGTCGACGGTCAGATTGTGGACGCGTGCGGTGCGGTGCTGGTGATCGACCGCGGTGACCTGGACCCAGGTGCCACTGGAGGTACGCAGCCAGGCGCCGGGTTCGAGGTCGACGGCCTCCACCCAACGGCCCGCGTCGGGCAGCCAGTAGGTGTGCGCCTCGGTCGACGTGATGTTGGCGGTCTTCTTCCCGTCCCGGCCGTCCACGTCGACGGTCAGCGTGACAAGGTCCTTTCCGCCCTTGCTGCTGAGGGTGTCGGTCACCTCCCGACTGCGGGTGTCACTGGACTCGACATCGGTGGAGAGGACATGGTCGCCCTCGCGCAGCTCCTCGATGGCCTTGGTGGAGCCGTCGGCCATCACCACCCGGGTTCCGGGAACGAAGCTGTTGGTGCACTTGGGGGCTTCGGGCTCCTTCTTCGGAGCGCCGGGCGTATCACCGTCGGCCTTGCGGGCCGTGCTGCTCGCGTCGGCAACGTCGTCGACCTTGTCCGCGCTCTTGCGAACGTCGTTGGCCGTGTCGGCCGCGTCGAGGCCCTTCTTGGCGTACTTACCGGCCTTGACCGCCGTGGCCCCGTAACCCACGAGCGGGATCGCCGAGGCCATGGACAGTGCGGCGTCGACGTAGTTGCCCTCGGCCGCGTACCAGATGCCGTTGGCCACGTCCGCGACCTCGCCGACCACCGGGATCAGGCCGACGACATCGAGTGCGGCATGACCGATGTCGGACAGCGACATGCCGAACAGATGCCCGTCGAGCTCCACGAAACTGACCGGGTTGCCGCCTGCGAAGGCGTAGCGGTTACCGGTGAACGGGTCCGTGGCCAGCGACATGTCGGCGAGCGCACCGCCATAGGAGTCGCGGGTCGTGAAGCGGTTCAGGCCCGGGTCGTAGTTGCGGAAGCCCATGTCGTACGTGCCGGAGCCCTTGTCCCAGCGGGACGAGTTGAACCGGAAGGCGTTGTACGACTCCTTGCCGGGGTTGCCGGAATCCGGCTTGTCCGCGCCGGTGAACTGCGACGCGTCGTCCTTGCCGTACGCGGTGTATCCGTACGTCGAGCGGGTCTTTCCGTCCTCCTTGGTGATCGCCTCGATGTCACCGCGCGGGCTGGTCGTGTACTGCGAGTACTCCTTGGTGCCGTCGTCCTTGTGCTTGATCTGTGTGGCCTGCTGGCCGGACGGCAGGTACTGGTAGGACTTGTCGGCCTTGCCGTCCAGCTCCTCGCGCAGGACCTGGTTGTCCAGACCGAGGTAGGTGAACGCCGTGGTCTTGGACTCGGCGCCGGAGGTGACCTGGGAGACGGTCCGGTCGAACGGGTCGTAGGTGTAGGACGTGCTCACCGATGCTGCGCCGGAGCCCGCGCGGGCCTTCACCTGGCGGTCGAAGCCGTCGTAGGTGTACTTCTGCGCGGTCTGGCCGCCGATGCTGACGGTGTCGAGCCGGCCGAGCGGGTCGTAGTTGTAGGTGGAGGAGACGCCTTCGGCGCTCGCGCTCAGCAGCCGGTTGCGGTCGTAGCGCTGGGTCGTGGTGGTGTCGTCGACCGTCTGCTCGATGACGTTGCTGTTGCGGTCGTAGGTGTAGGACTCGGTGGCCGGCGAGTCACCGGTCTTGTCGACACTGGTGACCCGGTCCTGGGGGTCGTAGCCGAAGGTGTACGTGTTGTTGATGTACGCCGTGTTGTTGTCGGCGTTCATCAGCTTCAGTACGTCCTTGGAGCGGTGCCCGTTGGACGAGTACTCCAGGTCGTGCTGGGAGACGACGGTCCCGCCCGAGGTCTTCTCGACGGACTGCTTGACCGAGCCGTCGAGGTAGTAGGACATGCCGAGCGTGTTGCCGTTGGGCCGGGTCTGCTTGAGCAGCTGCCCGCGGGCGGTGTACTCCAGAGTAGTGACCTGCTGGTTGCCCGCCGTCGCCGAGTCCGCATTGGTGACCTTGGATACCAGCTCGCGTGCGTCGTACTCGATCTTCGACCAGGTCAGATCGTGCGTGGAGGTGACGGGGTTGCCGTTGGCGTCGTAGGTCAGCGCGGTGGTGTTCTTGACCGTTCCGCCCGCGACCTCCTCGACCTTGGAGATGCGGTTTCCGCCGTCGTACGCGATCTTGTACGTGTCGACCTTGGCACCGGAAGAGTTGTCCTTGACCTCCACCATGCCGCCGTTGGCGTCGTACTTGTAGGTGAAGTCCTTCTTCTCGGTGTCGGTCTCACCGGTGTTGGCGCGGACCAGCTTCACCGTGTCGGCGAGAACCGTTCCGTTGGCCTGGTCGGTGACGCTGACCTTCTGCGGTCCGTCCTCGACGAACGCGTAGCTGCCGAGCGAGACCCAGGTGCCGGTGTTCTGGGTCTGGTTGACGGTCTTGGTGACGCTGCCGCCGTTGTGATCGATCGTGAACTTGGCGTCACTCGCGGCCCCCGTCATCTTCGGGTGCCGTACGAGGACCTCGTAGGTGCCGTTCTGCGGGATGTTCAGCTGCCACACGAACCGGTCCGCGCCAGAACCGGCAGGGTGCGAGTAGGTGTCGTAGCCGTACTGCTGCTCGGCCTGGGTACGCGCCCAGTTGCCCTGGTTCGCCGTGTTGTTGAAGTCCGAGCTGTCGACCAGTACCACCTGCTTGCCGACGGGCACGCCGTCGTCCGAGCGGGCCCGCTGGTTACCGGAGTCGAAGAAGTCCCAGGTCATGGTGCGCTGCTGGGACCCGCCGGCCGAGGTCATGGTGTTCTTCGTCTGTTGGCCCAGGTCGTTGTACTCATAGGACGTGGTGATGTCCCACGGGTCCTTCGCGGTCCGGGTCCAGCCGTTGTCGAAGTAGCTGTACTCGGTGATGTTGCGGACGCTCTGACCGTCCGACGGCGGGGCGGAGACGGAGCTCAGATTGCCGACGGAGTCGTAGAAGTAGAACGTCGAGTCGGGCGTGTTGTAGCGGGTCACATCCTTGTCGAAGGGTGACCGCTCCTCCTTGACCCGGTTCAGCTCGTCGTAGACGGTCTCCGCCGTGAAGTCGGTCGCGTCGTCGGTGGTCTCGACCCCGCGCGGAGTGATGGTCTGCGTGCGGTTGCCCACCTGGTCGTACGCGTACCTGGTGGTGCGATGGGTGACGCCCCCTGAGCCGTCCTTGGCGAACGGCACCTTCGACTCGGCGAGCGCGCCGCGCTCGTCGTACGTGGCGAGCGCCTCGTTGCCCTCGGAGTCCGTCTTGCCGACGGTGAGGCCATCGAGGTCGTACGCGACGGTGGTGAAGTTGCCGATGGCGTCCGTGGTCTTCACGACACGGTGGTTCAGGTCGTTGGTGAAGGAGGTGGTGTAGTCGTCCGGGTCGGCGCTGGCGTTCTTCTTCGGGTCCGACACCTTGACGATGTTTCCGACGCTGTCGTACGCCGTGGTGACCTTGCCGCCGTCCGAATCCAGCATTTCGACCGGCTGGTACACCGCGTCGTATCTGGTCGTCGAGGTGTGATCCCCGACGGTCGGGGTCTCATTTCCCCGGGGGTCGGTGATCGTGACGACGTTGCCGACCTTGTCGTAGGTGGCGGTCGTCCTGCGAGCCGGAGCGGCTGCCTCGTCTCCGGCCATGGTCGAGTCGGTGAGCTGGTCGGCCTTGTCGTACACGGAGTCGGACAGGGAACCGTTCGGCGAAACCGTCCGCGTGAT
Organism: Streptomyces sp. NPDC057136; assembly: GCF_042670885.1. Taxonomy (NCBI): domain Bacteria; kingdom Bacillati; phylum Actinomycetota; class Actinomycetes; order Kitasatosporales; family Streptomycetaceae; genus Streptomyces; species Streptomyces sp. NPDC057136. The sequence goes on from NZ_JBHUUV010000006.1 coordinate 220,709, forward strand.
GTTGTCGTTCGCGTCGTAGACGGGCGCCGGTGTCGTGATGAAGTCCCCGGACGCCTGGTCCTTCGGCTCCTTCTTCTCCAGCGGGCGGGCGAAGGTGTCGTAGGTCTGTGTGACCACGGCGCCCTTGGCGTTGGTGACCTTGGTGACGTTGCCGCGCTCGTCGTACACGAAGGTGGACAGGGCGTTCGTGGCGTCGGTGATCGTCGCCGGGAAGCCGACGGGCTGGAAATCACTGTTGACGGTCGCGTGGCCGTTGGCGTCGATCGACTTCGTCAGCTGGCCGTACGCGTCGTACTCGGACTTCGAGGTGTAGTCGTCCAGGGCCGCCGTCGCGAGGCCCTTGGGGTCGGTGACCGAGGTCACGTTGCCACGGGGGTCGTAGCCGAACCGCCAGGTGCGGCCCTCGGGAGACCGCTTCTCGAAGAGATCGGCGATGTGGCCGTTCAGCCCGGTGGAGTAGGTGTAGGTACGAGCCGGGGTGTTGTTCTTGTTGGCCTCGGCGTCCTTCTGCTCCAGCGGGTAGCCGGTCTTCTGGTCGTAGACCCAGGTGGTGTAGGCCCCGTTGGCCTCCTCCAGTCTGGTGACGTTGTTGTCCGGGTCCCAGTTGAGCTTGCTCGTCTCCGACTTGGCGTTCGTGATCTCCGTGGCGCGCCCGTACCCGTCGAGCACCTGCGTCGTGACGTGGTTCTCCGCGTCCGTCACCTTGGTCTGGATCACCGAGCCCGCCGAGCCGTCCGGGTCGGTGTACACGAAGCCCGTGTTACCGCCGAGCCGGTCGGTGATCTGCTGGGTGTGCCAGTGGAACTTCGGGTCGTCGCCCTCGTTCGGGTAGTAGTAGGCGAGCGAGGTGGCGTTGCCGCGCGGGTCGGTCGTCTTGACCAGCTTGACGTTCTTGTTGCCCTGCGTGGCGTCGTACTCGAAGAGGAACACCTTCGGCTGGGAGGAGCCCGCACCGTCGGTGAGCTTGGTGAGCAGCCCCTTGTCCGAGTACTCGAAGGTCAGCTTGCGCTGCGCGATGTCGGTCATCGACTTGACGTGGTCGATGATCTTCGGGTTGCTGCTGTCGGCCTTGGAGTAGTAGTCGAGGGTGAGCGACTGCCGGCCGGCCGGGTCGGTGATGTACCGGAGGAACTTGACCGGCTTGTTGTTGGACTTGCGCTCCTCGTAGGTGAACAGCTGCGTGTTGCCGTTCTTGTCCACCGTCGAGGTCACATAGCCGTCGCAGTCGAAGAAGAACCGCGTACGGTCCGGGCGGGTCAGCGACCACGCCTGCGGGTCACCGTCCTTGTCCGGTGTGCAGTCCACGCCGGAACCCTGCTCCAGCAGGTAGTGCACGCCCGCGGGCGCCTTCCACGACCCGTCGTCCTGCTTGCGGAAGATGTGCGAGGTGCCGTCGCCGTCCGGCAGGGTCACCTCGCGCGGGTTCGGGTTGGGGTGGAAGTCGAGCGCCGCGCCCAGGCGCAGCGGCGAGGCGGCCTGCGCCGACCAGCCGTGGCCGAGGACGGTGTCCGAGGTGTCGAGCGAGTTGTACGCGAAGCGCGCGAAGGTCGACAGACCGCGGCCCGGGTTGCTCAGGGCGTTGTACTGCCAGACCGTGTTGCCCGCGTACAGGTTGTTCATGAGCGTGCCGCCGCCGCCGGTGTTCTTCCCGCTGTACGAGAAGAACTTCTCCATGCCCAGCTGGTCGGAGGTGGGGTCCTCCACGCGCACGTTCTGCGCGAGCGGCGGGATGGACTCGGTGGCCGAGAGCCAGGTGCCCGTGGTGTTGTTGCGCAGGTCCCACTTGAGGACGTAGTCGAGGCGCTTGTTGCCGGAGTCCGAGTTGATCGGGGTCTTCAGCTGCGCCTTGACGGTGACGGTCTCACCGGGCAGGACGTTCTTCGGCAACGCGGTCTGCAACTGGTTGCCGCCGGTGGTGGCGTCCGTGCCGTCGGGCAGCGACCAGGTGTACGAGAGGGCCTGGTCGGCCGACTTCCACTCCGTGGTGGTGGTGTTGGTGAGGGTGACGTCGATGCCGTACTGGTCGCCCGGAATCATCCGCGACGGGGTGTCGGGGGCGAAGTACGTGGAGCCCGTGGACTTGTCGATGTACGTGACGACGAGCTGGGGCCGCAGTTGCGGCTCCTCGGCCTCGGAGGACAGGAACACGGTGCGTTCCTGTGGCCCGCTCAGCGACTCGTCCTGGAGCTTGATCGCCACGCCCTTGTTACTCGTGGGCTGGGAGACCCACTGCTGGGCCAGCGAGGTGAGCGTCCAGCTCTGCCGGGCGGGGTCGTTGGTGACCGCACCCACGGTGTCGGCGACAGCCGTTCCCGCGTCGCCGCCCGGTGTGGTCCACGGGGTGGTGGCGGTGGCGTTGTTCCAACTCGCCGTGGTCTCGTCGAAGTCCTTGGTGAGCCCGCGGAGTTCGTAGACCGCGCCGTCGGTGCCGGTGGTGGTCGTCGTGCCCCACAGGTCGAGCTGCGCCTCAAGGACACGCGCACCTGCGGGCACCTCGCTCAGCGAGGGGAATTTCAGGAGCGCCCGCGTCTTGCCGTACGTCGTGGAGTTGTTGCCGACCGTCATCCACGGGTGCCCGATCCCCGACTCGGATATCGCGTCGTGGCCGGTGGTGGGCTGGGCGCCGGCGAGAGTGGTGTCCGCCGCGTCGCCCTGGAGGACGACGGTGGTCCGGCCCGCGGTGGGCAGCTTGACGATCTCGGTGGGAGCCGGGATCACCTGCCCGTCGCGGGTCTTCACCGCGACCATGTAGTAGAAGACGTTCCCGAAGGCGTCCGCCGAGTCCGCCGGGGTCGGGGTGGCGGTGGAGTCCGTGAAGGACCTGCTGGTGGGCGCCACGGGCGCGAGCAGGGTCTGCGAGGACGGCGTGAAGGTCTGGAACACGCTGCGGTGTACCTGGTACTCCACGATGTCGTCGGCCGTCGAGGCCGCGGACGGGTCGGCGTACGCGGACCAGTTCAGCTCGGCGCCGGTGGAGTGGATGACCCGGGGTGCGTCGAGGGTGACTCCGGGGCGGCCCCAGGTCAGCACGAGGCGCGGGAAGTTGGCGCCCTCTCCCTTGTACGCGAATTCGGCGGCCTCGTAGCGCGGTCCGCCCAGGGGCGCGGCCGCGGACTCGTCGGCGGCCTTGACCACGAAGCCGTTGTTGGCGTTGGTGCCGTTGATCCAGGACTGCACGGTGTCGGTGACACCGAAGGAGTGCCAGGTGTTGACGACCCCGGCCCGCTTGGTGACGGTGCCGCCCCTGGTCAGCCGTACGGCGTCGGCGATGACCCCGGTGGAGGCGGACGCCGGACCGTCACCGAGGACGACCTTGCCGACGTTGCCCGCCTTGAAGGGGTGGCTGCCGAGTGTCTTCCACACGCCGCCCGTACCGGCGCTCTGGTCGACGGTGTACGCCTTCGTGCCGCCGTCGAACGTCACGGTGTACGGGGCGTTGGTGGCCCGGTCGGACGCCGGGACGCTGTGGACGTCGACCCGGTAGGTGCCGTCCGAGGGGATCTGCGGCTGCCAGGTGTACGTGTCTCCGGCGACCGTGTCCTTGTTGTACAGGTAGTCCTTGTTGACCGCGTACTGCGTGAACGCGGTGTTCCCGGACGCGGGCCAGGCACCCTTGGCCGCGGTGGTCCCGGTGTCGCCGTCGTCCACGACGACCGAGGAGCCGGAGAGCTCACCGGTGATGTTGTTGCTGCCGGCCCACGTGGCGGTGGTCTCGTCCCAGGCCGTGGTGGCGCGGTGAGCCTCCAGGGGGACGTCCGTGTCGCCCGCACCGTGCGTCTGGTCGTAGTACAGCTTCAGGTCGGCGGAGTCCAGCTTCACGCCGGCCGGGACGCCGGTCAGAGGGAACCTCACCAGGGCGCGGGAGGCACCCCCGAGGCTCGTGGCGCCGACGGACAGCCGCCAGTTGCCGTCGTAGTTCGCTGACGGGTCGTCCGAGGAGATCATCACGTCCTGGGACTGGGTGGACGTCGGCGCGATCGAGATCGTCGGGTCGATCACCACCGGGTACTGCCGCTCCGGGGCCGCCAGCCACTTCGCGTCCGGGCGCAGGACGAGCTCGTACGAGCCCTTCGCGCCCGTCAGCTTCTGCTGGACGGCGTCGCTGGAGGACGTCCCGTACGCGGAAGCCGCGTCCTTGTTCGCGTCCGTCATGAACGGCGCGGGGATGACCAGCTCGGGGCGCTCGGGGCCGCCGCTCTCGCTGTAGAGGGCGATGGCGCCGTTGTCCAGCTGCTGTGCCGACAGGCCCTTGGTGTCGAGGGTGAAGGTGTACGCGGCGCTCCCGGCGGGCGGGGCGGCTAGGACGATGTCCTCCTTCACCGACCCGTGGCCCACGGTGTAGCGGAGGTCCGCCCCGGCGCCCAGGGCACCGGGGTAGGTGACGGCGTTGCCGGACACCTTCGGGGTGAGCTTCGGCTCCGCCGGCTTCTTGAGCCCGACGGTCACCCAGTGCCCGGATTCGGTGCTGAAACGGACGAGCCGGTCCGGGTCGGAGCCGAACCATGTCCCGGCGACATTCGTCGTGTTGGCGTGGCTGAAGCCGTCACGGGCGGTGGGGCGCACCGCCGTGTCGATGGCCTTCCAGTCCTTGCCCGACTCGTAGTGCGTCGGGGTGCCGGAGACCTCGGCCTGGACCCTGCCGTCGGAGAGCTTCCAGTAGCGGGCACTGGGCGTGCGCCGGTCCTCGAGCTCCGCCGTCCGCTTGGGCTTGGGCGCTTCGCGCCCTTCGGGGAGACGTTCGTTGTCCGGCACCCCCTCGTCGGGGAGTTCGGGTGGCCGGGGTCTCTCCCCGTTGTCACCGTCGTCGTCCGCCCCGAACCAGCTCCGTACCCCGTCGACGAGTGCCTTGCCTTCGACCTGGGCGGCGAACGCCGGTTGTGGCAGACCCGCTAAGAGCAGCACCACGATCGTGCTGGTCGTCAGATTTCTGCGTGTGCGTGGACCCAACATCTCGTGTGTCACCCTCAGTGCCTTCGGACCGCACCGGACCAGGCTCTTCGCAGGGGTGCACGAAACGACTGGGCGGTGACGGTCGGTACCGGACCGGCTCCCCAGCGTTCGTCACCGGCGCAAGAGTTGTACTGCGTCTGGAGGGGTTCATGTCAACTGTTGGCACGGAAGGGGCATTTGCGCACTTAAGGTGCCTTCGCCTCCAGACCCACTGATAGCCGGGCCCCACGCCGCGCACGTACAACCCTCGGCGCCCGACAGCGGTCTCTGCTGTGCCGTGTCCGGACTCAGACCGCAGGAGAAGCAACCTTCCATGCCGCAACGTCCACGTTCACCCCGTATGCGTACGACCGTCGCCCTCGCCGCCATGCTCGCGGCCGGGCTGACGCCGCTCACGCTCGCCTCCCCCGCGTCGGCCGCCGCCGCCAAGCACTACGACGACTTCAACGGGGACGGCTACCGCGACTTGGCGGCGCCGTACATGTACAGCGGCGTCAGCGACGGCACGCTCAACTTCAAGGGTGGCGCCGTCCTCGTTACGTTCGGTGGGCCCGCCGGGCTGACCACACGTACCCAGCTCATCCACCAGGGCTCGGCCGGGGTGCCCGGCGCCGGTGAGGAGAACGACCAGTTCGGCGAGTCGCTGGCGAGCGCCGATCTGAACAGCGACGGTTACGCGGACCTCGTCGTCGGCAACTCCTCCGAGGAGTCCGGCACCACCCCAGTCGGCTCGGTCACCCTGCTCTGGGGTTCATCCAAGGGGCTGAGCGGCGGGACCGCGCTGCCCCGAAAGGGCGGTGGCTCGTGGGGCGCCTTCGGCCGCGACGTGGCGACCGGAGACTTCAACGGTGACGGCAAGGCCGACATCGCGACGGTCAACGCAGGCGACATCTACCTCTACCGTGGCGGCTTCACGAAGTCCGGCGGTCTCGGCACGGTCAGCAAGTACGACCGGGAAGGCGTGGGCTGGAGCAGCTACACCCTGGCGGCCGGCCGGGTCACCGGCGACGGCAAGACCGACCTGGCCGTCATCGGGATACGCATACTCGGCACCGTCATCCGCACCGAGGCATGGTTCCTCAAGGGCACGTCGGGCGGCCTGACCTCCGGGACCGCCAAGGTCATCGACCCGATCCAGCGGGAGAACCTGGACGCTTCTATCGGTGACTTCGACAAGAACGGCTACGGGGACATCGCCATCGGCAATCCGTTCGAGAGCAACGGCCGAGGCTCGGTGACCCTCTGGTACGGCACCTCCACCGGCCCCGGCTCGAAGAGCGCCAAGCTCAGCCAGGCGACCTCCGGGGTGGTGGGTGCGGCAGAGCCGTACGACTCGTTCGGTACGTCGGTGTCCGCCGGTGACACCGATGCCGATGGCTACGCCGACCTCGCCGTCGGCGTTCCCAACGAGGCGGCCGGCACCAAGGAGTACGCGGGCGGGGCGCACCTGTTCCGCGGCGGCTCCGGCGGGCTGAGCGGCTCGCGTTCCGCGACGATCGACAAGACGCTCACTGGAGTGGCCGGCGGCACGGTGGCCTACGACGCGTTCGGCTCCGACGTGCGCGTCCGCGACCTGAACCGGGACGGGAAGGCCGAGTTGACCGTCCTGGTGCCCGGAGAGAACACGGCACGGGTACTGCCCGGAGCGAAGGGCGGGGTGACAGGCCTCGGCTCGTACATCGTCCAGGGGGTCAACGGACTGCCCGAATAAAGCAAGGGTAGGCTAACCTTCCTTCGAGCCGCCGTCGCCGGGTCGCCGCACCAGCGGGACCCGGCCCCGTTCCGGAGGAGTTCTCGCATGACGACCGCCACCGAACCCGCCACAGCCCCCTTCCGGTTCTTCGGGCTGACGGTTCTGCGGACCAGACGGCTGGGGCCGTCCATGCTCCGGATCACCTTCGGCGGTCCCGGCCTCGACGGCTTCGCGGCCGGCGGCCGGGACCAGAGCCTCTCGCTCTTCCTGCCACATCCCGGACAGCCCGAGCCCCTCGTCCCGGTCGACGAGAACGGCGAGTGGTTCGCCGCCTGGCGGGCGCTCCCCGAGGACGAGCGGGCGGTGCTGCGCTCGTACACGGTGCGCGCCCAGCGCCGCGCCGCCGACGGTTCGAACGAGGTCGACATCGACTTCGCCCTGCACGAGGACGGCGGACCAGCCTGCCGCTGGGCGACCGCCGCCGCTCCTGGGCAGCTCATCAAGGCGCTCGGCCCGGCCGTCGAGGACAACACGGCCGTCCGCTTCCGTCCCCCGCAGGACACCGACTGGGTGCTGATCTGGGCCGACGAGACGGCACTGCCCGCCGCTTCGGCCGCCCTGGAGTGGCTGCCGGCCGGAATGCGCGCCCTGGTCTGGCTGGAGGTCCAGCACACCGAGGACCGCCAGGCCCTCAACACCGCCGCGCGCGCCAAGATCAACTGGCTGGTACGCGACGAGCGCGCGCCCTCCGCGGTGGACGCCGTCCGGGCCGCGGAACTGCCCGCCGGGACCCCGTACGTCTGGATCGCGGGCGAGTCGTCCGAGGTACGCGCACTGCGCCGACACCTCGTGCGGGAGCGGGAGTTCGACCGTAAGCGGGTCACCTTCGTCGGGTACTGGCGCCGCGGGCTCAGCGAGGAGCAGCTGCGCGCCGAAGCGGCCGGCGAAAACTCATAAACCAGTCAACTTCCGAGCCCCGTGGGGGCGGGGGACACGCGTGTCGAAACTTAGGTTAGGCTAACCTTACTTCTACATCGCGCCCTCGTACCCTTTCTCCTGCCCGGAGGGTTTCGATGAAGTTCCCTTCATCCGGGAGGACCCCCCTCATGCGTTCGCACCTGCTCAACGACTCGACCGCAGAGCACTACCGTCGCTCCGTCACCGCAGGAGTCGAACGGGTCGCTGCCAAACTCGCCGCCACCGAGCGGCCGTTCAGCGGAATCGGCGTCGACGAGCTGGCACCCGTCGTCGACGCGATCGACCTGGACCGGCCCCTGGGCGACGCCTCGGCCGCTCTCGACGAACTCGAGGACGTCTACCTCCGCGACGCCGTCTACTTCCACCACCCGCGCTACCTGGGCCACCTCAACTGCCCGGTCGTCATCCCCGCCGTCCTCGGCGAGGCCGTACTGTCGGCCGTCAACTCCTCCCTGGACACCTGGGACCAGAGCGTGGGCGGCACGCTCATAGAGCGCAAGCTGATCGACTGGACCACCGAGCGGATCGGCCTCGGGCCCGCCGCCGACGGCATCTTCACCAGCGGCGGTACGCAGTCGAATCTGCAGGCCCTGCTGCTGGCCCGCGAGGAGGCCAAGTCCCGTCCGGAGCACTTCAGCCGACTGCGGATCTTCGCCTCCGAGTGCAGCCACTTCAGCGTCCAGAAGTCCGCGAAACTCCTCGGCCTCGGGCCCGACGCCGTCGTGCCCGTACCCGTCGACAGCAACAAGCGCATGCAGACCGTGGCCCTGGCCCGCGCCCTGGAGCAGTGCGTCGCGGAGGGCGCCGTGCCGATGGCGGTCGTCGCCACCGCCGGAACCACCGACTTCGGCTCCATCGACCCGCTCCCCGAGATCGCCGCACTCTGCGAGCGCTTCTCCACCTGGATGCACGTGGACGCCGCCTACGGCTGCGGGCTGCTGGCCTCACGCACCCGCCGCGGTCTCATCGACGGCATCGAGCTCGCCGACTCGGTCACCGTGGACTACCACAAGTCCTTCTTCCAGCCGGTCAGTTCCTCGGCCGTGCTGGTCCGCGACCGGGCCACCCTGCGCCACGCCACGTACCACGCGGAGTACCTCAACCCGCAGCGGATGGCCCACGAACGCATCCCCAACCAGGTGGACAAGTCCCTCCAGACCACCCGCAGATTCGACGCGCTGAAGCTCTGGATGACGCTGCGCGTCATGGGAGCCGACGGCGTGGGCGAGCTCTTCGACGAGGTCTGCGGCCTGGCCACCGAGGGCTGGCGGCTCCTCGCCGCCGACCCGCGCTTCGATGTCGTCGTCGAGCCGCAGCTCTCCACCCTGGTGTTCCGCTACATCCCGGCCGCCGTCACCGCGCCCACCGAGATCGACCGGGCCAACCTCTACGCCCGCAAGGCCCTGTTCGCCTCCGGCGAGGCCGTCGTCGCCGGCACGAAGGTCGGCGACCGCCAGTACCTGAAGTTCACCCTCCTCAACCCTGAAACGACCGCGCAGGACATCACCGCGGTCCTCGACCTGATCTCGGGCCACGCCGAGCAGTACCTGGGAGAATCCCTTGACCGCGCTTCCTGACCCCCACGACTTCATCGGGATCGGACTCGGCCCGTTCAACCTCGGGCTCGCGTGCCTGACCGAGCCGATCGGCGAACTGAACGGCGTCTTCCTGGAGTCCAAGCCGGACTTCGAATGGCACGCCGGTATGTTTCTCGAAGGGGCCCACCTCCAGACGCCGTTCATGTCGGACCTCGTGACGATGGCCGACCCGACATCGCCGTACTCCTTCCTGAACTACCTCAAGGAACGGGGCCGGCTGTACTCCTTCTACATCCGGGAGAACTTCTATCCCCTGCGGACCGAGTACAACGACTACTGCCGCTGGGCCGCCGCGAAACTGAGCAGCGTCCGCTTCAACCAGACCGTCCAGTCGGTTACGTACGAGGAGAGCGACGCGCTCTACACCGTCCGCACCGCCGACAGTGTCTTCCGCACCCGCCACCTGGTCCTGGGCACCGGCACCCCGCCGTACATCCCGGAGGCCTGCCAGGGCCTGGGCGGCGATCTGCTGCACAACTCCCGTTACCTGGAAGGGAAAGCGGCGCTCCAGGCGAAGGAGTCCATCACCCTCGTCGGCAGCGGCCAGAGCGCGGCGGAGATCTACTACGACCTGCTCTCCGAGATCGAGGTGCACGGCTACCGGCTCAACTGGGTGACGCGCTCCCCGCGGTTCTTCCCGCTGGAGTACACGAAGCTGACGCTGGAGATGACCTCGCCGGAGTACGTGGACTACTTCCACGCCCTGCCCGAGGAGGCGCGCTACCGGCTGGAGTCCGGCCAGAAGGGCCTCTTCAAGGGGATCGACGGCGAACTGGTCGACTCCATCTTCGACCTGCTCTACCAGAAGAACCTGCCGGGCCCCGTCCCCACCCGCCTGCTCACCAACTCGGCCCTGAACAGCGCGAGTTACGACGAGGGAACGGGCACGTACACCCTGGGGCTGCGCCAGGAGGAGCAGGGCAAGGACTACTCCCTGACCACACAGGGACTGATCCTCGCCACCGGCTACAAGTACACCCCTCCGGCCTTCCTGGAGCCGATCGGCGACCGGCTGAGACACGACAGCCGGGGCCGCTTCGACGTGGCCCGCAACTACAGCATCGACACCACCGGACGCGGCGTGTTCCTCCAGAACGCGGGCACGCACACCCACTCGATCACCTCGCCCGACCTGGGCATGGGTGCGTACCGCAACGCGTACATCATCGGCGAACTGCTCGGCCGTGAGTACTACCCGGTCGAGAAGTCCATCGCCTTCCAGGAGTTCGCGATATGAGCCAGACCATCGGCACCTTCACCATCCGCCCGCTGGACCCCCTGTCCGACGCCGAGCTGGTGCACAGCTGGGTCACCCACCCCAAGGCGTCGTTCTGGATGATGGGCGACGCCCGGCTCCAGGACGTCGAGCGCGAGTACATGGCGATCGCCTCCCACGCGCACCACGACGCCTTCATCGGGCTGCACGACGGGGAACCCGCCTTCCTCATGGAGCGCTACGACCCGGCCGAGGTCGAGCTCAAGGGGCTGTACGAGGCCGAACCGGGCGACATCGGGATGCACTTCCTGGTCGCCCCCACCGACGCCCCGCTGCACGGCTTCACGCTCGCCGTGATCACGGCTGTGATGAAGGAACTGTTCACCGACCCCTCGGCCCTCCGCGTCGTCGTCGAGCCCGATGTCCGCAACGGCGCGGTACACGCCCTGAACAAGGCCGTCGGCTTCGAGATCCTCCGGGAGATCACCAAGCCGGAGAAGACCGCGCTGCTCAGCGCATGCACCCGCGAACAGTTCCAGACCACGACCGGAGGTCTCTCCTGATGCCGGCTCTCACCGAAAGCGTCGCCCACCTCTCCCCCGAGCGCTGGGCCACCGCCAACCGGCTGCTGATCCGCAAGGGTCTCGCCGAGTTCGCCCACGAACGCCTGCTGGCACCCGCCCCGCTCGGCGACGACCACTACTCGGTCCGCAGCGACGACGCGGAGACCGAGTACCGCTTCGCCGCCCGGCGCTTCGCCCTCGACCACTGGCAGGTCGACGCGGACTCCATCACGCGTCACCGGCACGGCGGTGAACTCCCGCTGGACGCCCTCGACTTCTTCATCGAGCTGCGCTCGACCCTGGGGCTCTCCGAGGAGATCCTGCCGGTCTACCTGGAGGAGATCTCCTCCACCCTGGCCGGAACCGCGTACAAACTCACCAAGGAACCGGCCACCTCCGCCCAGCTCGTCGCCGCCGGTTTCCAGGCGATCGAGACCGGGATGACCGAGGGCCACCCCTGCTTCGTCGCCAACAACGGGCGCCTCGGCTTCGGCGTGGACGAGTACCGCGCGTACGCCCCCGAGACGGCGGCGGAGATCCGGCTGGTCTGGCTCGCCGCCCGCCGCGACCGCGCCACGTTCACCGCGGGCGCCGGGCTCGACTACGGGACGCTGATCGCCGGGGAACTGAGCGAGGAGACCCGCAGCCGGTTCGCCGGCACGATGACCGGTCTGGGCCTCGACCTCGACGACTACCTCCTCATCCCGGTGCACCCCTGGCAGTGGTGGAACAAGCTGTCCGTCACCTTCGCCGGTGAGCTCGCCCAGCGCCACCTGGTCTGCCTGGGCGAGGGCGACGACGCCTATCTCGCGCAGCAGTCGATCCGTACGTTCTTCAACGCCGACCACCCCGAGAAGCACTACGTGAAGACGGCACTCTCCGTCCTCAACATGGGCTTCATGCGCGGGCTCTCGGCGGCGTACATGGAGGCGACGCCCGCGATCAACGACTGGCTCGCGGGAGTCGTCGAGCGCGACGAACTGCTCCGCCGGGCCCGGTTCTCGATCATCCGGGAGCGGGCGGCCATCGGCTACCACCACCGGGCCTACGAGACAGCGACCGCCAAGGGCTCCCCGTATCTGAAGATGCTCGCCGCCCTCTGGCGCGAGAGCCCCGTCCCGGACCTGGCGCCCGGCGAGCGGGTCGCCACGATGGCCTCGCTGCTCCACACCGACCACGAGGGCGCGTCGGTCGCGGGCGTGCTGATCGCCGAGTCGGGCCTGACGCCCGCGCAGTGGCTGCGCGGCTACCTGGACGCGTACCTCGTCCCGGTCCTGCACAGCTTCTACGCGTATGACCTGGTGTTCATGCCGCACGGCGAGAACGTCATCCTGGTCATCGAGGACGGAGCCGTACGCCGCACGATCTTCAAGGACATCGCCGAGGAGATCGCGGTCATGGACCCGGACGCGGTGCTGCCGCCCCAGGTCGAACGCATCCGGGCCGAGGTCCCCGAAGACATGAAGCTCCTCTCCGTCCTCACCGACGTCTTCGACTGCTTCTTCCGCTTCCTGGGCGCCGGGCTGGCCACGGAGGGAATCCTCGACGAGGACACGTTCTGGCGGACGGTCGCGGAGTGCGTGAGCGGCTACCAGGAGTCGGTGCCGTACCTCGCGGACAAGTTCAAGCAGTACGACATGTTCACGGAGGAGTTCGCGCTGTCCTGCCTGAACCGTCTGCAGCTGCGCAACAACAAGCAGATGGTCGACCTGACGGACCCGTCGGGCGCGCTGCAGCTGATCGGCACGCTGAAGAACCCGATAGCGGGGCGGTAGGGAGCACCGCGACCTCCGCCGCGCCAGGGAAGCGTTCTGCGCTGTCTCTAAGCGGAACCTGACCAAGGAGTCGTCGTCGCGGATTGCCGGTGCGATCACGAAGGCGACGCATGCTCAGTGGGCGCTCGCCCGGCGCTGCCAGGCCGCACACATCCGGTCGCTTGATGCCGGGATCAGGACGCTCAGGCACCGGTTGTCGCTCCCGATCGGGCAGAAGGGTACGAAACGGGCGGCGGGTGGCTACCGGTCCCAGGGAACGGTCCCTTCGTCGGGTTCACGCCTGTGGTTCTCCGAGCAACCGAACAGTCACCATGCGTACCGTGCGCCTCACTGATGGTCAAGGGACTAGACCACCTCGGCCGCATCCACAGCCACCCGCGCCACCACCAAATGCAGTTTCCCACTCCCTCCTGCCCGATATCGGGCAGATTTCTTGCACAATACGTCCCCGGCACGCAATATCGACGAGTGCTCGAACGCCGCTCGTCGCATGACGACCTCATCGACCACCTGGTGCGCAGCACCGCGCTCCAGCGCGGCGAAGCGACCCGGGTGATCCTTGACGTGCTGGCGTACTTCGATGAGACGACCGATGACTTCGTCCGCCGCCGCCACCGCGAACTGCAGTCCGGCGGCCTGGTGAACACGGAGATCTTCGAACGGATCGCGGCTGAGCTGCCGCACCGCGCGGTCGCACCGCCGGAGCTCTCGCTCCGCCAGTTGCGCCGCATCGTCTACGGCTGAGCATTCACTAGGTACGTCGATGGAGGGGCAGGGACTTTATGTGCGGAATCGTCGGTTATATCGGCAAGCGTGATGTGGCACCGCTGCTGCTGGAAGGTCTGCAGCGGCTGGAGTACCGGGGTTACGACTCGGCAGGCCTCGTGGTCACCAGCAAGGCGGCGGCCGGCAAGCCCGGCACCCTGAAGATGGTCAAGGCCAAGGGCCGGGTCCGCGAGCTGGAGTCCCGCGTCCCCAAGCGCTTCGCCGGCACCACCGGCATCGCCCACACCCGCTGGGCCACCCACGGCGCCCCGAGCGACGAGAACGCCCACCCCCACATGGACGCCGACAACAAGGTCGCCGTCGTCCACAACGGCATCATCGACAACGCCACCGAGCTCCGTGCGAAGCTCGTCGCCGACGGCGTCGTCTTCCTCTCCGAGACCGACACCGAGGTGCTGGTCCACATGGTCGCCCGCTCGCAGGCGGACACCCTGGAGGAGAAGGTCCGCGAGGCCCTGCGTTCGGTCGAGGGCACGTACGGCATCGCCGTCATGCACGCCGACTTCAACGACCGCATCGTCGTCGCGCGCAACGGCTCCCCGGTCGTCCTCGGCATCGGCGAGAAGGAGATGTTCGTCGCCTCCGACGTGGCGGCCCTCGTCGCGCACACCCGCCAGATCGTCACCCTCGACGACGGCGAGATGGCCACCCTCAAGGCCGACGACTTCCGTACGTACACCACGGAGGGCTCGACCACGACGGCCACGCCCACGACTGTGGAGTGGGAGCCCGAGTCGTACGACATGGGCGGCCACGACACGTACATGCACAAGGAGATCTCCGAGCAGGCCGACGCCGTGGACCGCGTGCTGCGCGGCCGCATCGACGACCGCTTCTCCACCGTGCACCTGGGCGGTCTCAACCTGGACGCCCGCGAGGCCCGCGGAGTCCGCCGGATCAAGATCCTGGGCTGCGGAACCTCGTACCACGCGGGCCTGATCGGCGCCGGCCTCATCGAGGAGCTGGCCCGCATCCCCGCGGACGCCGAGCCGGCCTCCGAGTTCCGCTACCGCAACCCGGTCGTCGACCCCGACACCCTGTACGTCGCCGTCTCGCAGTCCGGTGAGACGTACGACGTGCTGGCCGCCGTCCAGGAGCTCAAGCGCAAGGGCGCACGCGTTCTCGGCGTCGTGAACGTGGTCGGCTCGGCGATCGCCCGCGAGGCCGACGGCGGTATGTACGTCCACGCGGGCCCCGAGGTCTGCGTCGTCTCCACCAAGTGCTTCACCAACACGGTCGTCGCCTTCGCGCTGCTCGCCCTGCACCTCGGGCGCATCCGCGACCTCTCGGTCGCCGACGGGAAGCGCATCATCGAGGGACTGCGCAAGCTTCCCGAGCAGATCGGTCAGATCCTCGAGACCGAGGGCGAGATCAAGAAGCTGGCGGAGGTGTACGCGGGCGCCCAGTCGATGATGTTCATCGGCCGGGTGCGGGGCTACCCCGTGGCGCTCGAGGCCTCCCTGAAGCTCAAGGAGATCTCGTACATCCACGCCGAGGCCTATCCGGCGTCCGAGCTGAAGCACGGCCCGCTCGCGCTCATCGAGCCGGCGCTCCCCACGGTCGCGATCGTCCCGGACGACGATCTGCTGGAGAAGAACCGCGCCGCCCTGGAAGAGATCAAGGCTCGCAGCGGCCGGATCCTCGCCATCGCGCACCGCGAGCAGGAGCGGGCCGACCACACCATCGTCGTCCCGAAGAACGAGAACGAGCTGGACCCGATCCTGATGGGCATCCCGCTCCAGCTCTTCGCGTATCACACGGCGCTGGCCATGGGCCGCGACATCGACAAGCCGCGCAACCTGGCGAAGTCCGTCACGGTCGAGTAGTCGTACGGAGCACGGAGAGCAGAGAGCAGAGAGCAGCAAGCGGCCCCGCACCACGTCACCGTGGGCGCGGGGCCGCTTGCTGTCTACAAGTTGCTGTCTACGAGGCGTCAAGAACCCTGCGTACGCGGGCGTCAGGGGATGACGATGACCGGGCGCTTCGCCCGGCGCGCCAGCCGGCCCGCCACCGAACCGAAGATCCGGCCGACGATGCCGTGCGTCGAGCCGACGACGATGGCGTCAGCCGAATACTCGCGGCCGACCTCCTCCAGCTCGTGGCAGATGTCCCCGCCGCGCTCGACGAGCACCCACGGCACCTCGGAGAGATACTCCGCGCAGGCCAGCTCCAGACCGAGGACCTCGGTCCGGTGATCGGGCACGTCGACGAAGACGGGGGGCTCGCAGCCCGCCCAGACGGTGGTCGGCAGCCGGTTGGCGACATGGACGATGATCAGGCCGGAACCGGAGCGCGAGGCCATACCGATGGCATACGCGAGGGCCCGTTCACTGGACATGGAGCCGTCAAAACCGACCACGACTCCATGCCGGAAGGCTGGATCGCAGGAATGACGTGTTTCTTCGACCGTCAGCGGGTCCGAGTATGGGTCGGCAACCTGCTTGCGGTCTGCGGGTTCAGGGATTTCGTGACCGGCCATCGGTGTCTCGGCGAAGAGAGTCCTCATGTGGAGGGAGCGGCTTCGGGCGGTGTTTCAAGGAGATAAAGGTGTGTCCGGGAATCATCTTCCCAACCCCATACCCCCAAGGGTACGGCGCCACTCCTCCACAGCCCAGACCCCCGCAAAGCGCGTGCGACGTTGCAGGGAGCATGCCCGAGGCGGCAGCGTATGGCAATGCCGGTTGTGCCGTACACCGAGCCTCGCCCGACCGGACGGCACCCTTCCCCTTTGTTTTCCCGCCCCCTCCCCCCTTCTGCGGGGTCCCCGGCGGTGCCCCTCGGGACGAGCAGTGACCAGGCGCGGCACTCCGGCGTTAGCCCGACCGTCACACTGAGCCACCACACCCCTCCAGGGAGCAGAAACCGTGCCCGTAGCCGTGTCCGCACCCCCGGCCGCCCCGACCGACCCGACCACCCGCACCCCCCTCGCCGAGCCCGCCGGGACCGCCGGCACCGCCGCGTCACCGGACGCGGTCCGCTGGGGGCTGTTCTGCTGTCTGCTCGTCCCCGCCGCCTTCGCGGTGTACGGCACCCGGTTCGGCAGCGCCGCGTCCTGCGCCCTCGGGCTCGCCGCCGTCACCGCGGCCTGCCGGCTGCTGCTGCGCCGATCCGCATACGACACCACCGGGGCGGCCACCCCGGCCCACCTCCCCTCGCCCGCCCGCGAGGCCGAAGGGGCGCACCGGGGCGGCCGGTGATCGAGGGGTGGTGCGCCGGGGTGTGACTGGATTCCGTGCACGCAACCGCTGATTTTCAGCCAACTTCGCGCCGACGTCCAACTCTTGGTGTTCTGCCCGGCCAACCCGCGTGCCACCAGGCAGGAATAGACCGCGCGGTACGCTTTCACCCAACGGGGACGGGCCAAGATCGCGAGGCGCACTTCCCTGCGCGCCTCGCGAGTGGAACGCTTCGTGATCGACAGCTTCGCGCCAAGTTGTCTTGTCGACATAGCGCCGGTGGGGGAACGTGTCACTACGGCACCACGGGACGCAGTAGATTCGATCATGGGACGAAGTCTGCGGACTCGTGCGAGACCGAGGGGAAACGTGCAGGAACGACAGGCCCGTAAGGACCAGGGAGACGCGAACACCGAGGGGGGCTTAGCGTCATGAGCCAGGACTCCGCCACCGCAACGGAGGCCGCACGGAAGCTGACCGGGCGGCGACGCCGGGAAGTCGTAGCCGTACTGCTTTTCAGCGGCGGCCCGATCTTCGAGAGCTCCATCCCGCTCTCCGTTTTCGGAATCGACCGGCAGGACGCGGGAGTTCCCCGCTACCGGCTGCTCGTCTGCGGAGGCGAAGAGGGGCCACTGCGCACCACGGGTGGACTCGAACTCAGCACGCCGTACGGCCTGGAGGCGATCAGCAGGGCAGGCACTGTCGTGGTGCCCGCCTGGCGGTCCATCACATCACCACCGCCCGCAGAGGCGTTGGACGCGCTGCGCCGTGCACACGAAGAGGGCGCGCGCATCGTCGGTCTGTGCACCGGGGCCTTCGTCCTCGCCGCAGCCGGCCTGCTGGACGGCCGCCCGGCGACAACACACTGGATGTACGCACCGACGCTGGCCAAGCGCTATCCGTCGGTGCACGTCGATCCGCGTGAGCTCTTCGTCGACGACGGCGATGTACTCACCTCCGCCGGCACGGCCGCCGGAATCGACCTCTGTCTGCACATCGTCCGCACGGACCACGGCACGGAGGCCGCCGGGGCACTCGCCCGCCGGCTCGTGGTGCCGCCGCGTCGCAGTGGCGGTCAGGAACGCTACCTCGACAGGTCGCTGCCGGAAGAGATCGGCTCCGACCCGCTCGCCGAGGTGGTGGCCTGGGCGCTGGAGCATCTCCACGAGCAGTTCGACGTGGAGACGCTGGCCGCGCGGGCCTATATGAGCAGGCGGACCTTCGACCGGAGGTTCCGCTCGCTCACCGGCAGCGCGCCGCTCCAGTGGCTCATCACCCAGCGGGTGCTGCAGGCGCAGCGGCTGCTGGAGACCTCCGACTACTCGGTCGACGAGGTCGCGGGCCGCTGCGGCTTCCGCTCGCCGGTCGCGCTGCGCGGGCACTTCCGCCGCCAGCTGGGCTCGTCCCCGGCCGCCTACCGGGCCGCCTACCGGGCCCGCCGTCCGCAGGGCGGGGGCCTGGAGAGCATCACTACAGCGATCGACCCGGTCGTGCCCGCCCAGGGGACGGTCGCGGGCCGGCGCCCCGCACAGACCGCACCGCCCGGGCCCGCCCCGGTCACCGCGGTCTCCGGCGGCTCGACGGAGCACCTGAAACCGGGCCCGGACGCGTATGCCCCGGGACGCCCGGCCCTGCCGGGGCAGCGCAACGCCCCGTAGGGTGGGGCACATGAACGACCGTATGGTGTGGATCGACTGCGAGATGACCGGGCTCTCGCTGACGGACGACGCACTTATCGAGGTGGCCGCACTGGTCACCGACTCGGAGCTGAACGTGCTCGGCGAAGGGGTGGACATCGTGATCCGCCCGCCGGACGCGGCCCTGGTGACCATGCCCGAGGTGGTGCGGCAGATGCACACCGCCTCGGGGCTCCTCGACGAGCTGGCAGGGGGCACAACCCTGGAAGCCGCCGAGGAGCAGGTCATGGCCTATGTGCGCGAACACGTGAAGGAGCCCGGCAAGGCCCCGCTCTGCGGAAACTCGGTCGGTACCGACCGGGGCTTCCTCCTGCGGGACATGCCGTTGCTGGAGGGTTACCTCCACTACCGGATCGTCGATGTGTCCTCGGTCAAGGAACTGGCACGCCGCTGGTACCCGAGGGCGTACTTCAACAGTCCGGACAAGAACGGCAACCACCGGGCACTGGCGGACATCCGCGACTCCATCACGGAGCTCCGCTACTACCGGGAGGCGGTCTTCGTACCGCAGCCCGGTCCCGACTCGGTACACGCCAAGGAGATCGCGACGCGCGTCGCGGCCCCCACGGAGTAGTACGACGACCCTGGTCACGGGCCTTTCGGGGCCCGTGGACGGGCCGGAAACAACCGGGGCGCGAGCACCCTCCCGGACCCTGTACACTTTTTCTCGGCCGGTCGGAAAAGCGACCGGGCGACATGGTGGGTATAGCTCAGCTGGCAGAGCACCTGGTTGTGGTCCAGGATGTCGCGGGTTCAAGTCCCGTTACTCACCCTGAAAGAAGGGCCCCGGTCTTCGGACCGGGGCCCTTCTCGTTGTGCCGACGCCCCTCGCTGCCGTGACCTGGGTCACAGGAAGCGAGGGGCGTTCCCGCGTCCGGTCAGGACGAGTCCCGTACCACCAGTTCGGTGGGGAGCACGATTCTCGGGCGGTCGTCGGAGGGGCCCGCGATCTCCTGGAGCAGTACGCGGGTCATCGTGCGGCCCATTTCCTCGGTGGGCTGCCGGACGCTCGTGAGCGGCGGGTCCATGTGGCGGGCCACCGCCGAGTCGTCGAAGCCGACCATGGCGATGTCGTCGGGAACGCGACGACCGGCCTCGCGCAGGACCTGGCGGGCGCCCGCCGCCATCACGTCGGACGCGGCGAAGACCGCGTCGACCTCGGGACAGCGGGTGAGGAGCTCCCGCATGGCGCGGGCACCGCCCTCCTCGGTGAAGTCGGCGGGGGCGATCAGACGCTCGTCGGGGGCCATGCCCGCCGCGGCGACGGCCTCGCGGTAGCCGTCGAGGCGGCGCTGGGCGCCGTACACGTCGAGGCGGCCCGTGATGGTGGCGATGGAGCGGCGGCCGCGGGATACGAGGTGGCCGACGGCCATGCGCGCGCCCTCGAAGTTGTCGGAGTCGACCGACGCCAGGGGTTCGGCGGCATGCCTGCGACCGCTGATCACACAGGGCATACCCAGCTGCTCCAGCAGGTCGGGCAGCGGATCGTCGGCGTGTACGGAGACCAGCAGCACGCCGTCCACGCGGTGCGCGGTCAGATACTGGGCCAGCCTGCGGCGCTCGCGGTCGTTGCCCGCGAGGGTGAGCAGCAGCTGCATCTCGGTGTCGGCGAGCGCCGCGCCGACACCGCGCACGATGTCGGAGAAGTACGGCTCGGCGAAGAACCGGGTCTCCGGCTCGGGCACGACGAGGGCGATGGCGTCCGTGCGGTTGCCCGCCAGGGCGCGGGCGGCACGGTTGGGCACGTAACCCAGTTCGTTGACCGCCGCCTCGACCGTGGCCCGGGTGGTGTCGCTCACGCGCGGTGAGCCGTTGATCACTCGGGATACCGTGCCGCGGCCGACGCCTGCCTTCGCCGCGACCTCCTCGAGTGTGGGCCGCCGCCCCTGCCTTCCACGAACAGTCATGGCTGCCCCTCCCAGTCGTCGAAAATTTCTCACAAGCCGATAACCGAAACAAGTCTCGCCGTCCGGTCTCTTGACACCCTCCCGGCGAGCCGCAACCCTTCAACACATCACGTATGGGAGCGCTCCCACCGTACCTGACTCATAAATATCCCGCACGTCCCTCACCTGGGCCACAGCGCGAAACAACGTACGGACGCGTTCGCGCAGTTGGGCCGGGGAGGGCACGTACAGGGCACTAGGAGGCCGCAATGCGCACTTCTGTCTTCACCCGGGGAACGACCGCACCACCGCCCCGCCGTACGTTCCGCAGAGCTGTGGTCCTCGCAGCCGTCGCCGCCCTCGGCGCCGGGCTGCTGGCCGGCTGCGCGGAGGACTCGAAGGACCCGTCGGCCGGCTCGTCCTCGGACGGCAACGGCAAGGGCAAGACGACGATCACCGTCGGTGTCTTCGGTGCCTTCGGTCTCAAGGAGGCGGGGCTGTACGACGCGTACATGAAGCTCCACCCCGAGATCAACATCGAGCAGACGTCGATCGAGCGGAACGAGAACTACTACCCGCAGCTGCTCACGCACCTCGCCTCGGGCAGTGGTCTCGCCGACGTCCAGGCGATCGAGGTCAACAACATCGCCGAGATCGCCCAGACGCAGTCCTCCAAGCTGGTGGACCTGGGCAGCACCGCCGGGGTGAAGAAGGAGAACTTCCTGGAGTGGAAGTGGTCGCAGGGCACGGACAAGAGCGGTAAGACGGTCGCGCTCGGTACCGACATCGGCCCCCAGGGCATCTGCTACCGCAAGGACCTCTTCGAGAAGGCCGGGCTTCCCACCGACCGCGAGGAAGTCGGCGCGCTGTGGGCCGGTGACTGGCAGAAGTTCCTCGAAGCGGGCGAGAAGTACAAGGCGAAGGCGCCCAAGGGCACCGCGTTCGTCGACTCCGCCTCCGGGCTGATGAACGCCGTACAGGGCGGCTCGGCCAAGCGCTTCTACGACAAGGACGGGAAGGTCATCTACAAGACCAACCCGGCGGTCAAGGACGCCTGGGATGTCGCCGCGAAGGCGGCGGACCTCGGCCTGACGGCCAAGCTCCAGCAGTTCCAGCCCTCCTGGAACCAGGCCATCGTGAACGGCACCTTCGCCACCATCTCCTGCCCGCCGTGGATGATCGGCTACATCAAGGACAAGGGCGCCGAGAAGACCGAAGGCAAGTGGGACGTCGCCGCCGCGCCCAAGAGCAGCAACTGGGGCGGTTCCTTCCTGACCGTGCCCGAGGCCGGCAAGAACAAGGAGGAGGCCGCCAAGCTCGTCGCCTGGCTGACCGCCCCTGAGCAGCAGGCCACGTTCTTCGCCAAGCGGGGCAGCTTCCCGAGCGCGCAGGCCGCGTTCAAGCTGCCCGAAGTCGCCGACGCCAAGGACCCGTACGTCAACGACGCCCCGATCGGCAAGATCTTCTCCGACGCCGCCAAGAACATCCCGGTGACCATCGTCGGCCCGAAGGACCTGATCATCGCCCAGAACCTGGCCGACGTCGGCATGCTCCAGGTCGACCAGAAGGGCGTCTCGTCCGAGGACGGCTGGGACGCCGCGGTGAAGGCGATCGACAACGCCCTGGAGAAGTGACCTCCGGTGAGCGGAACGACAAGTAAGTCCCGTACGGCCGCGCCCCTCTCCGAGGGGGGCGCGGCCCCGCGCCGCGTGGGCGACGGCGGCTCATCGGGTCCCGTGCGCAGCAAGCGGCGCAGCCGGCTGTACCGGTGGGATCTGAAGTGGAGTCCGTACGCCTTCGTGGCCCCGTTCTTCGTCTTCTTCCTGGCCTTCGGCCTGTTCCCGCTGCTCTACACGGGATGGGCCTCGCTCCACCAGGTGGAGCTGACCGCCCCGAACGACATGGAATGGATCGGGCTGCGCAACTTCTCCAGGCTGATGGAGGACGAGTTCTTCTGGAACGCGTTGCGCAACACCCTGACCATCGGGGTCCTTTCCACGGTTCCGCAGCTGCTGATCGCTCTCGGCATCGCGCATCTGCTCAACTACAAGCTGCGCGGCTCGATGTTCTTCCGGGTCGCGATCCTCACTCCGTACGCGACGAGTGTGGCCGCGGCGACGCTCGTGTTCGTGATGCTGTTCGGGCGTGACATCGGGATGATCAACTGGGCGCTGGGTCAGGTCGGTTTCGGCCCGGTGGACTGGGAGAACGGCGAGTGGACCTCTCAGCTCGCGGTGTCGACGATCGTCGTCTGGCGGTGGACCGGCTACAACGCGCTGATCTATCTGGCGGCGATGCAGGCGATCCCGAACGATCTCTACGAGTCGGCGGCGCTGGACGGTGCCACGCGCTGGCAGCAGTTCGTCCATGTGACGATCCCGTCGCTGCGGCCGACGATCCTCTTCACCTGTGTGGTGTCGACGATCGGCGCGACCCAGCTGTTCGGTGAGCCGCTCCTGTTCAACCGGGGCGCGGGTGCCACCGGCGGGGCCAACCACCAGTTCCAGACGCTCGGTCTCTATCTGTACGAGCAGGGCTGGGTCAATCTCCACCTCGGCCGGGCCTCGGCCATCGCCTGGGCGATGTTCCTGATCCTTCTGCTGATCGGCGCCGTCAACTGGCTGGTCGGCCGTCGTCTGCGCAAGAGCTCATGAGGGGCGACACGATGACAACCCTGACTCCGGCCGACCGGGTGATCCCTCCGAAGGCACCGCCGGGCAAGCGGAATGGGCTGCGCGGCACGGCGCGCGCCGGCAAGCACCTGCACGGCGGCAAGTTCACCTACGCGGTACTGATCGTCTTCACGGTGATCTCGCTCTTCCCCCTGGTGTGGACGGCGATCGCGGCATCCCGCAACAACCACCGGCTGGCGCAGAATCCGCCGCCGTTCTGGTTCGGCGGCAATCTCTTCAAGAACCTGGAGATCGCCTGGACCGACGCCAATATGGGGTCGGCCCTGCTCAACACGGCCATCGTGGCCGGTTCCATCACCATCGGCACGGTCGTCTTCTCCACGCTGGCGGGCTTCGCCTTCGCCAAGCTCCGCTTCCGCTTCAAGAACGTCCTGCTGCTGCTGGTCATCGGCACGATGATGGTGCCGCCGCAGCTCAGCGTCGTACCGCTGTACATGATGGTCGCCAAGCTCCAGTGGACCGATCAGCTCCAGGCGGTCATCCTGCCGACGCTGGTGAGCGCCTTCGGGGTGTTCTTCATGCGGCAGTACCTGATCGGGGCGCTGCCCACCGAACTGATCGAGGCGGCCCGGGTCGACGGGGCGAGCAGTCTGCGCATCGTGTGGCATGTGGTCTTCCCCGCCGCGCGGCCCGCGATGGCGGTGCTCGGGATGCTCACGTTCGTCATGGCCTGGAACGACTTCTTCTGGCCGATCATCGCGCTGACCCAGAACGGCAGCCCCACCGTGCAGGTGGCGCTGACCGGGCTCGGCCGCGGTTACATCCCCGACCAGTCGGTGATCATGGCGGGCGCGCTGCTCGGCACGCTGCCCCTGCTGGCCGTCTTCGTGCTCTTCGGCAAGCAGATCGTCGGCGGCATCATGCAGGGCGCCGTCAAGGGCTGACCCCCGCGCCCTCTTTCTCCTTCTCCCAGGACGCTCTCCTTTCCCAGGACGACGCCCAGGACACTCAGGACACTCACGGAGGCTCTTCATGTCCGCACACTTTCCGCCCGGTTTCCTCTGGGGCACCGCGACCTCCGCCCATCAGATCGAGGGCGCGGTACGGGAGGACGGCCGTACCCCCTCCATCTGGGACACCTTCAGCCACACACCGGGCAAGACGGAGGGTGGCGACCACGCCGACGTCGCCACCGACCACTACCACCGCCGCACCGAGGACGTGCAGCTGATCGCGGACCTCGGCGTGAACGCGTACCGCTTCTCCGTCTCCTGGTCCCGGGTGCAGCCCACCGGGCGCGGTCCCGCGGTCCAGCGCGGTCTGGACTTCTACCGGCTCCTGGTCGACGAGCTCCTGGAGCGGGGCGTGAAGCCGATGCTCACGCTCTACCACTGGGACCTCCCGCAGGAGCTGGAGAACGCCGGCGGCTGGACGGCGCGGGAGACCTCCCACCGCTTCGCCGAGTACGCGGGTATCGTCGCGGAGGCGCTCGGCGACCGGGTGGAGCTGTGGACCACGCTCAACGAGCCCTGGTGCAGCGCGTTTCTCGGATACGGCTCCGGGGTGCACGCCCCGGGGCGTACGGAGCCGGTCGCCGCGCTGCGCGCCGCCCACCACCTGAATCTGGCGCACGGTCTGGGCACGCAGGCGCTGCGTGCGGCGCTGCCCGCCCGCGCGCAGGTCTCACTGAGCCTCAACCCGAGTGCGGTGCGGGCGCGGACGCAGTCCCCGCAGGACCTGGATGCCGCGCGCCGGATCGACGCGCTGGCGAACCGGGTCTTCTCGGACCCGGTGCTCAAGGGCTCGTACCCGCGGGACCTGTTCGAGGACACGGCACGGCTGACCGACTGGTCGTTCGTGGAGCCTGGCGACCTGGCGGCGATCAACCAGCCGCTGGACTCGCTGGGCATCAACTACTACACGCCGACGGTCGTCTCCGACGGCAGTGACCTGGAGGGCCCGCGCCGCGACGGACACGGGGCGAGCGACCACTCGCCGTGGCCCGGTTCGGAGCATGTCGCCTTCCACCAGCCGCCCGGCGAGCTGACCGAGATGGGCTGGTCGATCGACCCGTCGGGGCTGCACGACCTGCTCATGCGTTACACGAAGGAGGCGCCGGGCATGCCTCTGATGATCACGGAGAACGGCGCGGCGTATCCCGACAAGGCGGGTGACGACGGTGTGGTGCGGGACCTGGACCGCATCCGCTATCTGCACGGGCATCTGTCGGCGGTCCACCGCGCGATCGCGGACGGGGCCGATGTGCGCGGCTACTTCCTCTGGTCGCTGATGGACAACTTCGAGTGGGCGTACGGCTACGGCAAGCGCTTCGGCATCGTCCACGTCGACTACCCCACCCAGACGCGTACGCCCAAGGCCAGCGCCCACTGGTACGGCGAGCTGGCGAGGACGGGGGTCCTGCCGAAGCCGCCGACCGGCTGAGGACGCCACGAACCGGGGTACGGCGGAACGAGGGTGCCGCCGTACCCCACTCCTGTTAATTTCACCGTTATGTCCCTATTCTCAACCACACAACTGCATGGGAGCGGACACCACCATGCCCAAGACCACCCTCAGCCGTGAAGAGATCCGGTCCTTCGCCCGGCTCAGCCCGTTCGAGCTGAAGGACAAGTTCATCCAGATCGCCCAGGCCGCGCAGCGCGACAAGCCCGGCCAGAAGGGCAAGACCACCCGGGCCATGCTCAACGCGGGCCGCGGCAACCCGAACTGGGTCGCCACCGGGCCCCGCGAGGCGTACCACGCCCTCGGCTACTTCGCGCTCGCCGAGTCCCGCCGGGTGTGGACGGCGGACAACCTGGGGGGCATGCCGGAGGAGGCGGGGTGCGGCGACCGCTTCGACTTCTTCATCCGGACGCATCCGGAGCTGCCCGGCATCGACCTGCTGAAGGCGAGCTTCGATCTGGCGGTCAAGCGGTTCGGCTTCGACCGGGACGCCTTCGTGCACGAGATGGCGGACTCCTCGATCGGCGACAACTACCCCGTACCGGACCGGATTCTGCACCACACGGAGGAGATCGTGCGTGGCTATGTCGCGGACGAGATGTTCGACCACCGGCCGCCGGAGAAGCAGACGCTGAGCCTGTTCGCCACCGAGGGCGGCACAGCGGCGATGTGCTACATCTTCGACTCGCTGATGAAGAACGGCATCCTGAAGAAGGGCGACCGGATCGCCCTGATGGTGCCGGTGTTCACCCCGTACCTGGAGATCCCCGAGCAGGCCACGTACGACTTCGACGTGGTGCATGTCGAGGCGAACCTGTTCACCGAGACCGGGGTGCGCCAGTGGCGCTACCCGCCGGAGGAGATCGCCAAGCTCGCCGACCCGACGGTGAAACTGGTCTGCTGCGTCAACCCGAGCAACCCGCCCTCCCTGGCGCTGGCCCCGCACGTCGCCGAGCAGATCGTCTCGATCGTGGCGAAGGAGAACCCGAACCTGATCGTGATCACCGACGACGTGTACGGGACCTTCGTGGAGGACTTCCGCTCACTCGCCGCCGAGCTCCCGCGCAACACCCTGCTCGTGTACTCGTACTCCAAGCACTACGGCGCCACGGGCTGGCGGCTCGGTGTGATCGGGCTCCACGACGACAACGTGATCGACGCGATGCTGGCGGCGCAGGGCCCGGAGGAGAAGGCCCGGCTGAGCAAGCGGTACGGCACGCTCTCCCTGGAACCGGAGAAGATCAGGTTCATCGACCGGCTGGTCGCGGACTCCCGGCAGGTCGCGCTCAACCACACCGCGGGGCTCTCCCTCCCCCAGCAGGTGATGATGTCGCTGTTCTCGCTCTTCGACATGCTCGACGAGGGACAGGAGTACAAGCACCGCATCCGCGCCATCGTGCGGCAGCGCCTCGAACTCCTGCTGGAGGGCGTCCACATGAAGGTCTCCGAGGACCCCAAGC
The DNA here is from genome assembly GCF_042670885.1 of Streptomyces sp. NPDC057136. Taxonomy (NCBI): domain Bacteria; kingdom Bacillati; phylum Actinomycetota; class Actinomycetes; order Kitasatosporales; family Streptomycetaceae; genus Streptomyces; species Streptomyces sp. NPDC057136. Next base: position 247,583 of record NZ_JBHUUV010000006.1, read on the forward strand.
GGGCGGCCTACTACATCGAGCTGGACCTGCTCGCCGAGGCCGAGCGCGTGCACGGGAAGCCGTTCGCCGACTTCCTGGAGAAGAACTACGAGCCGGTCGACCCGCTGTTCCGGCTGGCTGAGCAGACCTCCGTCGTCCTGCTGAACGGCGGCGGCTTCGACGGCCCCGAGTGGTCGGTCCGGGTCTCACTGGCCAACCTGGACGACCTCGATTACCTGAAGATCGGCCACCACCTGCGCGCGATCTTCAACGAGTACGCGGAGGAGTGGCAGGGCGGCGCCATCTAGAAATCAAGCCCGTCCGGCGATTGAGGACATCTTTAAAGCGCGGGGGGAAATGGGGCGCGCACCCCGGCCGGGTGTGGGGGGACGTGGGGCCCGGCCGGGGCACGCGGGGGGTGGCGGTCCGGAGGACTACTCGTACGCGCCGAACGCCTTCGTGAAGGCGAGCGGCTCCTGCACGATGGAACTGCAACTGGCATCCGCACTCGGCTGCGCCCCACCCGCACACGCCTTGTCCCGCGTGCCGGACCACATCGCCAGCCGGCCGATGCCCTTCTCCTGGGCGAACTTCACCAGCTGCGTGGCATCGTCGACCTTGAAGATCTCGGTGACGACATCGTTGACGCCGATCATCGGGGTGACCGCGACGGCCTTCCACGCGGCGGCGTCGGAGAGCCCGAGCACCCCCTTGATCTGCGCCTGGGTCGCGGTGGCCGCCTGGATCGCGTACGTGCCCATGTCGCCGCTGTACGCGGGGCCGTAGTCCATGGCCATGATGTTGACCGCGTCGACCCGGACACCGTTCTTCTTCGCGTCGGCGATCAGGTCCACACCCGGCTGGGTCAGCCCCTCGGGCATCACCGGCAGGGTGAAGGAGACATCCAGGCCGGGGTGCGACTTCTGGAGCAGGGCGATGGCCTGCGAGCGGCGGGAGTTGGCCGCCGTGTCCGGCAGCGCACCGCCCTCGATGTCGAAGTCGACCTTGGTGAGCTCGTAGGCGTCGATGACCTTGCCGTACGCGGCGGCGAGGTCGGCGGCCGACGAGCAGTGCAGGGCCAGTTCGGCTCCGGCCGCGCCGCCGAAGGAGACCCGGACGTCACCGCCCTTCGCCCGCAGGGCGCCGATCTGGGAGGCGACCTTGTCGTCACCGAGGCCGGTGACGCCGCCCCAGAGGGGGGCGCAGCTGCCGCCGGAGGTGATGAAGGCGAGGTGGAACTCCTTCACCCCGGTTTTGGTGACGGTGTCCAGGAGGTCGTACGAGGGATAGAGCGAGGTGTCGATGTACGGGGCGAAGCGGGCCGGGTCCGTGGTGCCGCCGGTCTCGGACGGTGTGGGCACGGGCGTCGTGCTCGGGGTCGTACTCGGCGTCGCGGTCGGCGTCGCCGTCGCGGTCTCGGAGACCGTGGGGGTCGGCTTCGGGGCGGGGGACGCGGTGCCGGTGGGACGGCCGCTCGGCTCCGGTGTCGTGCCCGGGTCGGCCGAGCAGGCCGCCTCGTCTATGAGGCAGCCTGTCGGGTCTGCCGCGGTGCCGGCCGAGGTGGTGACGAAGCCGACCGTGACGGACTTCCCGGGGGCCAGCCCGGTGTCCCAGCTCGCGGGCTTCACCGTGACGTGATTGCCGCTGACCGTGTGCTCGGCGTTCCAGAGGGAGCCGATCTTCGTGCCCGTGGGCAGGTCGAATTCGAGTGTCCAGTCCGACCGGGCTTCGGTGCTGTCGTTGGTGACGACGTACTGCCCGGTGTAGCCACCGGTCCAGCCGCTGGTCCTGGTGTACGTCGCTCCGACCGCCGCGGCCTGAGCGGTGCCGGTCAGTGCGAAGACCGTGCCGCCGATCACCGCCGCGGCGACGACAGCGCCGACTGCCTTGGTGCGGGTGCTCGCCGTCCGGCGGTGCGTGCTGGTGCCCATCGCGTGCCTGCCTCTGTCGTGCGGGGGGTGGGGGTTCGCGGCAGACGCTAGCGGCACCTAAAACGGCAATTAGGGCTCTTCGGGCCCCGGTCGGTGTTCTTAGGGTTGGCTTAAGGGGCACATGGGCGCCGGTTAATGCTGGGCGCCCGCACCGGAGCCACCCCGGAACCCTGTGTTCCGGCGCAGCACTCCGCGTCGCTGCCGCCCGACCCGGTGTCCGCGCCTGCCCCGCTCGGGCCGGCCGCCGTCGAGCCCGATCCAGATCCGTACCTCCGTGCCGCCGAGCACCGACCGGCCGATCCGCAGATCGCCTCCGGTGGACTCCGCGACCCTGCGGACGATATCGAGCCCGAGTCCGGTCGAGCCCACGGCGCCCGCCGCGCCGCCCCGGCCGCTGGAGCCGCGGGTCAGCGCCGCCCGGGGGTCGGCGATGCCGGGGCCCGCGTCGGACACCAGCACGATGACCGCGTCGCCGCTGTGGTGCACATCGACGGAGAAGGCGGTGCCTTCAGTAGTGTGCCGGAAGACGTTGCCGAGCAACGCATCGAGTGCCGCGGCCAGTTCGGGCCGGGCGACCGGAATCCGTACCGTACGGTCCACTCCCGCCAGGCGCACCGTGCGCCCCTCGTCCTCGGCGAGCGCCGACCAGAATCCCATCCGCTCCCGGATCACCTCCGACGCGTCGCAGCCCGCGGCCGCAGCCGACTGCGGGCCCTGCGTCTGGGGGCGCTGTTCGCGTGCGGTGCGGATGATCGTGTCGACCTCGTGCTCCAGCTGCTCGACGGCGGCCCGGGTCTGTTCGGCGGCCGGACCCTCGCCCAGCGAGGCCGCGTTGAGGCGCAGGACGGTGAGCGGGGTGCGCAGCCGGTGCGAGAGGTCGGCAGCCAGTTCCCGTTCGTTGGCGAGGAGTTGGACCACCTGGTCGGCCATCGAGTTGAACGCGACGGCGGCCGAGCGCAGTTCGGTCGGTCCCTCTTCCGGGACCCGGGTGCCGAGCCTGCCCTCGCCCAGGTCCTGGGCGGCGCCCGCGAGCCGCTGCGCGGGCTCCACCATGCGTACGCCGAGCCGGTCGGCCACCGCGACCGAGCCGACGATCAGCGCGATGCCGACCCCCGCCAGCACGAGCCATGCGGTGGCGACCCCGTTGGAGACCTCGCCCTCGGGCACGAACACCTCGACCACGGCGATGTCCCCGGAACCCAGCGCCGTCGGCTGGAGCAGCACGGAACCGCCGGTGACCTCGGCGATGGCGGCGCGCCCCGACTTCCGTACGGTCTCAAGGTCCTTGCGGGTGGCCCGCCGGCTGCCGATCTCCAGCGCCTGCCGGTCCGGCTCCACGGCTGCGGGGACATGGACGGCGAGCCGCCCCTCATCGCCCGGTTCGGTGGACAGGACGGCCCGGGTCAGTTCCTTGCGGTCGGTGGTGATGGAGAGGGTCGGCCCGATGGTGGCCGCCTGCCGCTCGGCGTCGGAGAAGGCCCGGTCGCGGGCCATTTCCTTGATGACGAGTCCGAGCGGCACCGCGAAGGCGATGACGACCATGGCCGTGACGGCCAGACAGACCTTGACGAGCGCCCATCTCATGCGGGCGGCTCCAGCTTCACGCCGACACCGCGCAGGGTGTGCAGATAGCGCGGCCGGGCGGCGGTCTCGCCCAGTTTGCGGCGCAGCCAGGACAGATGGACGTCGATGGTCTGGTCGTCGCCGTAGGACTGCTGCCAGACCTCCGCGAGCAGTTCCTTGCGGGCGACGACGACGCCGGGGCGGCCGGCGAGGAAGGTCAGGAGGTCGAATTCGCGGCGGGTCAGATCGAGCATGGCCCCGTCCAGTTCGGCCTGGCGGCGCAGCGGGTCTATGGAGAGCCCGCCTACCTGGATGACGCGCGGCGGCGGTGCCTCGCTGCCGGCCGCGCGCGAACGGCGCAGCACGGCGGACATCCGCGCCGAGAGGTGCTCGACGGAGAACGGTTTGGTCAGATAGTCGTCGGCGCCGTCGTTGAGGAGCCGCACGATCTCGGCCTCGTCGTCCCGCGCCGTCGCGATGATCACGGGTACGTCGGTGATGGACCGGAGCATCTTCAGTGCCTCGGCGCCGTCGAGGTCGGGCAGTCCGAGGTCGAGAATGACCACGTCGAAACCGAAATGCGCGACCTCGCGCAGCGCTTCGAGCGCGGTGCCGACACTCCGTACGGTGTGGGAGGCCTCGCTCAGGTGCCGGATGAGGGCGGAACGTACGAACTGGTCGTCCTCGACCACGAGCACACTTGCCATGGGCGGCACCGTAGCCCATTGGGCCGCGCCGGGTGCCGGGCCGGCGCTCTCCGGGACAGTGGAGGCCCGAGTGGTGCAGGATGTCCCGGATGCAACGAGGACTCGTACACGCGATCGCGTGGTCGCTCGCCACAGGGGCGGCGGTCACGTTGTCCTGGTGGGGTGTGCACACGGTGATGGCAGGGACCGCCTACGACCCGCCGCGCGCGGTGCCGCTCACCGTGGGCGCCCGTACCGGACAGGGCACACAGGAACCGGTGTCGTCGTCCACGCACCGCGCGGCGCCGTCCCCCTCCTCGCCCGCGACGACCCCCCGCACGACGCCTCCGGCCTCCCGCGTCCCGTCCCGGCCGCCTTCGCGTACGCCGTCGAGCAGCCCGGCACCCGCGCAGTCCCCGGGCGCCTCGAGTGCCTCGGGCGAGGTGAAGAGCTACCGCACGGACGGCGGGCGGGCCGTGTTCGAGCTGGGCAGCAGCTCGGCGAAGCTGGTGTCGGCGACGCCGGAGCAGGACTGGTCGATGCAGGTGTGGACGAACACCACCTGGATCAGGGTCAATTTCAGCGACGAGACCGGGGCGACGTACTCGCTGTTCTGCACCTGGAACGACCATCCGCCGCAGGTGCAGATCGTCGGCCCGTAGCGGCTACGGCTTTACGTTTGGATCAGGCGAGCGAAGCCGAGAGCTTGGGGGAGCTCGTGCCAGACCCCGCGAGCCCGGCATGATCCAAACGAGAGGCCCTAGGTGAACGTGGAGGGTGGCGGCGCAGGGGACGGCTTGGCGCCCTCGTCCGTGACGGCGGCGGCGCCTCCGGTGAAGTCCGCGAGCGCCCGGCCGTGCTCCACCCGGCCGGGGTGCGGATCGGTCGCGACGCGGCGGGTGAGTTCGGCGACGGCGAGCGGCAGGTCCGAGGCGAGCAGCACGGCGTTGCCGAAACGCCGACCGCGCCACACGGTCGGATCGGCAGCGAGCGCCAACTCGGGGAAGAGGGTGGCGGCGGTGGCGATCTGGCCGCGGAGATGGGTCAGCGGCGGCCCGTCGGCGAGGTTGGCGACGTACTGTCCGCCGGGCTTCAGGACGCGGCGCACCTCGGCGAGGAATTCGGTGGAGGTGAGATGCGCGGGGGTACGGGCTCCGCTGAAGACATCCGCGATGACGAGGTCGGCCCAGCCGTCCTGGATCTTGCCGAGTCCGGCGCGGGCATCGGTGGATCGGACGCGTATCCGGGCCTGTGGGTCCAACGGCAGCTCACGACGCACCAGTTGGACGAGTGCGGCGTCGACCTCGACGATCTGCTGGGTGGAGCGGGGACGGGTCGCCGCGACGTAACGGGCGAGGGTGAATGCCCCGCCGCCCAGGTGCACCACCTGGAGGGGCTGCTGCGCGGGCGCGGCGAGATCGATCATGTGGCCGATCCTGCGCTGGTACTCGAAGGACAGGTACGAGGGATCGTCCAGGTCCACATGCGACTGCGGGGCGTCGTCCAGCAGCAGCGTCCAGCCGCGCGGCCGCTCGCGGTCGGGTACGAGCTCGGCGCGACCGCCGTCCACCTCCGCGACGAGGGGCTCCCGCTTGCGGTCGGACCGCTTCCGGGCGCTCGCGCCCCCTGCCGACGCTCCTCGACGTGCCACGCTTGCTCGCCCTTGCTCATACGTTCCGGGGCCGGCGCTTCACCGGCGGCGCCGGGAGATCCGGCCGTCCGGCCATTATGGGCTCACTGGCAGTTGTCGACCGCCTCGATCAGCCGGGCGGCCTGACCCAGGGCCTCCCGGAGCACGGCCGGGTCGGTGACCGGCGCGTCGGGGGCGGGCGGCAGGAGCCAGCCGCTGCCGAAAACGGGGGGCTCGGCGGGGATACGGAGCCCGCGGCCGTTCGTCCGCGTACAGGCGCTACCGGGTACGTCCCAGGCGTCGGCAGTTCCCGGCGGCACCAGGAAGCCGAGGGTGTCGCAGGCGCCGTCGTGGAGGACCGGGCCAACGGCCTCCTGGTCGGCGCCGCGACGCAGGATGTCGACGGCCTCCAGGCCCTGGCGGGCCGGGACCGTGACGAGGTCGCACGGTTCGCCGACGGGTGCGGGCTGTGCGTGTACGGGTGCGGGCGCATGTGCGGATTCGGGTGCGGGCGCGTGTGCGGGTTCGGGTGCAGGTGCGGCGGGCGGTGCGGTCATGGGGTGCGCCGCTGTCGTCCGTGAGCCGGTCTCCGTGCCGAGATGCAGCAAGGGAACCCCTCCTCTCATCGCCGAACGGAGCCAGACTCCGTCTCCACATGGACCAACGCGCCCACTGCGTCAAGGGCTACGGCACCACGCCGCCGCAAAGGATGGCAGTTCATGGCGGATCACGGGCGAGATATCCGTTTTGTACACAAACACTCTGTGTGCGTCCCGTCACAGCAGGTACGTTCTTGCTCCGCCGGGACAACAGAACCAGCGCCCGGCTGCACCGGAGAGGGCCCCGCCATGGTGTCGACACGGCCAGTTCCCAACCTCGTCTTCCGCCGGCTGCGCGGACAGCGCTCCGCCGGGGAGTTCGCGGCGGCGGTCCGCCGGGCCGCGCGGGAGATCGGCGAACAGGTCGCCTGCGACGCCCGGTACATCGGCCGCGTGGAGTCCGGCGAGATCCGCTGCCCCAACTACGCGTACGAACGGGTCTTCCTGCATATGTTCCCCGGGGCCGGCCTGGCGGACCTCGGCTTCTCGGCCCGCGAGACCGTGCGCGGCCGGGGGGCGCGTACCTCGAACGCGGGCTCCCCCGCACGCCCCACCACTCCACCGCCCCCTACGCTCCACAGCGACACCGACGAGGAGAGCGACGTGCTGCGTCGCATGTTCATGACCAGCGGCACCGCCACGGTGGCGGCCGCGTCCCTGGGCCTCGGCGGCGCGTCCGCCGCTGCCGCCCTGACCAGCCTGCCCGCACAGCGCCGGGTGGGCGAGGCCGAAGTGAACGCCGTCGAGAAGGCGGTGCGGCAGATCCGGCTGCTGGACGACCGGCACGGGGGCGACGGCCTCTACCGGCGGGCCTCACAGCCGCTCCGGGCGGCGTACGCCCTGCTCGACGCGGGGACGACCACGCGCCGTGCCACGGCGGACCGGCTGCACGCGGGCGCGGGTGAGCTGGCCATCTCGGTGGGCTGGCTGGCCCATGACTCGGGCCGCTTCGAGGACGCCCGCTCCCACTACGCGGAGGCGCTGGCGACGGCGCGGGTGGCGGGGGACTCGGCGCTTGAGGCCCACGCCTTCTGCAACGCGTCGTTCCTGGCCAGGGATACGGGGCGGCCGCGCGAGGCGGTACGCGCGGCGGAGGCCGGCCAGCGGGCCGCCCGGCCGCTCGGCTCGGCCCGGCTGCTGGCGCTGCTGGCCCTGCGGGAGGCGGGGGGCCGGGCTGGGCTCGGTGACCGCACCGGGTGCGACCGGGCGATCGGCCGGGCGCACGCGGCGTTCGAGCGGGGGGCGTCGTCGGCGGACCCGGAGTGGATGTCCTTCTTCCGGGAGGCGGAACTGGAGATGCTCCAGGCCCAGTGCTGGTCGGCGCTGGGCGACTGGCCGCGGGCGGCGCGGCACGCGCGGCGGGCAACGCAGCTCCAGGACCCGCACTTCACGCGGAACCTGGCGCTGTACCGGGCCCAGCTGACCGGAGATCTGGCCCGGGCCGGGATCGCGGACGAGGCAGCCACGGCGGGCCACGGGGTGCTGGACCTGCTGGACCGGGTCCAGTCCTCCCGCATCCGCGCGATGCTGGCGAGTGCGGTGGGGGTACTGCGGGCGCAGAACGCGTCGCCGGCGGTCGGAGACTTCGTGGCCCGCCACGGGGAGGCGGTGCGGGCGGCAACCGGGCCGACGGTTCCGCCGCTTCCGTCCTCAAACGCCGGACGCGCTTGAATGGGTCGCCGGACGGGTTTGAATGGGCACCCCCAGCCAGTCCGGCACACCTCAGCCCGTCCGGCGTTTGAGGACGGAACCGGGGAGCACGACCGGGACGCCCACACGACCGGGCAAACCGAGCCCGTCCGGCGTTTGAGGACGGAACCGGCGCGCACGGGGCGGCGCACAAAGCACAGGGCCTCCCACACAGCCCCGTAACAACTCCTACCGGTCCAAGTGACCCGTGTCGTTCCAGCGTTCCACCGCCGGCAGGCCATACGCCCAGCCCAGCACCGACAGCGACGTCGGGTCCAGCCGGATGCGGGCGCCGAACGACACGTCCTCCCCCAGCCACCGCGCCCCCAGCGCCCGCAGAATGTGGCCATGGGCGAAGACCAGGACGTCGCGGTCCGCCGACCTCGCCCAGTCCACGATCTCGTCCGCACGGGCAGACAGCTCCGCAGTCGTCTCGCCCTCCGGCACCCCGTCCCGCCAAATGAGCCAGTCCGGCCGGTCCGCCCGGATCTGGGCCGGCGTCAGCCCCTCGTACGCCCCGTAGTCCCACTCCATCAGCGCGTCCCACGGCTCCGCACGGTCCCCGAACCCCGCGATCGCGCAGGTCTCGGCCGCCCGGACGAGCGGGCTGGTCCTGACCTCGACCCCCGGCAGGCCCGCCCACGGCTCCCGGTGCAGGCGGTCGCCGAGCAGCTTGGCGCCCTCGCGGCCGGTGTCCAGCAGCGGAATGTCCGTCCTGCCGGTGTGATTGCCCTGCACCGACCACTGGGTCTGGCCGTGCCGGGCGAGCAGGATGCGCGGTGCCATGAAGGCTCTCCCTGGAACTGAGATCTCACGATCTGATAGGTCCCGGACGGCGGTGTCCGATACAGCGACGAGGGGCGGAAACCGACGCCGGGCCCCGTCGGGGCGTGGCCGATTCCCCCCGCTCCATCATCTCTCACGTGCCCGGGAGGCAACCTCCGGGGCCGTAACGGCGTCCCTTCCAGCGCGGTCCCGGCCTCGGCCACGGAACCGGGACCCCTCGGAGAATCCCGGCCGACGACCGCCGTACGGTTGAATGCCATTCGACGGCAGCATGAACATGGGGAGAGCTACCGGATGCAGCACGCCACCGCCGCGCCAGCACCCGGCCACCGCCCCCGCTGGTGGACGGAGCTGCCACTGATAGCGGTGGTGTACGCGCTGTACTCGGCAGGACGGCTGCTGGTCCGCGGCGACGTGTCGACCGCCGTCGACCACGGGCTCGCCATCCTCCGCCTGGAACAGTCGCTCTTCCTCAACGCCGAGCACCCCCTGAACCGCCTGCTGACCGCCAACCCGGCACTCGGGATACCCGCCGACTTCGCGTACGCCTCGCTGCACTACCTCGTCACCCCGGCCGTCCTCATATGGATGTTCCGGCGCCGGAAGGCCGCCTACCGGGCGGCCCGCACCTGGCTCATGACCTCCACGCTCCTCGGTCTGATCGGCTTCACGCTGATGCCGACCTGCCCGCCCCGCCTCCTCGACGCCCGGTACGGCTTCGTCGACACGATGGCCCAGTACAGCTCGTACGGCTGGTGGGGCACCGAGGCGAGCGCCCCGCGCGGACTCGGCGGGATGACCAACCAGTACGCGGCGATGCCGAGCCTGCACGTCGGCTGGTCGGTGTGGTGCGGCATCCTCCTGTGGCGGCACGGCCGCCATCCCCTCGTACGCGCCCTCGGCGTCGCCTACCCCCTGCTGACCACGCTCGTGGTGATGGGCACCGCGAACCACTACTTCCTCGACGCCGCGGCAGGCGTCGCCGTGATGGCGGGCGGAGCTCTTCTGGCGAAGCCGGTGATCCGCCTCGCGGACCGTGTGAAGGACCGGTTCCGGGCCGGTCTCACCACCGTGCGCACGGCCGCGAACACCGGTAAGGCCCCAGATGTCAGTGCCGGATGCAAGACTTCCGCGGGTGAGCGAATACCCGGCCAGCGGACCTCCTCCGCAGATTCCACCGACACCGGCGCGCCAACCAGCGACGACGCTGCGGCAGCGGCTCGCTGAGCTGCGCGGCCCCTCCGTCGCCCCGCACCCGCTCGACGCACGCGCGCTGGCCGCCCTCGCCGCCAACCCCGGCTGCAAGCGGCGCTCTCTGCTCGACGCCGCGGGGGTGAACAAGGCCGTGCTGGCCACCGCGCTCGGCTCCCCCGCCGCTTTCGGCCAGTCGCAGTTCGCGTTCATGCGGGGCAACGCGTTCGAGGCGAAGGTGAAGGCCGACGGCGGCACGGAGCTGCTCCGCCTGCTGTACGAGCGGCTCGGCGGCGGCTGCGAGGCACCGCACGAGGCGCAGGTGCCGGATCTGACGGCCGCCGGACCCGAGGGCCGTGCGGCGAGGACGGCGCTGGCACTGCGGGAGGCGACTGCGGCGGGCGGCTGGGCCCTGCTCGACCATCCGATGCTGGCCCTGGAGGTGGCGGGCTCGCCCGCCTATCTGGAACCGGACGCCGTGGTGGTGCACCCCGACGGCACCTGGACGGTCGTCGAGATCAAATCCTTCCCCATGATCGACAGTTCGGCCGACGCGGCCAAGGTCGGCGCCGCGGCCCGCCAGTCCGCCGTCTACGTCCTGGCGCTGGAGCGGATCGCCGCGGTGACCAAGGGCGCCGAGGTCGGGCACCGGGTGCTGCTGGTCTGCCCGAAGGACTTCTCCAACCTGCCGACCGCCTCGGTCGTCGACGTCCGCAAGCAGCGGGCCGTCACCCGGCGCCAGCTGACCAGGCTGACGCGCGTCGAGGACATCGCCGCCACCCTGCCCGAGGGCACCACCTTCGACCCGGGATGCTCGCCGCAGGAGCTCGGTCAGGCCGTCGACGCGGTCGGCGCCGCCTACGCCCCGGAGTGTCTGGCTGCATGCGAACTGGCCTTCCACTGCCGGGAGAAGTCCCGGGCCCACGGGGCGGTGGAGGCACTGGGGCGGAGCGTCAGGGGCGAGCTCGGCGGCCTCACGACGGTCGGCGCGGTGCTGGCCGCCGCCGCGGGCAAGGAGGGCGACCCCGCGGACCCGACGGTCGCCGCGCTGCGCCGTGCCGCGGCCCTGCGCGCGGAAGCCCTGGAGGGCCGAGCGGAATGTCACTGATCAACACGCTGGCCCGGCTGGAGGCGGTGGAGAGCGGGCGTGCGCAGCCCATGGCCACCGTCCGCCACCGCCATCTCACCGGCCGGCCGCTCGTCCTGGTGCCGCTCACCACCGCCGGTGAGGCGGGCGCCCCGCTCGGGGCCCTGGTGGGTACGGACCGGGAGGCGCCCCGGCTGCTGGCCGTGGCCCAGCCGCGCGACCGCGATCTGCGGTTCGCGTTCCTCGCCGAGCTGGCCGAGGCGGTGCTGCCGCACATCGAGTCGTACGCCGACGTGGTCGAGCCGGCCGAGCGCAAAGAGACCGATCCCGAGACCGGCAAGAAGGTCAAGGTCGAGGTCGAACTGTGCACGGACGCCGCCCAGTTGATCGTGCCGAGCCGGGCGGGCATCGACTTCGTACGCCTCCTGGGCCGCTCGATGCGCTTCCGGCGGACCGCGGAGGACGACCCGGACACTCCCTATCCGGCGCCCGCTCGGGTCCCCCTGCTGGGCCGCTGGCTGACGCACTACGCGGAGCGGGCCAGGGTGCCGGGCTCGTCCCTGCTGCTCGCCACGACCGATCTGCTGAACCGGCACTGGGCGACCGGCCAGAGCAGCCTGGAGGACCAGCATCTCGGCGCGCTGCTGGCCTGGATCGCCCCTCCGGACGGCGGCTCGGGCGCCGATGCCGCCCTGCGCGCGGAGCTGGAGCGGGACCGGGAGGGCCAGTTGCTCTGCCCGCCGGCCGGACCGGCCACGGACCCGGCGTTCGACAACCGGCTGCTGGCCCCCGCCATCGAGGCGTACGACCGGGCGCGTACGGCGCTGGCGGCGGCGGAGGACGGGCTCGCGGCCGACGCCCGCCTGGCCGAACTGACGTGCGCCGAGCGGGAGATCAGGTCCTTGCTGGCGAAGGTCATGCTGCCCACCTGGGACGCCGTGTGGCGGGGGCTCGACCTGCTGGGCGAGATGCCCGAGGGAGCCAGGGCCGAGGACCGCTGGACGCGGGACCGCTGGTCGTTCACGGGCCACCGGGACCGGGTGCGGGCCGGGGAGCCCCCGCAGCCGCGCCGGGACGACGCGGTGACGGCCGCACAGAAGCTGGCCTCCCGGGAGTCGGCCCAGGCCCGGCTCGACGCACAGGAGGCGCTGGACGACCCGCTGGTGCTCGCGGGACGCCGGCTGTCCGGCGAGGCGTTCGTCGGGGAGGTGACGGAGGTGGAGATGGCGTACAGCGAGTCGAAGCGCCCCTCGCCGCGCCCCCTGGTCACGGTCCGTACGGACGAGCACCCGCATCTCGGTGAGCGCACGAAGGTGTACCGCTCGCTGGACGGCAAACCACAGACCGCGGAGTTCGTCCGGGAGGCGGAAGCGTCTGCCGAGGAGGACGGCCTCCTGCTGGTGCTGCGGATCACGGACCGGATGGGGCGGAGCAAGGAACCCGCGCCGGGTTCGGTCCCCGAGCCCGGCGACCGGATCGTCTGGACGCTGTTCGAGCACGATCCTCGCGGTGGTCCGAAGCTGCCGGACCCGGAGGAGACCCCCTGGACCCACGGCGGCCCGCCCGGCGCCGCCGCCGAACGGGCCGAACGGCCCGACCCCGTGACCGCGGAGGACCTGCTGTGACCTCGGAGAAGGCCACGTTCGACCCGGGCGCCGAGGCGACGCGGGCGACCGACGCGATCCTCCACGACACCTTGCGCGGCACCTCGCGCGGCATCGTGGTGGACTCGCCGCCGGGCGCCGGTAAATCGACCCTGGTGGTGCGCGCAGCCCTCGAACTGGCGGCTGCGGGGCGGCCGTTGATGGTGATCGCGCAGACCAACACCCAGGTCGACGACCTGGTCGTCCGGCTGGCCGAGAAGGCACCCGGCCTGCCGGTGGGCCGCCTGCACAGCAACGACTCCGACCCGTACGACACGGTGCTGGACGGTCTGGACAACGTACGGAAGTCGGCGAAGGCGGCGGATCTCGCCGGCCTCGACATCGTCATCTCGACGGCCGCCAAGTGGGCCCATGTGAAGAACGTGGAGCCGTGGGGGCACGCCATCGTCGACGAGGCGTACCAGATGCGTTCGGATGCGCTGCTGGCCGTCGCGGGGCTCTTCGAGCGGGCGCTGTTCGTCGGTGACCCGGGCCAGTTGGACCCGTTCTCGATCGTCGGCGCCGACCAGTGGGCGGGACTGTCGTACGACCCGTCCGCGAGCGCGGTGACCACGCTGCTCGCCCACAACCCGGAGCTGCCGCAGCACCGTCTGCCCGTGTCCTGGCGGCTGCCGGCGTCGGCGGCACCGCTCGTCTCGGACGCGTTCTACCCGTACACACCGTTCCGCAGCGGTACGGACCGCGGGGAGCGGCGCCTGGCGTTCGGGGTGCCGTCGGACGGGTCGGCTCCCGACCGGGTGCTGGACGAGGCGGCGGAGTCCGGCTGGGGTCTGCTCGAACTCCCGGCAAGGCACACTCCGCGCACCGACCCGGAAGCGGTCCGGGCGGTGGCCCTGACCGTCCGCCGGCTGCTGGACCGGGGCGGCGCCGCGACGAGCGAGCGTTCCCCCGACCCGGTCCCGGTGACGGCGGACCGGGTGGCGGTCGGCACGGCCCACCGCGACCAGGCCGCGGCGGTCCGGGCCGCGCTGGCCGAGCTGGGGGTCACGGGCGTGGCCGTGGACACGGCGAACCGGCTGCAGGGCCGCGAGTTCGACGTGACGGTGGTCCTGCACCCGCTGTCGGGCCGCCCGGACGCCACGGCCTTCCATCTGGAGACGGGCCGCCTGTGCGTCCTGGCCTCCCGCCATCGCCATGCCTGCGTCGTGGTGTGCCGGGAGGGTGTCGCGGACCTGCTGGACGAGCACCCGTCGACGGAACCGGTCCAGTTGGGCGTCACGGTCAAATTCCCGGACGGATGGGACGCGAATCACTCGGTGCTGGCTCATCTCGCGGAACACCGGGTGCGCTGGCGGCCTTGATCCGGACAGGGACCAGCCCTCTTGCGCCGGGTTGGACAATGGAGGGTGGCACCTGGCCGCCCGAAGGAGGAGCACCCATGGCACAACCCGAGCGGAACGAGCGGCAGCGGATGCGTCCCGCTCCGCTGCTCTTCGAGCCGTCGGAGGCCGCAGCCGACCCCGAGCACTTCTTCGATCTCGATGCGATGGAGGACCCGAAGGAGCTGCTGGCCCGTGCGACGGAGCTGACGCACGCCTTCCGGGCGGCGGCCGACCGGGCCGTCGAATTCCAGGCAGTGGCCGCCGCCCAGCTCGCCGATCCGCGCCGCTTCGACCGGCTGACGACGGCCGATGTCGCGGAGCGCGCGGAGTGGACCGAGGACTATGCCAAGAAGATGATCGAGTTCGGCCGGTCACTGCTCAGGAACGCCGGACCCTGACCTGGCCACCGGGTTTGCCCTGAATCCGGGTACCGCCGCTGGCATATGCCCGCGCAAGATACTCCTCCATGCCCCGCCCTGTCCCCGTTTCCGGCAACTCTCGGAATCGGTACCGTCACTCCCTGTAGACCTGTCTGCATGAGCGCTTGGCTGAAAGACGAAACGACCCTCCCCGCAGCAGCAGGGGCCTCCCACCGCGACGTCGACATCTTCGCTCTGCTGCGGGACGAGCCCCGGCACCAGGCCGCCCAGGTGACCGCCGCGGGGGCCGCCTGGCTCGCCGGCGCCTCGGCCCATCCGCGCAGCACGCTCTCTCAGTGGCAGGCGCGTCCGAGTGCTCCCGGCGTTCTGCCGTCCGGGTCCGTCTTCGACGTGGTGAATGTGCCCGCGCTGTTCGGGCGGCGGATGCTGGAGCAGCTCTGGTCCGAGGGGCCCGGCTCCGGTCCGGTCGCCACGCACCGGGGCCGGATGCTCCTGTTCGCCGCCCCCGGTACGGCCCAGCGGCTGCCGTCCCTGCTCGAATGGGAGGAGTGGGGCACCGGCGGTCCCGGGCAGTCCGGGGCGCACCGGGGCTCCGTGCCCCCGCTGCTCTGCCACGGCGCCGGCGACGCGGTGACCGTGCCGCCTCTGGCCGGCGGTTCCGAGGGCGCAGGACCCCGCTGGGTGGTCGCCCCCGACACCCGTAACCCGTGGCTCCCCGGCCCCGACGTGCTGCTGTGGGCCTGCGTACGGGTTGGCAGGTCACAGCCTTCCCCGGCCTCCGGGTATTCGATTTTTCCTCCTGCCGATCCGGGTGCTAATGTCTACGACGTCACCAGGCGCCGTTAGCTCAGTTGGTTAGAGCAGCTGACTCTTAATCAGCGGGTCCGGGGTTCGAGTCCCTGACGGCGCACAGACACGAAGAAGCCCCCTCGCTTTCGCGAGGGGGCTTCTTCGTGTTCGAGAGAACTCTTACGTACCTGTCGTGATCCGGACCGTCCACGCCCCCGAAGGCGTCCGCCCCGCGACCTCGATCCTGGTGCGCTCGCCGGGCACGGTGTACGTCTCGCCCTCGTCCAGCGGGGCGTCCGCGAGCGGCGGGTAGACCGACCGGTCCCAGCAGGCGTCGGTGTCGGGATGGGTGTCGACGACCTCGACGGGACCGCCGCCGGACGCGGTCCCGTTGCGGATCCGGTAGATCAGTACGCCTTCGGTACAGGTCGCCCGGTCGTTTCCGGTGGCACTGCGGGCCTCGATGGCCAGGGCGCCGCCCTCGCCGGTCCTGATCACCGCGAGCCGTGTCCCGATGGACCCGCCGGGCATGGGCGCGGCGGCGACGGGTTCCAGGGTGAGGTCGGCCCTGCCCTGCACACATCTGACCTGGCGGTGGTCGAGCCAGCCGAGCTTCCACTTGTGCCAGCCGAACAGCTCGGGCGCGAGCCCGAACTGGCTGCCCATGACGTCCCAGTCACCGACATGGGTGTCCCAGTCGCCCTTGCCGTCCGTCGGGCGGTGGTAGAGGTCCGCCAGGTCGAAGACGTGCCCGGTCTCGTGCGCGAGGACGTTCCGGTCCGGCGGGTGCTGTTCGAAGACGGTGACGACGCGCCTGATGTCCGTACCGTCGGCCCGCAGCGGGTGGTCGAAGTTGACGACCTTGGTGGCGTCGGAGTCGACACCGGGCGCGTCCGGGTCGGCGACCAGATAGATGATGTCGTACGCCGAGAAGTCGACCGCCCCGTCGGCCGCGTCGATCGCGTCGCGGAGATACGCGCTGCGCCGCCCCGAGTCCCAGTCGCGCTCTATCCCGTACCAGGCGGAGGGGCGCGGCATCTCGGCCCACTGCCGCTGGGGGTGCGGGCGCAGGGTGAACTTCCCGTACGAGGCGCGCTGGAAGAAGCGGGTGGTGGAAGGGAAGTAGTCGGCGGCGAGTACGGCGGGGGTGACCGCGGGCTCGGAGTCGGGGAACGAGAGGAAGATCATGACCGCGTCGAGGCTGTGATCGGGGCGGGGGTAGGCGCCGTTCCAGGTGTCGAGGCCGAGGGAGTGGTGGGCCCCGGTCCTGGGCAGGGCGCACGGGCCCGCGTCGCCGGTGGCGGCCACGGCGGGTCCCGCGACGAGGGAGGTGGCGGCGAGCGCCATGAGAGAGGTCAGAGCGGCCGCCACGCCGCGCAGACTCGGTCTCTCCACTCCCCCGGGGCTGCGCAGTCGCGGCACATCAACCTCCGGGTGGGAAACACGGGACAGCCCACCCACCCTGTGCCGATCCGGGGTCGTACGTCCTGTTGGACTGCCCCACTCGGGTCAGGAGGACCGCGGACCGCATCCCCGGTTCACGGACAGTCACAATCAATCAATCCAGCGAAGCGACATAACAGGACCGCACAGAAACGATCAGTAACGGGCAAACCGGATTGGAGCCCGGAGCAGGGGCCAGGCGGGTACAGAGAGCCGCCGCCGGCCGGCGAGCTGGAACGGCCGACTCACCACCCTCTATGCTTCACCACGCTTTCCCGCGTGGATACCGTCCCTGACAACGGGACTCCACCCGGTGGCCTGTCCGACCACACCTGTTCACGACG
Source organism: Streptomyces sp. NPDC057136 (assembly GCF_042670885.1). Classification (NCBI taxonomy): domain Bacteria; kingdom Bacillati; phylum Actinomycetota; class Actinomycetes; order Kitasatosporales; family Streptomycetaceae; genus Streptomyces; species Streptomyces sp. NPDC057136. The sequence goes on from NZ_JBHUUV010000006.1 coordinate 264,666, forward strand.
ATCTGCACAGCGGGAGCAAGCGGTGAGCGGAACCTCCGAAGGGCCGGAGCCCCAGGCAGGCAGAACCCTCGGCGCCGTACGGCCACCGGTCACGGAGCGTCATACGGCGGGAGCGAGCCCGTCCGAACTGCGCGACTACCGCGCCGCCTTCCGGGTCTCCGTTCTCGCCATGGCCGTCCTCGACCACGAGGGCCAGATCGTCAACGCGAACGACGCCCTGGCCGGACTGCTCGGCACCGATGCCGCCGCCCTGGCCGCCCAGCCGGCCGCCGATCTCGTCGACCTCGCGTCGGACGACCGCACCTGGCACGCGTACCACGAGGTGCTGCACGGCCGGCGCTCCCGCTTCCGCTGCACCCGCAGGCTGAAACACGCCGACGGGCGCTCCCTGTGGGCGGAGATCACCGTCGTACCGATGGAGGCCTCGTCCACCGACACCGCGACCGGCGGCGTGCTGCTGTCGGTCGCGGACATCAGCGACCGGCGCGAGCTCCAGAAGCGGCTGCGGCACCTCCAGATGCACGACCCGGTGACCCGGCTGCCCAACCGGACCCTGTTCTTCGAACGGCTCTCGGCGGCCCTGGACACACCGCCGTTCCAGGACGACTCACTGCCCGCGCACGGCCGGATCGGCCTCTGCTACCTGGACCTCGACGGCTTCAAAGCGGTCAACGACACCATGGGGCACCGCATGGGCGACCGGCTCCTGGCCGCCGTCGCCGGCCGGCTCACCGACTGCGCCGAACGCGACGGCTCCGACCGCAGCGGCAGCCATCTCGTGGCGCGGCTCGGCGGTGACGAATTCGCCATCCTGGTCGAGGACTCCACCGGCACACCCCAGCTCACCGAGCTCGCGAACGCGGTGCTCGTCTCGCTCCAGCAGCCCTTCGACCTCGCCGGCCAGCGGCTCTCCGTCTCGGCGTCGATCGGGGTGGTCGAGCGGGCCTCGGCGGGCACCTCGCCCACCGGCCTGATGCAGGCCGCGGACACCACGCTGTACTGGGCGAAGGAGGACGGCAAGGCCCGCTGGACGCTCTTCGACCCCGAGCGCAACGCCCACCGCATGACCCGCCAGGCGCTCTCCTCCACGCTCCGGCCCGCCGTCGAGCGCGGCGAGTTCACCCTGGAGTACCAGCCGCTGGTGTGCATGGCCGACGGGGCCGTACGCGGCGTGGAAGCCCTGGTGCGGTGGAATCACCCGCAGTTCGGCCGGCTGGCGCCGAATCGGTTCGTCGCGATCGCCGAGGAGGACGGCACGATCGTCCAGCTCGGCCGGTGGGTGCTGCGCACCGCGTGCCGCCAGGCCCGGCGCTGGCAGCTCGACCATCCGGACGAGCCGCCGCTGTTCATCAGCGTCAATGTGGCCGTACGCCAGGTCTGGGACTCCGACCTGGTCGCCGACGTGGCGGAGATCCTCACCGAGACGGGGCTCGACGCCGGGCTGCTGCAACTGGAGCTGACGGAGTCCGCCGTGATGGGCTCCGCCGGCCGTCCACTGCGGGCGCTCCAGGCGCTCAGCGACATGGGCGTCCGGATCGCCATCGACGACTTCGGCACCGGCTACTCCAACCTCGCCTATCTGAGCCGGCTGCCCGTCTCCGTACTGAAGCTGGACGGTTCCTTCGTACGCGGTTTCCGCTACGACGACGGTGCACACCCCAGCCCCGCCGACGAAACGATCGTGGAGGCGATGGTGCAGCTGGCGCACCGGCTGGGCCTCACCGTCACCGCGGAGTGCGTGGAGACGGCGGGCCAGGCCGAGCGGCTGCGGAGGATCGGCTGCGACACGGGGCAGGGGTGGCTGTACTCCCGTGCCGTGGCCCCGGAACGTATCGCTGAACTGATCGGCGCGGGGGCGAAATCAAGCCCGTCGTCGAGCCCGTCCGGAGTGTGAGGACGGAAGCGTTCTGAGGACGGGAGCGTTCCGAGGACGGGAGCGTTCCGAGGACGGGAGCGTTCCGAGGACGGGAGCGTTCCGAGGACGGGAGCGTTCAGGAAGGCAGACCGTACGCGTCCGCGATCAGCTCGTAGCTGCGCAGCCTCGCGTCCCCGCCATGCGCGTTCGCCGTGATCATCAGCTCGTCCGCCCCCGTCCGCTTGGCCAGGTCGTCGAGACCCGTACGGACCTCGTCCGCGGTGCCGTGGATGACGTTGGAGAGCCAGCCGTCGACGAACTCCCGCTCCATGGGACTGAAGGTGTACGCGGCCGCCTCCTCCGGGCTCGGGATCAGCCCCGGGCGTCCGGTGCGCAGCCGGACCATCGACAGGGCGCCGGTCAGCACCTGGCGGCGGGCCTCGCGCTCCTCGTCGGCGGCGAGGGCCGACACGCCGATCACGGCGTACGGGGCGTCCAGCACCGGGGACGGCCTGAACGACTCCCGGTAGAGGTCGAGCGCCGGAACGGTGTTCTGCGCCGAGAAGTGGTGCGCGAACGCGAACGGCAGGCCGAGGACACCGGCCAGCCGGGCGCTGAAGCCGGAGGAGCCGAGCAGCCAGACCGGCGGACGGGCCGCGGACTGCACACCGCCGGGCGCGGTCGCCTGCACGGGGCCGGGTACGGCGTGGATCCTGGCGTACGGATGGCCGTCCGGGAAGTCGTCGTCCAGGAACCGGACCAGCTCGGCCAGCTGCTCCGGGAAGTCTTCGGCCCCCTCGTTCAGCCGGTCCGTACGACGCAGGGCAGCGGCGGTCGCGCCGTCGGTGCCGGGCGCGCGGCCGAGTCCCAGGTCGACGCGTCCGGGAGCCAGGGCCTCCAGCGTGCCGAACTGCTCGGCGATCACGAGCGGCGCATGGTTGGGCAGCATCACTCCGCCGGAGCCGAGCCGGATGCGCTCGGTGTGCGCGGCGAGGTGGGCGAGGATCACGGCCGGGGACGAGGAGGCGACGCCCGGCATGGAGTGGTGCTCGGCGACCCAGAAGCGGTGGAAGCCGCGGCGCTCGGTGAGCTTGGCGATGTCGACGCTGGTGCGCAGCGCCTGGGTCGCGGTGCGGCCCTGTCCCACGGTCACCAGGTCGAGCACGGACAGCGGCACGGAGGCCGTTCCGGCTGCGGTGCCGCGAATCTGGTCGCCTCGGATCTCGTCCACGTTTCGGCCTCTCCCGGTGATGCGTACGTAACGGAAGAAGCCAACAGGAGGATGGCTCCGTTTATTCCCGCACCACGATGCCCCGGGTCTCGGTGACGCCGGGGGGCGGCTCGCGGGTGGCGAAAAGGGCGCCCAGCGCCGGTTCCCAGAGGCGGCGGTCGACCAGTCGCAGGCCCTCCCAGACCGTCACCTGGTTCGCCGTGAGGACCGGCTTGCCGAGCAGTTCTTCCAGTTCGGGGATGTACGCCGCGGTGTGCAGGGCCGTGTGCGGCAGCAGCACCGCATCCGCGTCCGGGTGGTCCCCGGCGACGGCCAGCTCCTTCACGAGCCGTGCGTCCCAGCCGCCCACCTCGGCGGCGGTGATGATGCCGCTGCCCCGGGTGGCGACCACCTCGATGCCCGCGGCCTCCAGGAAGCGGGCGAAGAGCACGGCGATGTCCTCCGGGTAGGTCGCGGCGATCGCTACCCGGGTCGCCCCCACCTCCCGTACCGCGTGCGCGAAGCCGAAGGAGGTGCTGGACGCCGGCAGGCCCGCCGCCCTGGCCAGGGTCGCGATCTGCTCGTGCGCACCCTCCCGGCCGTACACGAAACTTCCGCCGGTGCAGGCCCAGACGAGCGCCTCGGCGCCCGCCAGGCGCAGATCCTCCACGCCCGCCGCGAGCCGCTCGGCCGAGCCCATCTCGCGCAGGGCCTCGACGGTGTGGGTGTCCTCGCCGATGCCGGTGTGGAAGAGGGGCAGTCTGATGTCGCTGTCGAGCATGATCTCGATCCGCGGGAAGTCGCCCTCCGCGGAGTGGCCCGGGTAGAGAAGTCCGATGGTCGTCATGTCCACCTTTCTGTACGTCCGGAGCGACGAGCGCGTGACTCCGTCACCGCTGCCCTCACCCATGTCAAGTATTCCGTTGCTTTGATCAACATGCGATCTCAGCCAACCCGGCGTTTCCGCTGGGATGGTCCGTAACGGTGTCACCAGGGTGCGAGTTGCGCTCTGGTGGCCTGTTGACGGTCTCCCGTTTCTGTCCCGGCCCGGGGGCTGGGGATTGTGCCACCTGCCCGCCCCGTCCCGGCCTTGCGGCGCGGGCGGGTGGTGCGGGTCTTGCGGTCGGCTCCACGGGGCTTCGACTCCGCCCTGGCGGGGTCCAGGTCTCCGGCCACTCCGGTACCTGTGGTGCGGGCCGCTAGGGCGACCAGGTTGTGTCCTGCGTTGGCGTCCCTGTCCAGGACGAGGCCGCAGTTGTCGCACTCGAAGACACGCACGCTGAGGGGCAGCTTGGCTTTCACCACACCGCAGCGCGAGCAGGTCTTCGAGGAGGGGAACCATGGGTCGGCGACGACGAGTCGTGTGCCGCGCCGACCGGTCTTGTAGGTGAGTTGGCGTCGGATCTCGCCGAACGCGGCATCCGCGACGTGGCGGGCCAGGCTCCAGTTACGGCCCATCCCGGCAACGTTGAGGTCTTCTACAACGATCGTGCCGTACTGGGATGCGAGGCGGGTCGTCATCTTATGGAGGGTGTCCTCGCGGAGGTTCGCGACCCGGTGATGGATCTCGTTCCGCGCCCGGTTGGCTTTCTCCCAGCGACGGGAGGGTCCTTGTCCAGTGCGCCGGTCGGGGCCCTGGACCCGGGAGACCACCCGGCTGGCGCGGCGCAGCTGCTTCTGCGCCCGGTCGAGGTGACGCGGGTTCGGCTCCTCACTCACCACACCGTCGCTGTCCGCGAGAACCGCGAGGGTCTTGATCCCGAGGTCAATACCGACCGCCGCATCCGGACGGGACACCCTCCCCAGCTCGTGCCGCTGCTCAACCTGAAACGCGACGAACCAACGGCCCCTGTCCAGACGGACCGTCGCGGACAAGATCCGCATGTTGCCCGCGTCGATCAGGGCCCGCAGGTCGGTCCTGTTCTCGTGGAGGCGGATTGTGCCGATTCGGGGCAGGGTGACGTGCCTGCCGTCGGGCTCGATGCGGATCGTGCCGGTGGTGAACCGGCAGGTCAGCCGTGCCTTCCGCTTCGACTTGAAGCGGGGAATTCCCATCTTTGGGCCCTTGCGCTTGCCGCTCTTCGATTTCACGTAGTTGTCGAACGCCGCCGACGCGCCTGCCAGGCCGGTGTTGTATGCCTCCTTGGAGTTCTCCTCCCACCAGTCGGCGAAGCGCGGGTTGGTGCGCTTGTCCTCGTTGAACGCCTTCCGTAGCGAGGGCAGCGACCACGAACGCCACTCAGTCAGCTGATCGTCAGGAATGCCGTAGGACTGCTCGGCCTTCCGCTGCCACCACACAGCAGTGACGTAGCCGACCGGCCCAGTTGTACGCGGCCCGCGCGGCCCCTCCGTGCGAGTACAGGCGGCGGTCGGCCGCGGCGTTCGGGTCCAGGGCCAGCTTGTGCGCGAGGACGGTGAAGCCCGGCTGCGGCCTGAACTTCTTCACACACCCACCTCCGGGCCGGTGGCTACTGCGATAGCCCGGGAAGCGCGGTCCTTTGCGAAGCGGCGACCGTGCAGACGGGCACACAGGGAGGTGAGCACCTCGGTGATGTCCCGCACGAGGTCGTCGGCGGTCTCTGCCGTGTCGAGGACGACCAGGCGCCGTCCCGTGGCCGAGAGAGCTGCATCAAGGTGATCGAGGCCGTTCCGGGCGACGCGGTCGTATTGCTCGACCACGATCGTCTCCACGCCCGGGTCGGCGAGCAGACGGTTCAGTTCGGGGCGGCTCCCGTCCACACCGGAGCAGACCTCCGTCACCACGTCAGTGACAGCGAACCCCCGGGCCGTTGCACCTCGCACGGTACGGGCGACCTGGCGCTCCAGGTCTGCTTGATGGTCATCGGACGAGACGCGGCAGTACGCCACGACCCGCCCCGCAGCCTGCGGGGCGGGCTCGGTCACGAGCCATGTACCCGACGGCGTCTGGACGACCGGGACCGGCATACGACCCTCTTTCGCCCAGGTCCACGCGGTCTGGTAGTGCACGCCATTGCGCGCCGCCCACTCGGAAAGCTTCACAACATCAGGCTATTCACTGAGAACACTGGATATCCACCGAAAGGAATAGGAACTGTTGTTCACACCCGATGACCGCACCACGGAGGCCGCACGGAGCGTGACCGGGTGGCTCCGTTGACGCGGTGGGGTTCCGGTGCGAGCGTGGTGAGTGATGTCAGAGCCCACCCTCCTCGTCCTGGACACCGAGCCGTCACCGCGCCTCGGCCGGCTGACCGGCCGCGTCCGTGTCCAGTACACCGACGAGCGGGGTCTGGCCGCGCATCTCCCCTCCGCGGACGCCCTGCTGGTGTGGGACTTCAGCTCCGACGCGGTACGCGGCGCCTGGCCGGGTGACGGGCCGCGCCCGCGCTGGGTGCATACGGCGAGCGCGGGGGTGGACCGGCTGCTCTGCCCCGCACTGGCCGCCTCCGACACGGTGGTGACCAACGCGCGGGGCATCTTCGAACTGCCCATCGCCGAGTACGTCGCGGGCCTGGTGCTCGCCTTCTCCAAGGACCTGCCGGGGACGCTGGAGCTCCAGCGGCTGCACCACTGGCGCCACCGCGAGGTCCGGCAGCTCTCCGGCACCCGTGCGGTCGTCGTCGGTGCGGGCCCTATCGGCCGGGAGATCACCCGGCTGCTGCACGGCCTCGGTGTGCGGGTGGCCCTGGTGGCGCGGACGGCCCGGCGCACCATTCACGGCATCGAGGACCTGGACCGGCTGGCCGCCCGCGCGGACTGGGTGATCTGCGCGGCGCCGCTGACGGAGTCGACGCGCGGGATGTTCGACGCCCGGTTCTTCGGTCTGCTCCAGCCCTCGGCCGTGTTCGTCAACGTGGGGCGCGGCCCCATGGTCGTCGAGACCGATCTCGCGGACGCCCTGCACAAGCGGTGGATCGCGGGGGCCGCGCTCGACGTGTTCCAGGAGGAGCCGCTCGGACCGGAGAGTCCGCTGTGGGACGTGCCGGGTCTGGTGGTCTCGCCGCACATGAGCGGCGACACGGCCGGCTGGCGCGACCGGCTGGGTGAGCAGTTCGTGGAGATGTACGAGCAGTGGGCGGCCGGCCTGCCGCTGCCGAACGTGGTTGACAAGGAGCTGGGCTATGTCCCCTCCCCCGACCACACCGCCTGAGTCCGGCACACTCCCGCAAACCCCCGCACTCCTGACAGCCCGTCACCACATCGGGCCCGTCGAGGAATACGCCCCGCGCATCCCTCGTCGCACTCCGCCCGCCACAGGGCACGAAAAGGTCACTCTCCGGCCACTTTTGGGTTACATGCCGCCTCGTCCTGCATAGACGTACGGGATCGGGCAGGCGCTCACCTTGTCCGGACTGTTCGACCCTCCAGGAGATTGCGAACCATGGCTGACTTCCCGAACCTGTCCCGCCGGGGTTTCCTCAACCGATCGGCAGCCGTGGGGGGATTGCTCGTCGTTCCCGGCCTGCTCTCCGCGTGCAGCAAGACCGACGCCGGATCGGTGGAAGGCGAAGGCGCCCTCGACAAGCTCCGTAAGCAGGGCTTCGTACGGGTCGCGTACGCCAACGAGGCCCCGTACGGCTATCTGGAGGGCAAGGAGCTCAAGGGCGAGGCGCCCACGCTGCACCGCGAGATCTTCAAGGCGCTCGGTGTCGACGAGCTGAAGCCCACGCTCTCCGAGTGGGACGGCCTCATCCCCGGACTCCAGGCCGGCAAGTACGACGTGGTCAGCGCGGGCATGGCGATCACCCCGGAGCGCTGCGCCAACGCCATTTTCTCCGAGCCGGAGTTCATCTCCCCCACAGCGCTGATGGTGAAGAAGGGCAACCCGAAGAAGATCACCGACCTGGCCTCCGCCAAGGCCGCCGGAATCACCGTCGGCGTGATGTCGGGCGCCGTCGAGGGCTCGTACGCCAAGGGCGCGGGCATCGCCGAGGACAAGATCAAGACGCTGCAGAAGCCGCAGGACGGCGCCGACGCCGTCAAGGGCGGGCGCATCGACGCCTTCCTGCTCACCGGCATCTCGCTGCGCTGGCTCGCCAAGACCAACCCGGCCACCGAGGTCACCGAGGCCTTCCTGCCGGAGCTGGAAGGGAAGAAGCAGTACTCCCCCGGCGGCGCGGTGTTCCGCCAGGGCAACGAGGACCTGCGGGACGCCTTCGACCGCGAGCTGAAGAAGATCGTCTCGGACCGTTCGCGCTATGTGAGCCTGCTGGAGCCGTACGGCTTCGGGGCCACGGAAATCCCGCCCGCCACGCTGAAGACCGCCGATCTGTGCAAGGGCTGACGGGGGCGAACCACACCGTATGAGTGACTTCTTCTCCACTCTCCTCGATGAACTGCCCCAGGTCCGCGCCGGTCTGTGGGTGACGCTCCAGGCCACCGTTCTGGGGTCCCTGCTGGCCCTGGCCCTGTCCTTCGCCCTCGGCCTGATGGCCGGCAGCCGGCTGCTCCTGGTCCGCGGGGCCTCGCGGACCGTCGTCGAGTTCTTCCGCGGCACCTCGCTCTACATCCAGCTGTTCTGGCTGTACTACGCGATGCCGCCCCTGACCGGCTACGAACTGACACCGCTGCTCTGCGGTGTCGTCGCCTTCGGCCTCAACTACGGGGCGTACGGCTCCGAAGTGGTGCGCGGCGCCATCAACTCCGTACCGCGCGGGCAGTACGAGGCGGCCCTCGCGCTCAACCTCACCCCGTCCCGGCGGCTGCGCAAGGTCATCCTTCCGCAGGCCTGGGTGCAGATGATCCCCTCGTTCACCAACCTGCTGATCCAGCTGCTGAAGTGCACCCCGCTGCTGTGGCTGATCTCCGCCGCCGACCTGATGACGGTGATCCAGCAAGTGCGCGACCGCACCGGTGAGACCCTCACCGCGTATCTGACGCTGCTGGCCGCCTACTTCGTGCTGGCCTACGCGCTGACGCTGCTGATGAATCTGCTGGAACGGACCGCCAAACGGCGGCTCGGCCTGGAGACCGGCGCCGGCAGCCTGCTGAAGAGCCGCAGCGCCGCGGCCACCACCGTCGGAGGTGCCCGGTGAACGGCTTCGACTGGAACGCCGCAGGGGACGCCCTGCCCCTGCTGCTCGAAGGATTCAGGGTCACCCTCCTCGCGACGGTGCTCGGCACCCTCGTGGCCGCCGTCCTGGGGCTGGCCATCGCGATCGCGGGACGGGCTCCCAGCAGACTCGTCACCGTGCCGGTGCGGGCCGTGATGGAGTTCGTCCGCTCCACCCCGCTCCTGGTCCAACTGGTGGGCGCGGCAGCTGTCTTCAGCTCCGTGGAGCCGCTGACCATCGGCATCGTGGTGCTGGGCATCCACTACGCCACGTACACCTCCGAGGTGTACCGCGCCGGGATCGACGGCGTACCGAAGGGCCAGTGGGAGGCCGCCCGGGCGCTCTCGCTGCCGACCCGGCGGACCTGGCAGGCCGTGATCCTGCCGCAGGCGGTACGCAATGTGCTGCCCGCGCTCGGCAACTACGCGATCTCGATGTTCAAGGAGACGCCTTTCCTCGCCGTGATCACGGTGCAGGAAATGGTCTTCGAGGCCCGGAAGTACGGGGCCGAGCACTTCGCGTACACCGAGGCATTCACGCTCGCCGGCCTGGTCTTCCTGGTCGCGAGCTACCCCACCTCGCTACTGATGAGAAAGCTGGAGAAGCGCCTTGGCCACTGAATCTGCCCCCCTGAAGGAGCCCGCGGACGTGGCCCCGGGCCGGGTGTCGACCGGCGTCGAGCCGCTGGTCCGCTTCGACCGGGTCGTGAAGCGGTACGGCGACCATGTGGTCCTGGACGAGCTGGACTTCACCGTGCGGCGCGGTGAGCACGTCACCCTGATCGGTCCGAGCGGCTCCGGCAAGACGACCATCCTGCGGCTGCTGATGACGCTGGAGAAGGTCAGCGACGGGGTGATCTGGGTCGACGGCTCACCGCTGTCGCACGTCCGCGCCGCGGACGGCTCACTGAAGCCGGCGGGGGAGAAGCAGCTGCGGGAGTCCCGGAAGAAGATCGGGATGGTCTTCCAGCAGTTCAATCTCTTCCCGAACATGAAGGTGCTCCAGAACATCACCGAGGCACCGATCAGTGTGCTGGGCATGGACCGCGACGAGGCGGAGAGCCGGGCCCGCGAACTGCTCGACCTGGTGGGGCTCTCGGGGAAGACCGACGCGCATCCCTCCCAGCTCTCCGGCGGTCAGCAGCAGCGGGTGGCGATCGCACGGGCGCTCGCGATGCGGCCGGAGATCCTGCTGCTCGACGAGGTGACGTCGGCGCTGGACCCGGAGTTGGTGGCGGGCGTGCTGGATCTGCTGTCGGACATCGCCAGGACCACCGACATCACCATGCTCTGTGTGACCCACGAGATGAACTTCGCCCGGGACGTCTCGGAGAAGGTGCTGATGTTCGACGCCGGACGGGTCGTGGAGTCCGGATCTCCGGAAAAAATCTTCACCGACCCGGAGCACGAACGTACGCGCGAGTTCCTCAACGCGGTGCTGTGACCACGCTGTTGATACACCGCCAATGACATGGGCATATGCCAGACGGGTGCGCCCCAGCTGACAGGGCCGGGGCGCCCCCATCAAGTCGTCAACAGCACCCCCTTTCGGGGGTCTTGGCGGCTATCGTGGGTCGAAAGCTGACGGTCACAACCTGGTGGGGGACACCGTGGCGTTGAAGCCCGAACCGACCGCGCCGTTCCACTCGGTGCAGTACGCCCTACGCGTGCTCGAAACGGTCTCCAAGCACGGCAACGGTGTGCCCGACGTACAGATCTCCCGCGAGACGGGCCTGCCCACCGGCCACCTCGCCTCCCTGCTGCTGACCCTGCGCCGCGAGGGCTATGTCGAGCAGGTCACCGACGGGGCGTACGTCATCGGTTCCTCGCTCCTCCTGCTCGGCTCCGGCGCGGCCCGCCGGCAGGCCCTGGAGGACAAGCTCCAGCAGACCCTGGTGCAGCTGCGCGACTCCGTCGGCGCCGCGGTCTACCTCAGCCGGTACGTCGACGGCGAGATCCGGGTCACACAGATGGCGGCCGGGCCCCGCACGCCCGCGGTCAACGAGTGGGTGGACTTCCGGTCGGCGGCGCACGCCAGCGCGATCGGGAAGTGCCTGCTGACGCAGCTCGACCAGAACGGGCGGCGCGACCACATCTCCCGGCACAAGACCGCCCGGCTCACCTCGCGGACGATCACCAGCGAGAAGGTCCTCTTCTCCAAGCTGGACAGTCAGCCCGCGACGGTCCCGATGCTGGACCTCCAGGAGTACGCGCTGGGCACGGTCTGCGCGGCGGTGCCGCTGACCGCGGGGGCGTCGGCGGGATGCCTGGCGCTCTCGCTGCCGATCGAGGACGCGCACCGGCTGCGGTCGGCGGCGGACACCCTGAACCGGCAGGCGGCGCCCGTACTCCTGTCGCTGGCGCTCTGAGGGCCCGGACCCGCCTGGACCTGCCCGGACCTGCCCGGACCTGCCCGGACCTGCCCGAGGATTGCGGGCAAAACGGTCACGGGTCCAGGGGTGGCCGACGCATGTCGTCAGCACTACCGAGGAGCAGGTATTATTTTCGAGTCACCAGGCGCCGTTAGCTCAGTTGGTTAGAGCAGCTGACTCTTAATCAGCGGGTCCGGGGTTCGAGTCCCTGACGGCGCACAGACAACGCAGTGGGCGGTTTCCGATCAGTCGGAAACCGCCCACTGCGTTTTTTGCTGCCCACGCATCCATACGCACGTTTTATACAGTCGTCATAGACAAGCGTTCTAGACACTCGTATATTCGCTGTCATGACGAACGCGACACGCACCACCGCCGAGCGCGGCGAGCTTGCCGGCCGCCGGGAATGGACGGCCTTCGTGGCCCTCCTCCTCCCTCTTCTCCTGGTCTCCATGGACGTCTCCGTCCTCTTCTTCGCGATCCCGTCCATCGACCGGGACCTCGCCCCCAGCGCCACCCAGCAGCTCTGGATCTTCGATGTGTACGCCTTCGCGCTGGCCGGCCTGCTCATCACCATGGGTTCGCTCGGCGACCGGATCGGCCGCCGCAGGCTGCTGATGTTCGGCGCGGTCGCATTCAGTGCCGCGTCCGTGGCCGCCGCGTACGCCACCAGCCCGGAGATGCTCATCGGCGCCAGGGCGCTGCTCGGGATCGGTGGTGCGACGCTGATGCCGTCGACCATGGGCCTGGTCCGGAACATGTTCCGTGACGAGCGTCAGCGCGGCCGGGCCATCGGCATCTGGTCGGGAGCCATGGCGGGCGGCATCGCGCTCGGGTCGGTGCTCAGCGGGGTCATGCTGGAGCACTTCTGGTGGGGCTCGGTCTTCCTGATCAACGTGCCGGCGATGGTGCTGCTGCTGATCCTGACGCCGGTGCTGGTGCCGGAGTTCAAGGACCCGGCGCCCGGCCGGTTCGACCTGCTGAGCGTGCCGCTGTCGATGGGAGCCGTCCTGCCGGTCGTCTACGGGATCAAGGAGATCGCCGCCCACGGGGCCACGCTGCGCGACGCACTGTTCGTCGCCGTCGGGCTGCTCGTCGGCTGGGCCTTCGTGCACCGCCAGCGTCGGCGCGGTGACGCGATGATCAGCCGGGAGCTGTTCCGCGGCCGGGGCTTCGCCGCAGGTATCGGGCTCAACTCGCTGGCCTCGTTCGCCATGATGGGCTCCGCCTTCTTCACCACCCAGTACCTGCAGTCGGTCCTCGGCATGGGCACACTGGAAGCCGCCCTGTGGAGCCTTGCCCCGTCACTGGCGGTCGGCGTCGCCGCTCCCCTGGCCACCACGATCGCCCAGCGCGCCGGGCGGCCCCCGGTCATCTGCGCGGGATTCGTCATCGCCGCCGCCGGGTTCGGTGTGCTCACCCTGTCCGGTACGGATTCGCTGTGGCTGCTGCTCGGCGGGGCTGCCGTACTGAGCAGCGGGATCGTCACCGTGATGGCACTGGTCTCGGACCTGGCGCTGGCCACCGCACCGCCGGAGAAGGCGGGTTCGGCGGCCTCGCTGCTGGAGACCGGCCAGGAGTTCGGCGGCGCGACGGGGATGGCGCTGCTGGGGGCGGTCGCCACGGCGGTCTACGCGGCGGACATGCCGGGCTCGGCACCGGAGGCCGCCCGCAAGACGCTGCCGGGGGCCGTGGCCACCGGGGACGCGTCGCTGATCTCGGTGGGCCGGGAGGCGTTCGTGCACAGCATGCAGTACGCGTCGGTGGCGGGGGCGGCGCTGTTGCTGGCCGGGGCTGTACTGGCCGCGGCGCTGCTGCGGCGCGGCGAGCGGGCAGGTGCGGTGGGGGAAACGGCGGCCCCCGCCCGGGCCGCCGCCTCACAATTGCGCTGACCGAACGTCAGAACTGCACGTCCGAGCACGCGTAGAACGCGTTGCCGGTGTCCGCGACGGTCCAGACGGCGAGGATGATGTGCTTACCGGTCTTCTGGGTGGGGATGGTGCCCTGATGGGTCAGGGTCGACGGGGGCTGCTGGTTCCCGTACGGCACCGTCATGAACGGCTGGGACTCCAGAGCGGCCCGGGTGAGCGGCTGGGTGGTGTTCCAGCCGTTCTTGGTGATGTAGTACCGGAAGTCGGTGGTGGAGTGGCGGGCGGTAAACTGCCAGCGGAAGCTGTAGCCCTGGCCGCCGGTGACGTTGGTCGCGGGCCAGTTGCCGCCGCGCGGGTCGTCGAGCGCCGCGAACTGACTGAGTCCCGCGGAACAGATCTTGCCGTCCGCCGGGCCGGCCGCCGGGAAGCCCTTGGGGCCCTCGACGCTCTGCGGCTCCCACTGGATGGCTCCGCAGCCGGTCACCGTGCCGTTGGCACAGAGTTTCTGACGGCTGATCGGGGAGTCGGTGTAGCCGTGGCTGCTTGCGCTGCTGGTCGCGAACATGGACGCGCCCGCTATCGCCAGGCCGATCACGGCCGCGCTTGCCCTTTTCCGCATGCTTGTGCTCCTCAAGAACGTGGGGGATGTTCCATGAGCTCTGCTCTGCGCGCGTGTTGTGCGGTCTAGACCAAGTCACAGGTTATTGACGCGACATGAACATGTCCAGACCAATGAGCGTCCGATTCCGGCTCACCGGTGGCTGCTGCGGGGTCGCTCTCAGGAGCCTTCCGTGACGCTGCGACCGGTGTAGAAGGCCACCGTCAGGTCCTTCACCAGCGCCTTTCGCTCGTAGTCGTCGAGCTCCACGATGCCGCGCGAGGTGAGGCGGTGCACAGTGTCGTCGACGGCGTCGACCACGGAAGTCAGCACACTGTCCCGGTGCCTGGCGTCGATCGCGGCGATCCGGCGCCGCTGCATCGCGGCGGCGACCTCGGGGGCGTACTCGATACCGGTCGGCTGCGCCGAGTACACCTCGATGCCCACGGGTTCGCAGTCCGCCTTCAGCATCCGGGTCAGCGCGTCACCGACGGCCTCGGCGTTGCGCAGCGTGTGGGCGTCCTCGTTGAAGGCGTCGGCCGGCAGCTGCGAGAACACCCGCGCCATCGCGGCCTCGACCTGCTCGCGCAGATACTCCTCGTGGTCGGCGACGCCGAGCGTGGCCCGCACGGTGTCCTTGATCCGCCAGACGACGAGGACTACCACGCGCAGTGCGGTGCCGTTCGCGTCCACGGAGGGCAGGGGTTCGCTGCGCCAGTGCCGCAGCCGTACGTCGACGCGGCGGCGCAGCAGGAGCGGGGAGACCCAGACCAGGCCGGTGCGGCGCACACTCCCCCGGTAGTCGCCGAAGAGGGTCAGCACCCAGGCGTGCCCGACCCGGCCCCGACCGAGACCGCCGAGCGCGAACAGGACCACCGCCACCAGGAGCGCGAGGAGCGCCCAGGCCCCGATACCGATGCCGTCGTACGGGCTGGAGCCGAGCCCGATGCTGTCGAGCGCGGCGGCGGGCAGCGCCCCGGACCACCACAGGGTGGCGAGACCGGCCGCGGTCCCGACCGCCCCCGTGACCAGCGCGGCCCAGCCGGGCAGGGCGGGCCCGGGCCGCTCGTACAGCCGGGGGTCGCCGAGCGGTCCCGACCTGGTCGGCGCCTGCCCCTGCATCTGCGGTGAACGCGGCAGAGGTGGCCGCCGGGCGGGCTGGGGACGCGGGGCCACGAAGGCGGGCAGCGCACCCGAATCGCCGCGCTCCGGGCCCGTAACGGGGTCACTTGCGTCGCGTGCATCGAGTGCGTCGCGTGCGACATGTAGGACATGTGCGTCACGTGCGCCGTGTGCATCGCGGTCGTCGCGGAAGAGCAGGTGTACAGGGATGGAGGCCGTGGACTCGTTGGCGATGACGGAGTGCCGTCGCCCGGTGCCCCGCCAGCTGTCGGCCTCGGCGGTCCCGACACCGTCGCCCGCCACGGACGCACCGTCGGACCCCCGGACCGGCACCGAAACGGACGCCCCGACGACGGCGTCCGCCGGGACGAGGTCAAGCACCAGATCCACCACGGTGTCGGCCCCGCGCCCGCCCCGCCCGTCCACATCGGGCTCCGGCGACGGGCCGCCCTCGTCCTGGCCGCCCTCGTCCGGGGCGGCCCCGGCCGGGCGGCCGGGTGCCGGTTCCCCCGACGGGGCGCCCGGAGCCCGGGCGGCCCCCGCCGGGGTACTCGTGGCGGGAACCTCGATCGCTTCCTCGTGTCCGTTCACCGGTTGCCCTGCCTTTCCGTTCTCCGGGGATCCGGAGCTGTCCGACACCATGGGTCGCATTGCCGCCTCCGTCATGTCCGTACCGTCACGCGAAGAGTCGCCGCCAGGTCTCCGGGCCCGGGTAGCCGTCGGCCGCGCTGCCGCGCCAGCCCAGGGATCGCTGGAATGCCTCGACATTGCGGCGGTCCGCCTCGGTCCACCGGGGACCCGGGCCCGACAGGTAGCGCTTGCCGTAACCCCTCTTCACCAACTGTTTGCCGAGCCGTGCGACATGGCTGTTGGACTGGCCCGGCTTGAAATAGCCGCGGCCCGGGAAGGCCGGGGCCGTACTCGGACTACTGCCCGTACCGGCGGCCGGGATGCTGCGCCCCGTGCCGGTGACCAGATAGCGCCAGGTGTGCGGGCCGGGGATGCCGTCGGCCTCCTTGCCCTTCCAGCCCTGGGCCTTCTGGAACGCCTGGGTCGCGCGCCTGTCCGCTTCGCCCCACCTCGGTCCCGGCCCCTGCGCGTAGGACCGCTTGCCGCCCCGCGACACGAGCATCTTGCCGAGCTGGGTGACGTACTTGTTGTTGGCTCCGGGCCCGAACTTCCCCGCCCCGGGGAAGGACGTCGCGGAGCCGCTGCCTGCCGCCCCGCCGGTGAGGCCCCGGTAGCGGTACGCCACGTACCGGTCGGAGTTGTTCCAGTACGCCATGGGCGTCGCCTGCTTGCGCGTGCGCGGGCGTGCCTGCTCGTAGGCGGTGTAGTGGGTGTGCCGGTAATCGGTCCAGCCGCCGAAGATCGTGACGTGCGAGCCCTTGGACGGGTCCGCCGGATTGTGGAAGAGCAGGATGTCGCCGGGTTGCAGCTTCTCGCGGGAGATCCGCGTCCCGTACTGGTCGAGGCTGCCCGTCCACTCGTTGCGCGGCAGGTTCCACGCCATCGAGACGAAGCCCGAGCAGTCCTGGCGGTAGCCGTCCGACCAGTACTTCTTCATGCTGTACGGGACCTGCGCAGAGACCCAGACCTTGGCCCGGTTGATGATGTCGGCCCGCGTGGCGCCCCGGAGCGTCAGCGCCGAGGACGGTGGGTCCGAGGACCCCGCCCCGTTCAGCGGACCCTTCTCGCCCTGCGGGGTGGCCGGTTCGGGATCGGGCGGCGCGTCCGTCCGGGCGGGTCCCGCGGCGTGTCCCGCGGCGCGTCCCGTCGCGGTCGCCGCCTCGGCGGCCCCGCTGGACAGGACCACTCCGGCGGCCGTCACCAGCACCAGTGCTCGGCGTGCGCCGTGCGCCGCCGGATGTCCGCCGTGCCGCGTCGACAGGGCCCTGGCCGCGGTACGCCGCTGCGCGGCACACCCCGCACAGGTGCAGTCGACAGCGGGTTCGTACTCCTCGAAGACCGGCACAGTCATGCGATTCCCCTCCGCACTCGTCAAGATCTTTGGGCGCATCTGCAAACGGGCGTCAATGTCTCAACTCTCCCGACATATAGTATTTTGACGGATCAAAGAGAAAAAACGACCATCCCACAGGACACGGCGCGGCGGAATTGGTCAGGGGCACGGCCTCTCATCGGGTAGAGTTCTCCAGGTCAGCAGGCGCCGTTAGCTCAGTTGGTTAGAGCAGCTGACTCTTAATCAGCGGGTCCGGGGTTCGAGTCCCTGACGGCGCACGCAAAGTCAAGGCCCCCTCACCGAGCGTGAGGGGGCCTTGTTCGTGCGCGCGGTGGTTCACGAGCGCCCACGGGCACCCCCGCACGCCCCTCCCCCTCACTCCCGCACATCGGCCAAACCGTGCGTATGCCCGGTAAACACCGTTTTTCACCCTTGCAATCACACGACAAGTCGGACAACCTGTCCTGGAGCCGTCGAACTCCAAGGGGGCCGCTGCACCCGGGCAGTTGGGCAGCGGAGAGTGATGTACCGGTTGCGTGTACCGCGGGATGGGGGTCCCGCTCATGGACGAATGCCGAGGGGGCATCATGCAACCGGAAGGCCTCCTTTCCGTGTCTGTGGAAGGGTGGCCCGCCACTGTGTGCGTGTGCGGTGATCCAGGGGGCTCCACCGCACACGACTGACCGACCAATCGCGCACTGACCATGCGTGCGGGGGGATGATCCATGACGTCGACGCCGCCAGGCGCCCGGCAGGACAACGACGCGTCCCGGACCACTCAGCTACGGATACCCCCGCAGCTGCGGACCGGGCAGCGACGGCGCCAGACGAACAAGGCGCTGCCGCGCTACGACTACGAGCACTACAGCCGGCTCGCCGGACCCCTGACGCAGCCCGACCCCGGCCGGCCCTACACGGTCCGCTACCGCTCCCTGCTCTCACAGGAACCGCACCGCTTCCGGGCCGCGCTGCTCCTCGGCGCGGCTCCTCTCGTTTCGCTCGGCCTCTTCGCCTGGCTGATGCAGCCGGCGCACTGGACGGAACGCGATCCGAACCTCAAGAACGACACGCTGCTGATCCTCGACATCGTCATGCTGGTCTCGATCGGTCTGATCGAGCTCTTCCGCACGATGAACGTCCTCTCCAACGCGCACGCGACGCTGGTGGCCCGTGACCCGGTCCCGGTGGTGCCGGAGACGGGCACCAAGGTCGCCTTCCTCACCTCCTTCGTACCGGGCAAGGAGCCCCTGGCGATGGTGACGAAGACGCTGGAGGCGGCAGTACGCATCCGGCACCGCGGACTCATGCACGTCTGGCTGCTCGACGAGGGCGACGATCCCGCGGTGAAGGAGGTGTGCGCCCGGCTCGGTGTGCACCACTTCTCCCGCAAGGGCGTCGCGCACTGGAACCAGGCCAAGGGCCCGCACCGCGCGAAGACGAAGCACGGCAACTACAACGCCTGGCTCGACGCCCACGGCGGGGACTACGACTTCTTCGCCTCGGTCGACACCGACCACGTACCGCTGCCCAACTATCTGGAGCGGATGCTCGGCTACTTCCGCGACCCGGACATCGGCTTCGTCATCGGTCCGCAGGTCTACGGCAACTACGACTCGTTCGTCACGAAGGCCGCCGAGTCGCAGCAGTTCCTCTTCCACGCGCTGATCCAGCGCGCCGGTAACCGCTACGGCGCCCCGATGTTCGTCGGCACCAGCAACGCCGTGCGGATCTCGACCCTCAAGCAGATCGGCGGTCTTTACGACTCGATCACCGAGGACATGGCCACCGGCTTCGAGATCCACCGCGCCCGCAACCCCCTGACGGGCAAGAAGTGGCGCTCGGTCTACACCCCGGACGTCCTGGCCGTCGGCGAGGGCCCCACCGCCTGGACGGACTTCTTCACGCAGCAGCTGCGCTGGTCGCGCGGGACGTACGAGACGATCCTCAAGCAGTACTGGAAGGGCTGGTTCTCGCTGCCCGCGGGCAAGCTCTTCAACTACACGATGATGATCATCTTCTACCCGATGTCGGCGATGAACTGGATTCTCGCCGCGCTGAGTTGTGCGCTGTTCCTCGGCATGGGCGCCTCCGGTGTGCAGATCGACCCGACGATCTGGATGATGCTCTACGGAAACGCCTCCGCGCTCCAGATCGGTCTCTACATCTGGAACCGCCGCCACAACGTCTCGCCCCACGAGCCCGAGGGCTCCGGCGGACTCGCCGGGATGATGATGTCGGCGCTCTCCGCACCCATCTACGCACGCTCCCTGATGGATGCCGTCCTGCGCCGCAAGAGCTCCTTCGTCGTGACGCCCAAGGGCGACTCGTCGAGCCCTGACACCCTCTTCGGCACCTTCCGCATCCACCTCTTCTTCCTGCTCGTCTTCGGTGGCTCCATCGCCGCGTCCTTCTTCCTGGGCCACAGCCATCCCGCGATGCTGACCTGGGCCTGCCTCGCCCTGCTGATCACGGCGGCGCCGATCTTCGGCTGGCGGCACACCGTCCGCGCCGAGAAGAAGAAGCGCCGCGCGGGACCGCCGGAGGGCGGGGCCCCGGCAGCGCGGCCGGGACCCCTGCCGCAGGAGCGGCCCGGCCCCGCCGACAACGAACAGACCATGCAGATCGCCCTTGGGGGACGTAAAAAATGAAGTACCGTCCGAGCCGCCGTACCCGCCGACTGGCGATCAGTACGGCGGTGGTTCTCGCGCTCGCGGGCGCGAACGGACCGTGGCTGTACCGCTTCGGCACCGAGCGCTATCACACGTACGAGATCAACACCGCGGAGTACAAGGCCGCGAACGGTCACTGGGACTACCTCGACGTCCCCGCCGAATTCCGGATCAACACGATCCACGCGGCGCTGCTGCACACCGGCAAGGTGCTGCTCGTCGCGGGCTCGGGCAACAACCAGAAGAACTTCGACGCGAAGAGCTTCCGGTCGGTGCTGTGGGACCCGAAGACGAACGCGTTCAAGAACATACCCACGCCCAAGGACATGTTCTGCTCCGGTCACACCCAACTGCCCGACGGCAAGCTCCTGATAGCCGGCGGCACCAAGCGGTACGAGAAGCTTGAGGGCGACGTCACCAAGGCCGGCGGCCTGATGATCGTCCACAACGAGGACCCGGACAAGCCCGTCACCCTGCCGGCCGGCACACGGTTCACCGGCAAGGAGAACGGCAAGACGTTCGTCTCCAAGGACCCCGTGCTTGTCGAGAAGGCCACCAAGGTCTTCGACAAGCGGACCGGGGCCTTCGTGCGCAACGAACCCGGTCGCGGCCGGATCTACGTCGAGGCCCGGAAGTCCGGCATGACGTACGAGACGGGCACCGAGGACAACTACCGGATCGCCGGTCTCTCCGGCTCCGACACCCGCAACGTATACGGGATCGCGCAGAAACTCGCCCTGGACAAGAAGGACTTCCAGGGCATCAGGGAAGCCTATGAATTCGACCCGGTCGCGGAGAAGTACATCACCGTCGACCCGATGAACGAGGCCCGCTGGTACCCCACGCTCACCACGCTCAAGGACGGCAAGGTCCTCGCACTCTCCGGTCTGGACGAGATCGGGCAGATCGTGCCCGGCAAGGACGAGATCTACGACCCCGAGACCAAGAAGTGGGAGTACACCGGCGTCATCCGGAAGTTCCCCACCTATCCGGCGGTCTTCCTCCTCAACGACGGCAAGCTCTTCTACTCCGGCTCCAACGCCGGGTACGGGCCCGCGAGCACGGGCCGAGCCCCCGGCGTCTGGGACCTGGGGACGAACACGTTCAAGAAGATTCCCGGGCTCAGCGACCCGGACAAGATGGAGACCTCGGCGACCGTACGGCTGCCTCCCGCCCAGGACGAGAAGTTCATGGTCATCGGCGGGGGCGGGGTCGGCGAGTCCGAGAAGTCCAGCGAGAAGTCCCGGCTGGTGGATCTCGGGGCCGAGAAGCCGCGGTTCGTGGACGGTGCGGCGCTGTCGGACGGCACCCGTTATCCGAGCGCCTCACTGCTGCCCGACGACTCCCTGCTCGTCACCGGCGGCTCCGAGGACTACCGCGGGCGCGGCGGCTCGGACGTGCTCCAGGCGCGGCTGTACGACGCGAAGTCGGACACGTACAAGCGGGTGGCGGACCCTGCGGTGGGCCGCAACTACCACTCGGGGTCGGTGCTGCTGCCGGACGGCCGGGTCATGATCTTCGGCTCCGACTCGCTCTACTCGGACCGGGACAACACGCGGCCGGGCACGTTCGAGCAGCGCATCGAGATCTACACGCCGCCGTACCTGTACCGCGAGGCCAGGCCGGAGCTGACGGCTGGGCCGAAGCGGATCGCGCGCGGCGGTACGGGGACGTTCGCGACGCGGCAGGCGTCGTCCCTGAAGTCGGCGAAGCTGATGCGGCCGAGTGCGGTCACGCATGTCACGGACACGGATCAGCGGACGGTCGCGCTGGATCTGAAGATGTCGGCGGACGGGGTCACGGTGACGGTGCCGAAGAACCGGGCGCTGGTCCCTTCGGGGTGGTACATGCTGTTCGTCACCGACGACCGGGGCACGCCGTCGGAGGGGACGTGGGTGGAGGTGCCGTAGGCACCGGGGCCGCCCGGTGGTCGTTCCGCCCTCAACCGCCGGGCGGGCTTGATGTGGCCCGGGTGGGCTTGATGTGCCCGGGGCGGCCTACCCGCCGGCCAACCCCAGCGCGTACTTTGGCCACCACTCGCCCGCCTTCGGGCCGCCCTTGCATTCGCCGTCGGACTCGCCGGGGCGCTTGATCCAGAGGTAGGCGTCGATCAGGTCGTCGCCCGTCCGCGTGGTCGGGGTCTCACCGAGCGCGCGGCCCGGTGGGTTGCACCAGTTCTCCGCCGGGTCACCGCCGTCGTAGGGGCCGTTGCCGTTGCGGCTGGTGTCGATCACGAAGGGCTTGTTACCGACCTTCGCCGACAGCTGCTTGCCGAAGTCCGTACTGGCGGCCGTGGTCTGGAAGTTGGAGACATTGACCGCGAAGCCGTCCGCGTCCCCCACACCCGCCCGCTGGAGCGGCTGGAACAGCGCGTCGGGGCTCTGCCAGCCCGCGTTGCCCGCGTCCACGTACACCGAGGTCCCGGGCTGTTGCTTCAGCCGCTGCACCGCGCCCTTGAGCAGGTCGTAGCGCTCCTCGTGGAACTCCTGCGGTGTGCAGCCGTCCACCAGGTGCAGCAGTGCGTCAGGCTCCAGGATCACCGTGGTCCGGCGGTCGCCGATGCCCTTGGCCACGTTCTCCATCCAGGCCCGGTAGGTGTCCCCGTCGGACGCTCCCCCCTTGGAGAACTGTCCGCAGTCGCGGTGCGGGATGTTGTAGAGCACCAGCAGGGCTTCCCGTTCGGCCTTCTCGGCCGCCTCGGTGACGCCCTTCACCTCGCCCTCGGGATTGTCCGGGCCGATCCACTCGCCGACCGGCTGCCGTGCGATCTTCCGGATCAGGCCGGCGTTCTTGTCGTCGCCGTCCTTCGCGTAGTCGGCAACCTGCTGTGCCGCGGTGCCGTCCGGGTCGACCCAGAACGGCTCGCTGTCCTTGGGCTGCTGGCCGATGGCGGCGGACGAGCCGCCCTTCTCCTCGTCGTCGGACGAGGAACATCCCGCCAGGAGCAGGACGGCGCCGATCACGGCCGCCGTACCGGTCCGCAGACCGGATCCCGGGCGCGTGCGCGCGCCGGACCGGCCGGTGTAACTCCCGTACATCCACTCCCCCTCGGGTGCACTGGTCGCACTGGTCGCACCCGTTGCCGGCCGCGCCGATGTACTCCCGGTCCCGTCCATCCTGACACAGCGACACTGGCGCCCGCCGCGACCTCGATATCCGGACATCCCGTCAAAATCTCCGTGGGCCGCGGGCATCGCCGCGCCTACAGTGTCGGGCAGGCACCCGACCTCCCGTGCCGTGCCCGGCTTCTCCCGCAGCCCGGGCACCAGCGGTCGAGGACCGGCCCGGCCGACGACTCCGAGGGGGAGCGGGCTGCCGGCCGGGCCCGGTATTCACGGTGTGCCGAACGTCAGGCGGGGCTCTTCGCGGCCACGCTGTCCTGGCCCGTGAGATAGGCCGAGACGACCACGTTGGCCGTGTACGAACGCGACTTCCGGTCGAACGTGCCGCCGCAGGTGATCAGCCGGAGCTCCGCCCGGCCGTCCTCGCGGGGGCCGTACGCCTTCTGGGCGTCGAAGCGTTCCCGGGTGAAGACCTGGACGTCGTCGATGGTGAACACCGCGATCGTGCCGTCGGCCCTGGTCACCCGGACCTTCTCGCCGGGGCGGGCCGCGCTGAGCCCGTAGAACACGGCGGGCTTCGTCTCCGTGTCGACATGGCCGACGAAGAGCGCGGCGCCCTCGGCGCCCGGTTCGGTGCCGCTGCCGTACCAGCCGACGGTCTGCGGCCTCGCGTACGGCGGCGGGTCGATCGCCCCGCCCTCGTCCAGACCGCGCCGGACGACGGGGGCCTCGACCCCAATCGAGGGGATCTCGACCCGCTCGGGAGCGGCACCGTCCAGCGGCTTGTGCGCCGGGGGCAGCGGTACGCCCAGGGGGCGCCCGACCGCCGCGACGTCACCGGTCGTCGGGGCGGAGCTGCCGCCCCGACCGTCCGTGATCTCGCGGCCCCAGAGCCACAGGCCCAGCAGGAGAACGGCCCAGGCGACTCCGGTGAGCAACCGCCCGGTGCCTGCCGGGCGGTCCGAGGCGGACACGTCAGTCCGTGGCCGAGCGACGGCGCCGTGCGCTGCGAAAGGCGACGGCGACGGCCGCGACGGCCCCGAGGACCAGCCCGGTCACGGCGTGCGGTGTGCCGGGGCCGTCCTGCTCGGCTGCCTGGTCGGCGAGGGTGGCGGTGCCACCGCCACCGGCCCTGACGGGTGCGACGGGTGAGGGCTGCCTGTGGTGGACGACGGTGATCTTGCCGGTGGCCTTGCCCTTGTCGCCCTTGCAGTGCACCCAGACGTCGTAGTCGCCGGGTTCGACGTCGGAACGGATCTTGGCTTCGGCGAACAGGCCCTTGTTGTCGGCGGGGGCGAAGTGGGCCTCCGAGACGAAGGCGTCGGAGTTGCCCTTGGCCTGCTTGCCTTTGCCGCAGATGTCGACCCAGAGCTCCACCTCCCCGCCGGGGGCTATGGCGGACGGAGTCACCGAGACCCTTCCGTGGGACTCGGAGTCGGCCAGCGCGGCGGTCGTGGGCAGCAGAGTCGCCGCGGCCGCCGCTGCGGCACAGAACGTGAGGGGTAGTGAACGCATGGTGAACCTCCTTATGGCAGGTTCGCCCGCGCGTCGGCATTTCGCATCTCAGGAGCCGCAGAGATCGCGCGGAGCATGGACGCCGTCGTGATCAGCAAGGCGGGCAAGGGCGGCGCGCAGCGAGGTCGATTCCGTCCGGAGCTGCTTGAGATCGTTTGGAGGTGACCGCTCGCAGCAAGTCGGCGAGACCTCCCGACATTCATCAAGCAGCGAAGGGGGACTGGCCACCGCCCTGGATGACGCCGACCCCGATTTGGCGACGACGATCACTGAGCTACCGACACAGAAGCCGCCCACCCGGTACCGGGTGGGCGGCTTCATCCACCGTCAAACGAGGTCGACCAGATCCGCGATGGACTCGACGACCTTCGACGGCGTGAACGGGTACCGGTCGATGTCGCCCGGCTGAGTCACTCCGGTCATTACCAGGAACGTCGTCATGCCGGCTTCCAGGCCCGCGAGTACGTCGGTGTCCATCCGATCGCCGATCATGGCGGAGGTCTCGGAGTGCGCCCCGATGGCGTTCAGTCCGGCACGCATCATCAGCGGGTTCGGCTTGCCGACGAAATACGGGTCCTTACCGGTCGCCTTGGTGATCAGCGCGGCAACCGATCCGGTTGCCGGAAGTACTCCTTCTGTCGAAGGTCCGGTCTCATCCGGGTTGGTGGCAATGAAGCGTGCGCCGTTATTGATCAGCCGGACGGCCTTCGTCAGGGCCTCGAAAGAATATGTGCGAGTTTCACCCAAAATCACGAAGTCGGGATCAGAATCCGTGAGGATGTACCCGATGTCATGCAATGCGGTGGTCAGGCCCGCCTCACCGATGACGTATGCCGTACCGCCGGGACGCTGGTCGTCGAGAAACTGAGCGGTCGCCAGCGCTGAGGTCCAGATGTTTTCGACGGGCACGTGAAGGCCCATGCGGGTGAGACGGGCCTGAAGGTCGCGGGCGGTGTAGATGGAGTTGTTCGTCAGCACGAGGTAGGGCTTGCCGGACTCACGGAGCTTCTTGAGGAAGGCGTCGGCGCCGGGGATCGGCGTGCCCTCATGAATGAGGACGCCGTCCATGTCGGTCAGCCAGGATTCGATCGGCTTGCGCTCTGCCATGGGACGGGCTCCTGCCGTACGTACTGTGCACGCAATGTGCTGGGACGCCGGCGGCACCGCGTTGTGCAGCGCCGACGTCCCCGATTTTAGGCTGCCGGTCCGGCCGGGCGGAACTCTCGGGTCACGAGGAACTGATCTTGACTCCGCCTACCACCCAGTACCAGTTGTTGCTGCCGGTGCAACGGAACCGGAAGCTCACGCTGGTGGCGAGCGCGGAACGCCTGGACATACCTCGGGACACGTGATCCTCCAACGAAAGCGCGACGTCTGGACCAGACCCGTTATCTTTGCGAGATAATGCGAGTCCGGTCCAGACCCTTGCAGTGAACAGTTGCCGAAAGGCGGCCGGTCAGCTCCGGTCAGCTTCCAGTCGCCGACTTCCAGGCGTCCACGTAGCTGTCCAGGTTGGTGCCGATGTCGGACCAGTCGGGCTCGAAGACCTCCACACCGTCGAGCAGCGCGGTGAGCTCGATGGCGTTGGCGTCGGTGGACTCGATGTCCTTGCGCGCGGTGAAGCCACCACCGACCGCGCTGACGTCCTTCTGGGCCTGCTCGGAGAGCATGAAGTCGAGCAGCTTCTTGCCGTTCTCGCTGTGCGGTGCCTTGTCGACCAGACCGGCCGCGTACGGGAGGGCGAAGGTGGTGGGCTTGCCGCTTCCCTTCGCGGGGAACCAGATGCCGAGGTTCGGCATGTCCTTGGACTGGGCGAAGTTCATCTGGACGTCACCGTTGGCGACGTGCAGTTCGCCCTTGTCCACCTTGGGGGCGAGCTTGCCGGTGGAGGCGGACGGGCCGACGTTGTTGGTCTGGAGCTGCTTCAGATACTCCATCGCCGGCTCCTTGCCGCCGAAGTCGTGCATGGCCTTGATGAGGACGGCCGTACCGTCGCCCGCCACGCCCGGGGTGGAGTACTGGACCTTCTCCTTGAACTTCCCGTCGAGCAGCTCCTCCCAGGTCTTCGGCGGGGTCTTCAGCTCCTTCGTGTTGTAGATGAAGCCGAAGTAGTTGTTGACGACGGAGGTCCACTTGCCGTCGGCGGCCTTGTCGGCGCCGTCGACCTGGTCGGAACCGGCCGGCTCGTACGCCTTCAGCAGGCCCTTGGAGTCGGCCTGCTGGATGAAGGGCGGGAGGGTGACGAGCACATCGGCCTGAGTGTTGGACTTCTCGCGGACGGCGCGCTGCACCATCTCGCCGGAGCCGCCCTCGACGTACTCGACCTTGATACCGGTCTTCTTCTCGAAGTCCTTGAAGACCTTGTCGTACCAGCCGTCGCCGTTCTCGCCCTTGAGGCCGTCGGCGCTGTAGACGGTGACGACCTTCTCGTCCGATGCGGCGGACGAGCCGCCACAGGCGGAGAGGGTGGCGGCGAGGGCGAGGCTGCCGGTGACGGCGGCGATCGGCTTGAGGAGGTTCTTGCGCATGGGTGTCGTATCTCCTGGAAGTAAGGGGGCCCCTATGTACGGGGCTGTCAGCGGTACGAGGCCCTGGTCCGAATACGGGAGACGCCGAGCAGTACGAGCAGCGTCGCGCCCATCAGGACCACGGCCACCGCGGCGCCGGTGAAGAGCGAGCCACGGTCGGTGGCCGCGAAGATCTGCACCGGGAGCGGTGTCCAGTCGGGCGGGTAGAGCATCATCGTGGCGCTCAACTCGCCCATGGACAGGGCGAAGCAGAGCCCAGCAGCGGCCGTGAGCGACGGCAGCAGGAGCGGCAGCTTGATCCGCCACAGGACGTACGAGGGTCGGGCGCCGAGGCTGGCCGCCGCCTGCTCGTACATCGGGTCGAGACGTACTGTCGCGGCCGAAACCGACTGGTAGGCAAACGCCGTGACAAGAACGGTGTGCGCGAGGATCACGATCCAGCGCGTCCCGTTGAGGAGCATCGGCGGCTCGCTGAACGCGACGAGCACCGCGAGGCCGACGACCACGGAGGGCACGGCGACCGGCAGCATGAACAGCGCGTCCAGGAACCTCTTGCCGCCCTTGCGCAGTGAGGCGGCGGCGACAGCGGCCCAGGAACCGACGGTCAGGGCCAGCAGGCTGGCGCTGACGGCGGTGATCAGGCTGGTGGTGAGGGCCTGGAGCGAATCGCCGCTGGTGGCGGCGGCGTAGTGCTCGGCGGTGGGCCCGGAGGGGAAGGCGTCAGACCAGTTCGTGGCGAACGAGGCGGCGACGATCACCAGCAGCGGCACCGCGAACAAGGGGACGAAGAACAGGAGGAAGAGGGCCCAGATGGCCCACTTCGCGGCCCGGCTATGCACCAACACGGCGGCTCACCATCCGATACAGGCTGTAGAGACCGACCGAGATCGCGATGTTGACGACGGCGACGACACAGGCGGCCGGGTAGTCGGATTCGAGGATCGCCTTGCCGTAGACGAGCATCGGCAGGGTCGTGACCCCCTTCGCCCCGGTGAACAGCACGATGCCGAATTCGTTGAGGCACATGACGAGGACCAGGCTGCCGCCCGCCGCGAGCGCGGGAAGGGCCTCGGGGAGGATCACCTTCCGCACGATCCGGGCGGGGCGGGCGCCCAGCGAGGACGCCACCTCCAGCTGCGCGGTGTCGAGCTGGGAGAAGGCGGCGAGCAGGGGCCGCATTACGAACGGGGTGAAGTACGTGATCTCGGCGAGGAGTACGCCCCACGGGGTGGTGAGGAAGTGGAAGGGCCCGTCGGGCGCACCGGTGACGTCGGTCCAGACACCGTTGGCCATGCCGACCGTGCCGTAGATGAACAGCAGGGCCAGCGTGATCAGGAACGAGGGGAAGGAGAGGAAGACGTCGATGAACTTGGCGACGGCCTTCCCGCCGGGGAACGGTACGAACGCGATGACGAGGGCCAGGACGAAGCCGAGTACGAGACAGCCGACCGTCGATCCGACGGCGAGCCACACGGTGGTGGTCAGCGCCGACCGGAAGGACTCGGAGGCGAAGACGTCCGCGTACGGGGTGAGCGAGGTGCCGCCCTCGTCCGGGCTGACGGACTGCTGCACGACGAGCGCCAGCGGATAGAGGAAGACGAGCACGAGGACGGCCACGGGGGGCAGCGCCCAGATCCAGGCCGTACGGCGCTCGCGCGCGACGCGGCTTCCGGCCGGGCTCCGGCGGACATCTCCGGCGACCACGCTAGCCACGGGCCCCTCCGGTTACCGTCTTGTCCTCAATTTCCCCCATAGCCTTGAGGGCATGGGAGGGACCCCCTCGACGGGCTTGAAAATCAAGCCCGTCCGGCGATTGAGGACACAGCGCTGTCGAAGGCTGCGCAACCCCTGCGCCGACCGGCAGCAGCACCGCGTCGTCGGGCGCGAAGTGCAGCGTGACCTCGGCGCCGAGTGCCGGCGTCTCGCGCAGTTCGCGCAGGTCCGCCTTGACGCGGTGACCGTCGACGTCCACGTGGAGGCGGTGCGTGGAGCCTCTCCACTGGACCTCTGCGATCGTGCCGCGCAGAGCGTTGGGTCCGTCGCCGAGACCGACGAGGTGGGGGCGTACGCACAGGGTGGCCGTGCTGCCCTCGGCCGCCTCGCCGGTGGAGAGTTCCAGGCGCGTCCCCGCGAAGGCAACGGACCCCGAACCGACCGTGACCGGCAGGAGATTCGCGTTGCCGACGAACGAGGCGGTGAATTCCGTACGGGGGCGGCGGTACAGCTCCTGCGGGGTGCCGCAGTCCTGAAGCCGCGCCTTGTCCATGACGGCGATCCGGTCGGCGAGAGTCAGCGCCTCGACCTGGTCATGGGTGACGTACAGGATGGAGACGTCCGGCAACTCGCGGTGCAGCCGCGCCAGTTCGGCGAGCATCCCGGAGCGAAGCTGCGCGTCGAGCGCGGAGAGCGGTTCGTCGAGCAGCAGGACGCCCGGCCGGATGGCGAGCGCGCGGGCGATGGCGACGCGCTGCTGCTGGCCGCCGGAGAGCTCGCGCGGGTAGCGCTCGGCGTAGGCGCCCATGCCGACGAGTTCGAGTGCCTCGGTGGCCCGGCCCGGGATCTCGGACTTGTGGACCTTGCGGGCCTTGAGGCCGAAGGCGACGTTCTCCCGGACCCGCATGTGCGGGAACAGGGCGTACTGCTGGACGACCATGCCGATGCCGCGCTTGTGCGGGGGCAGCGCAGTGACATCGCGGTCGCCGAGGTGGACCCGCCCGGAGGCGGGCCGGACGAATCCGGCGACGGCGCGCAGCGCGGTGGTCTTCCCCGAGCCGGAGGGCCCGAGCAGCGCCATGACCTCGCCGGGTTCGACGGTCAGGTCGAGCCGGTCGAGGACGACGTTCCCCCCGTACGCGACGGTGACCTGGTCGAACCTGATGCCGCTGCGGACGGCGCCGCCGCCGCCCGTCATGCTTCGGCCCGCGCGATCAGACCCGGCAGCTCGACGACCGATCCGAGGACATGCGTGGCGCCGTGCTGCTCCAGGCGCGCCGTGTCGTGAGCGCCGGTCAGGACGCCCGCGACGAGGTCGGCCCCGGAGCGTACGCCGCTGAGCATGTCGTACGAGGTGTCGCCCGCGACCACGAGATCGTGGACGCCGTCCACGGCTCCGGTGCGCAGGAACGCGGCGAGGATCATGTCCGGGTAGGGGCGGCCGCGGCCGCCCGCGTCGGCCGGGCACAGGGTGAGGTCGGCCAGGTCCTGCCAGCCGAGGGCGTCGAGGATGGCGTCCTGGGTGGGGCGGGCGAAGCCGGTGGACAGGACCACGGTGCGGCCCTCGGCCTTCAGCTCCTCGATGGCTTCTCGGGCGCCGGGTATCGGGGCGATGAGGCCGCCGTCGACGAGCTTCCCGTACGCCTCCTCGAAGGCGGTGTTGGCCTGCTGGGCCTTGTCCTCGTCGCCGAAAAGGTGCCGGAAGACGGAAATCTTGGACTCGCCCATGGTGGCGCGGACATGGGCCAACTGCTCGGCGTGCTCGGCGGAGCCGGGTTCGACGCCCAGCCGCTGGGCGGCGGCGGCGAAGGCCTGCTCGACCAGTCCGCCGTCGGCGACGGTGGTTCCGGCCATGTCGAGCACGACCAGGTTGTGGGTGCGCTTCTCCGTCAACGTGTTCACCAGCCCAGCTCTTCTGCGGTCGCTTCGGCGATGGCGGGCGAGCAGGTCATCCCGCGCCCGCCCGGTCCGGTGACCAGCCAGGTGCCGCCGCGTACCTGCTGGCGGTGGACGACCCGGCTCGTGTCGGTGCACTGGGCGTAGACCCCGGCCCAGCGGTGGCGGATTCTCGGCAGCGGGCGGCCGAGGAACGACTCGACGACCCGGCTGAGGTGCTCGTACGGCTCCTCGACGGTGTCGAAGGCGAAGGGGTGCTCGTACTCGTGGGTGTCGCCGATGGTCAGTCCGCCGTCGCGGCGCTGGACCATGAGCAGCTGCATCCGGTGCTCGGCGGCGATCGGCTCCTGGGCCTGCCCGGCATTGAGCGCGTCCAGGGCTTCACCCGCGTACGCCGGGTAGTAGCGGAAGCTGTCGGCGTCGGCGACGGACGTGGTGAGCGCCTCGCCGAGCGGGTCGGTCTGCATCATCTGGAGGCGGACGCGGCGCACGGGCAGATCCGGTCCTGCCAGTTCGCGGACGAGGCCGCCGAGCCAGGCGCCGGTGCACAGGACGACCACGTCGCCGGTGTGTACGTCGCCGTGGTCGTCGCGGACCGCGCTGTCGCCGATGACCTCGCGGACCTCACGGCCGCCGAGGTAGGTGAATCTTCCGGAGGCCAGCAGGGCTTCCTTCAGGGCCAGTTGGGCGGTGCGCGGCTCCACGGCCGCGTCCCGCTCGCACCACAGCGCGGACTCGAACGCGCCGCGCAGCGCCGGGTTGACGGCCCGGGCCTCCGCGGCGGTGAGCAGCTTGTAGCCGCGGGCGGCGGCGTCGGGGCGGGCGACGGCCGCCTCGGCGACGGCGTGTTCCAGTGGGGTACGGAGCGGGGTGAGCGATCCGCAGGGGCGGAAGCCCAGGCCGGGGACCTGTGCGGCGATGCCCTCCCACAGTTCACGGGCGCGCAGGGCGGTGTCGAGTTCCTCGCCGCCCGCCCGGCCGCTGACCCATATCTGTCCGAAGTTGCGAAGGGATGCCCCGCGCGCCTCGCTCTCTCGCTCGATCTGGACGACCTCGTGGCCGCGGTTCACTGCGTGCCAGGCGTGCATGGTTCCCACCACGCCGGCTCCTACGACGATGACTCTCACGACGGCAACGCTCCTCGGGGCGGGTGGCCCGAACGAATCGGAACGGCAACGGGAGGGTGAACGAGCACCCAAGGTTGGCCTAGACCCGTTATGTTGCTGTTATCAACGCGCGTCACCTATCGGCCGCAGAGGCTCGATTCAGCTTCTGCGGCTCAGCGTTGGTTGCCCAGATGCGTCGTGAAGGAGAACCGGTCGCCACGGAAGAGTGTCCGCACCCGCTCCAGCGGCAGGCCCGAGGCGTCCCGGGAGACCCGGTGGATCAAGAGCATCGGCAGCGCGGGCGGGGTACCGATCAGCAGGGCCTCGCGCGGGGTGGCGAGCACCGTCTCGATCCGCTCGTCACCGTCGCCGAAGGAGATGCCCAGGCGGTCGCGGAGGTAGGCGTAGAACGAGGAGTCGGGGTCGAACTCCGTGTCCAGGTGCGGGACACGGGCGACGGTCACGTAGGTGCTCTCCAGGCCGACCCGCTCGTCGTCGGCGAGCAGGACGCGTTCCAGGTGCCAGACCGGTTCGCCGCGGGTGACGCCTATCTCGGCGGCGAGTGCCTCGGGGCAGGGGAACCGGTCGAGGCCGATGAGCGTACGGCCGGGCCTGCGACCCTGACGGCGGACGCCCTCGGTGTAGCTGGCGAGCGAGAGCGGCTGCTCCAGCTTGGGCCCGGCGACGACGGTGCCGCGGCCGCGGCGGCGCAGCCGTCCCTCCAGCAGCAGTTCGCGCAGCGCCTGCCGCACGGTCTCGCGCGATACCTCGTAGCGCAGGGCGAGGTCACGCTCGGTGGGCAGCGAGCCGCCTTCGCCCAACTCGTCGATCAGGAGGGATACATGAGCCTTGACGGCGTAGTACTTGGGGATACGGCCGTGCTCCGGAATGCCGGAGCGGATCGGTGCGCCAGGTGCCTGGTCGTTCGGATAGTCCACGGGCCGATGGTGGCAGACGGATGTGAACGGGGCGGTACGGACGGGCGGGCGCGTACGGGCGGGGGTCAGCCCTGCTCGCGGCGGGCCCGTTCCGCCCGGGTCATGACGGCCGCCCCGCCGATGACGAGCACTCCGGTGGCGAATCCGAACGGGAGCACCGGGTCCTGTCCGGTGCGGGCCAGCTCGGGGAGGGGGTTGCCTGCGGCGTCACGGCGGGTGGCGCCGGTGCCGGGGTCGGTGGTGGTGCCGGGGTCGGTGCCGGGGTCGGTGGTGGCGCCGGGGTCGGTGCCGGGGTCGGGGTCGGGGTCGGTGGTGGCGCCGGGGTCGGTGCCGGGGTCGGTGCCGGTCCCGTTGTCTGCGCCGGTCCCGTTGTCTGTGCCGGTGCCGGGGTCGGTGCCGTTGTCTGTGCCGGTCCCGTTGTCTGTGCCGGTGCCGGGGTCGGTGCTGGCATCCGGGCCGCCGTCGACGATGGCGAAGGGGTAGCCGTCGGATTCCCCGACCCACTCCCCGTCGCCGCTGCCGCTGCCGGGGTCCTTGGGGCGATGGACGATGGCGGCGTTGACGGTGACCTTGCCGGGTTCGGTGTCGGAGGTGAAGGCCATCCGGACCTGGACGGTGACGGTGCGTCCGGCGGGCACGGTGAAGCCGGGGAAGTCCTCGTCCGCCTCGCCTCCTCCGAAGACTCCGATCTGCTCGTCCCGGTCCGTGGTCTCCCAGGTGACGCGGTACTCCGCATCGGGGTCGGCGCGCTTGGTCCGCTCGGAGAACTCCAGCTGGATCTGGTCGGCGGCGAGCTTCCGGTCCTGATCGGTCAGCACCAGGACCGGGTGGACGGCGCGGCACGGCTCGGACGTGGTGTTGGTCAGATCGAGGAACCAGATCCCGTAGCCGCCGCCGGAGGCGTACGTGTCCGGGCCGCCGTGGATTCTGGTCTCGATGGGGAACTTGTCGGCGTTCGGGTCACCACAGCCGGGTTGCCGGCCGACGCTGACGGAGGAGGCGGCGGCGTCTGCGGCGGCCGCTCCGACGAGGAGCACGGCCGCTGCGGCGATTCCGGCCGCGGGTCCGAGAGTGATGAGGGCGCGGCCGTCGCGCAGCCGTGCGGGGGGTTTTGGGGGCATAGGGGGTCACCCTTTGCTGCTCGCGAACGACCGGGGCGGGGGCCTCGGCGGGGTCGGCGACGCTGCCACACGCGCGCGGGTGAAGGGGGCCGACATGCCGGTGCGGTCGCCCGTACGGCGCCCCCGTTCCCCTCCTCCGGCCGAACGCCGACCCCACGTTGTCCTCAATCGCCGGACGGGCTGAACGTTCGCTGCACCGCCGCAGGGGCACCGCCCCGTCCTCAAGCGCCGGACGGGCTGAGATTGCCCCGCAGCACCGCAGCACCCTCATTGCCCTCAAACGCCGGACGGGCTGAATCGCCCCCGTACCGCTCAAGCTCCCAACGGGCTGAACTTCCCCGCCAGCCCGGCCAAATCAAGCCCGTCCGGCGCTTGAGGACAAGACCCCCGCTCGAGGACCGGGCGCCAAAACCCAGCCCGTCCGGCGATTGAGGACAAAGCCTCCGCCGGAGACCGGGGCGGCGCACATCAAGCCCGTCCGGCGATTGAGGACAACGCGTCCGGCGGCGGCCCCGATTCGCTCACGCCGCCGAATACCGGTGCCAGGACCAGCTGGGCCGCCCCGTCCGCGACCGGGCGGTCGCCTCCGCCGGCGACCGTGACCGGGGTCGGGCGGCCCGTTCCGTCGCGGCGGGCCCGGTCCTCGATCACCGCTCGTACGCCCCGTACGTACGCCGCCTCGTCCGCAGCGACGATCCGTCCTCCCAGTACCACCCGGTCGATGTCCAGCAGCCCGACCAGATTCGCCGCCCCCGCCCCCAGCACCCGCACCGCCTCCGCGACATCACCACGTGCCACCGCGGCCAGGCACAGGGCCTCGATGCACCCGCGGCCCCCGCACTCGCACAGCGGGCCGTCCAGTTGCAGCGTCTGGTGGCCGAACTCCCCCGCCCCCGTACGCGCCCCCCGGTGCAGCTCGCCGCCGAGCACGAGACCCGCGCCGAGCCCGGTGCCCAGATGGAGGTACGCGAAGTCGCTGCCGCCCGGCTCCCGCAGGGCCAGTCCGAAGGCCGCCGCGTTGGTGTCCTTGTCGACGACCACCGGCAGCCCGGTCCGCGCGGCCAGCGCGTCCCGCAGCGGATAGCCGTCCCACTGCGGAAACCCCGTGACCCGGTGCAGCACCCCGCCCCGGTGGTCCAGCGGCCCGGGCATCGCGACGCCCAGCCCGAACACAGGCCGCTTACCCCGTACCGCTTCCGCCGCCTCCGCCGCGTCCGCGACCACCTCGTCCGCCGGGGCGCCGAGGTCGAGGGGAGACGTCCGGGCAGCCACCGGCGTGCCGGCCAGGTCGACCAGC
Organism: Streptomyces sp. NPDC057136; assembly: GCF_042670885.1. Lineage (NCBI taxonomy): Bacteria > Bacillati > Actinomycetota > Actinomycetes > Kitasatosporales > Streptomycetaceae > Streptomyces > Streptomyces sp. NPDC057136. Next base: position 299,536 of record NZ_JBHUUV010000006.1, read on the forward strand.
ACCGCCGTCAGCTCGTCGCGGTCCAGGTGGAGCCCCACCGCGTACCCCGCGTCGGGGACCAGCCGGAGCACGGTGCGCGGCTTGCCGCCCGTGGACGCGCGGTGGCCCGCCTCCGTCGCCAGCCCCTCCCCCCGCAGCCGGGTGGTGATCTTGCTGACGGCCTGCGGGGTGAGCCCCGTCCGCTCGGCCAGTTCCAGCCTGCTGATCCCGCGCTCGCCCGCCACCCGCAGCAGATCCAGCACGAGCGCGGCGTTGTGGTGGCGCAGTGTCGGGAGGTTGGCTCCGGTGCCGCTCCTGGTATTGCTTCTGTTCACGACCCCATTGTCCCCACCGCTTGCACTTTGGCAACAGCGTTGCTTAAGTGGCAGGCATGACTGGGAACCCCAATGCCCCACTCCGGGTCGCACTCGTCGGATACGGCCTGGCCGGCTCCGTCTTCCACGCCCCGCTGATCACCACGACCGAGGGCCTCGTCCTGGACACGGTCGTCACGTCGAACGAGGAGCGGCGGGCGCAGGCCCGCGCCGAGTGCCCGGACGTACGGTTCGCCGCCTCGCCCGACGAGCTCTGGCCCCGCGCGGACGAGCTCGACCTGATCGTGATCGCCTCCCCCAACAAGACCCACGTCGCGCTCGCGACAGCCGCGCTCCAGGCCGGTCTGCCGGTGGTCGTGGACAAGCCGATCGCGGGCACCGCCGCCGAGGCGCGGGAGCTCGCCGCGCTCGCCGACGAGCGCGGTCTGTTGCTCTCGGTCTTCCAGAACCGCCGCTGGGACAACGACTTCCGCACCCTCGCCCGCCTGATCGCCGACGGCGAGCTCGGCGACGTACAGCGCTTCGAGTCCCGGTTCGAGCGATGGCGTCCGCAGACCAAGGGCGGCTGGCGCGAGTCCGGCGACCCGCTGGAGATCGGCGGGCTGCTGTACGACCTGGGCAGCCATGTCGTCGACCAGGCGCTCACCCTGTTCGGCCCGGCGGTGCAGGTGTACGCCGAGTGTGACGTACGCCGTCCGGGTGCTTCGGCCGACGACGACACCTTCATCGCGATCACGCACGCCAACGGGGTGCGCTCGCACCTCTACGTCAGCGCCACCACGGCCCAGCTCGGCCCGCGCTTCCGGGTGCTCGGCTCCGCGGCCGGGTATGTGAAGCACGGCCTGGACCCGCAGGAGGCCGCCCTCCGCGAGGGCCTGCGCCCCGCCGCGGGCGAGCCCTGGGGCGAGGAGCCGCAGGAGCTGTGGGGCCGGGTCGGATCGGGCGAGTCGCCCCTGACCGGCGGCGGCACCCCGGTCCGCTCGCTCCCCGGCGACTACCCCGCGTACTACGCGGCGGTGACCGCCGCCCTGCGCGGCACCGGCGAGAACCCGGTGACCGCTCTCCAGGCCGCGGCCACCCTGGACGTCCTGGAGGCCGCCCGCCGCTCCGCGCGGGAGGGCACCTCCGTGACCCTTCTCCCCCACCCCACCGAGGAGCACTCCGTATGAGCCCCACCGCTCCGACCATCTCCGAGCTCATCGCCCAGGAGCGCAGGCTGACGCTGCCGCACTTCGGTTACGACGACGCGCACGCGCTCGGCGGTCTGCTCGTCGCGCTGGCGCGCGCCCGGCACGCCCCGGTCGCGATCGACATCCGGCGCGGCGCCCAGCAGCTGTTCCACGCGGCGATGCCCGGTTCGACCGCGGACAACGACGCCTGGATCGACCGCAAGCGCCGGGTCGTCGAGCGGTACGCGGAGAGCTCGTACCTGGTCGGCACCCGCTTCCGGGCGAAGGGCACCACGTTCGAGGAGTCCTCGCGCCTGAACCCGGACGTCTATGCCGCGCACGGCGGTTCGTTCCCGATCGCGGTCGAGGGCGCGGGCGTGATCGGCTCGGTCACGGTCTCCGGTCTGCCGCAGGCCGAGGATCACGCGCTGGTCGTCGAGGCACTGGAGCAGTTCGCCACGAAACTCGACGGCTGACCCACGGAGGACCGAAAGCCGGGAGAGGAGTGAGCGGGGCCGACCGGGCCGGCGGGCGCCGGTGGAAGACGATCACCTGTCGGAAGGGCAGCACGCCGAGGTGCCGGCCTCGCGAAAGCTGACGGGTCGGCCCCGCCCGAATCCATAGTGTTGCATCTGGATCGTTGTTGCAAGTAACTCGCAATAACAGCCTAGGGTGGGTCCCTGAAGATCACCCACTACCGAAAAGGGGCCGTGCCTGATGGGCACCTACGCTCTCCCGGACCTGCCGTACGACTACTCCGCGCTCGCGCCCGCGATCACCGGCGAGATCCTGGAGCTGCACCACGCCAAGCACCACGCCGCGTACGTCAAGGGCGCCAACGACACGCTGGAGCAGATCGCCGAGCTCCGCGACAAGGACGTGATCCCTCCGGCCGGGCTCGTCGGTCTGGAGAAGACCTTCGCGTTCAACCTCTCCGGGCACGTCCTGCACTCGATCTTCTGGCAGAACCTCTCCCCGGACGGCGGCGACCGCCCCGACGGCGTGCTGGCCACCGCGATCGAGGAGCACCTCGGTGGTTTCGAGGCGTTCAAGAAGCAGCTCACCGTCGCCACCTCGTCCGTGCAGGGCTCGGGCTGGGGCGTGCTGGCCTGGGAGCCGCTGGGCCGCCGGCTGATCGTGGAGCAGGTCTACGACCACCACGGCAACGTCGGCCAGGGAAGCGTCCCGCTGCTGGTCTTCGACGCCTGGGAACACGCCTATTACCTGCAGTACAAGAACGTCCGCCCCGACTACGTCGCCAAGCTGTGGGACCTGGTCGACTGGGCCGACGTCCAGGCACGCTTCACCGCCGCGACGGCGACCGTCGCCGGCTGACACACGTCACAGCGGAACGGCGGGTGGGTCGGGAAGCCTCTACGCTTTGCGAC